>NZ_JBFLGB010000073.1:0-8173 GCF_041859915.1 Limosilactobacillus sp.
ACCGTTCTTATGCTCGTAAGTTTGTTCGAGACATTGCAACGGAAGATGACCTCAAAGAACTACAAGAGTTGATACATAAACAATTAAGGCGATAGCACTAGCTACCGTTTTTTGTTTTAGAATAGTTGTTGGAGTTAAACACTTAATCTTCCTTTTAGTGCTGATGTCATTACCTCACTGAAGTTAATACCATTTTCTTTACCTAGTTCATTTAATGTAGTTAGGAATGGTAATAGTCTTCTTAACTTATTATGTCGTTCTTGCGTTTATATTCTGAAACGTTAACTCGGATAAGCGTGACAGTTTCACCTTTATTGGCCTTAGGCAGGGTGTAGTTTGACTTAGGCAATTCCTCTACTAAACTGGTTGTACCGATATAATCTTTGGCCATTGCAATTGCATTTTCAACTGATTTTCCTTCGGTCATGCTATTATTTAAGTCTGGGATGGTTACCAAATATGGATAGCCCGAATTATCTGCTACGTATTTGATGATAATTGGATATGCAACAATGTGGTCTACTGTTTTCATAATAGTTTTCTCCTACTTAAATTCACCGTTGTTAATTACCAAGTAAAATAATTAATTCCCGTCTATTATGTTAAGATGGATCCTTATTCAATCGCCCGCAAAGCCTGGTTGGCCAGGTGGTGGGCCCCATGATTTTGCCGGTCAGGGATCCACCGGGTAATGACCATCGTAAACTGATTGATTAACTGGTTGAGGGCGGTGAGTTCGGTTTGGTAACGTTTTGTATAATTTTTACCGATAGTATCGCTTAGGACCCGACTATCGGTGTAAAATAACACTGTTTGCTGGGCGCCAAAATGATCTAGTAAATATTGAAAGCCGAGTCGGGCAGCCGCAAATTCACCGTGGTGGTTGTCGGCGCGAGCTAAGGTACCAGTCACTTGGTATTGGTGGTGATTGTTGATCACTAATACTCCTAGACCGGTGGGACCCGGGTTACCCTTGCTAGCAGCGTCCGTATAGAGTTTAATCATAAATTAATTACCTCACTTTGAAAGGAAGAGTTGATTTAGATGGAAGAAGAGACCCGTTATTTTTACCAGCCTGACCTAACAGGTACGATTATTAGCTGGTGCTGGACCTTCTTACTGTTTCTTGCCGGATTAATTGTCTGGTTGGAGATTACCCATTTTCAGTGGATCTCTGCAAGCTTTTTTATTGTTTTTGTTATTTTAACATTTTTAGAAATCAAGCGGCGGACGGTCCTCATTACCCCGACTAAACTGGTCTTTAGCCGGTTATTGCAAAAGGATTACCTAACGATTCCGCTAGTTGATGTTCGGCAGCCGCGCTTTACCAAGCATACCGTTTCAATGACCGTTAATGGTGAAGTCCTAAACTTTACCTTTACTAACCAGGGAATTAGAAAATTACAGCTGGCTTTACAACGAGCGGGGGTTAAACCGTGAGTATCGGAATTAGTGTTATTCTGGTGGCTGTCCTAATAGTCCTTGATCAATTAGTTAAACACTGGGTGGCTGCGACCATCAGTTTAGGAACTAGCCATGTCATTATTCCCGGGGCCCTTGCCTTAACTAACCTGCACAACAATGGGGCCGCCTGGAATATGTTAACTGGACAACAGGGCTTCTTTGTCTTAATCACGGTGATTGCCGTGGGAGTGATTGTTTATTTAATGTACCGTTGGCATCACCAGCGGGCCTTAATGATTGGCCTTTGTTTGATCCTTGCGGGGGCTTTAGGTAATTTTATTGATCGGCTGGCTCACGGTTACGTAGTTGATATGTTTGAGACCTTGTTTATTAATTTTCCCGTTTTTAACGTTGCCGACAGCTGTCTGACGATTGGCGTCATTATTTTAATTATTACTATTTTAAGAGAGGACGATTAGTGTGGAAAAGCCATTGAAGCTAACGGTAACACCAACAATGAAGGGCCGAATTGATAAACAACTCGGTCATCATCTTAAGCAATTTTCTCGTTCTCAATTGCAACGGTGGATTGAAAATGGCCATGTGACGGTGAACGGTCAGGTTGTTAAGCCTAAGTATAAGTTAGCCGCTGGGGATCAGATAACGATTAAGCCGGAAAAGCCAAAGAAGATTAATTTGGAACCGGAAAATATCCCTCTCGATATTGTTTATGAGGATGATGACGTGATTGTGGTCAATAAACCCCAGGGGATGGTTGTTCACCCGGCGCCGGGGCATCCCGATCATACTTTAGTCAACGCGTTGCTTTACCATTCACCATTGTCAACGATCAACGGGGAGTTCCGTCCAGGTATTGTTCACCGAATTGACAAGGATACATCGGGCCTCTTGATGGTTGCCAAGAATGACATGGCTCACCGGTCATTAGCAGCTCAATTGAAAGCTAAGACAAATGAACGAGAATACGTCGCCTTAGTTCACGGGGTCATTAAAGAAGACCGGGGGACGATTGATGCGCCCCTGGGCCGTTCCCGTAAAGATCGCAAAAAGCAAGCGGTAGTGGCGGATGGTCGCCATGCTGTAACCCATTTCAAGGTTCTCAAGCGTTATCGCCATTATACGCTGGTGTCCTGTCGTTTGGAGACTGGTCGGACCCATCAAATTCGGGTTCATATGAAATATATTGGCCATCCGCTAGCGGGAGATCCATTGTACGGTCCCCGGAAGACCTTGCCAGGTCACGGCCAATATTTACACGCCCGTCTATTAGGCTTTAAACATCCGCGGACTGGTAAACAAATGACCTTTACCGCTCCATTACCGGATTATTTCCGGCAGATGCTCGACAAATTAGATCGAACTGACCGGTAAATGCTTGTGTTTCACTGAATTAATTGGATAATAGAAGTGAACAATATTTAGGGGTGAGTGATAAATTGACAGCACGATACCTAATTTTTGAGGACGGAACGACTTTCGCCGGAGAAGGCTTTGGTGCACCCGCGGTAACCTTTGGTGAGGTAGTTTTTAATACCAGTATGACTGGTTATCAAGAAATCATCACTAACCAGATTTATGATAATCAAATTTTGGTGTTTGCCCAGCCTAATATCGGCAGTTATGGAATCCAACGTAATAATTATGAAACGATCGTTCCGACCATTAAAGGAGTTGTGGTGCGATCACTTTCTAACGTGGCTACCAATAACGTCCGGCGAATGACATTAGACCAGTATCTTAAGCAGATGAATATTCCAGGAATTACTAATGTTGATACCCGGGCAATTATCCATAAGCTTCGTGATGCTGGAAAGCCATTAAAGGGCAGTATTGTTCCGGTCCCGGATGATCATGCTTTTGACCAGCTTCACGCGACGGTTTTGACTAACCAGCAGGTTGCCCAGGTAGCCACGCCGAAGCCTTACCCTAACCCGGGAGTTGGCCTGAGCATTGTCGTAGTCGACTTTGGCTTAAAAAATGGGATACTGCGTGAACTGAGCCGGCGTAAATGTAACGTTACTGTTTTACCATATAACGTTACTGCGGACGAGATTCTACGCTTGGATCCAGATGGAGTGGTCTTATCGAGCGGTCCCGGTAATCCTAACAGTATTAAAAAGTCGGTTCTGGAGATGATCAGGACCATTCAGACCAAGGTTCCGTTGTTCGCAATTGGCCTGGGTCACGAACTTTTTGGGATTGCTAACGGTGCTAAAGTGGTCCGTTATCCAGTTGAACATCACGGGATGAATCATCCAATTCGGGAGATTATTACTGATCATATTGTTTATGCCAGTCAAGGTGGTGGCTACGCGGTTGATCCACAAACGGTTGACCGGACGAAGCTTTTCATCACCTATACTGATATGATCGATAACAGTACCCAGGGATTGCGTCACCGCCAATATCCGGCTTTTTCAGTTCAATTTTTCCCGGATGGTGCACCAGGTCCAGATGAAACGGATGGACTCTTTGATGAATTCTTAGATATGATCAGACGGAAGGAAGCACGGCGCTAATGACTAAATCAACTATCAAGTCGGTCCTAATCATTGGGGCGGGGGCTAATGACGTCCAGCACGGTGATGAACTTGACGCAACTACTTACTTGGTTACAACGGTCTTTAAACGACTTGGTATCCAGACTATTTTAGCCGATGATAACCCATTTTCGGTCAGCTTAGAAAATCGAGCGGCGGTTGACCATGCTTGCATTGGCCCGTTGAACGTTGAAAACTTGGTTCAATTAATCCGGCGTTATCGACCGCGTGCCATTTTACCAACCCTTGGCAATCGACGCGCCTTTGAGCTGACCCAAGAACTACTTGAGAAGGGGATCGTTCAGGAGTGCAACATTAAGTTGTTGGGAATTCCCGAAGCAACGATTCGTCAGATTAACAACCCGGTTTTACTTAGCCGGACCCTTCATCAGATGGGGGCACCAATGAAGTCGGTCATTACGGTTAATAATTACCAGGATGCTTTGAGTGAGGCCCGTAAATTAGGCTACCCGGTTATTATTCGTTCGGTTCTGCCAAAGAACAGTAGTACCAGACGGATTGTCCACGATGAGCGCGAATTAGCTCCGGCCGTTCAGAGCTGCCTTAGTCAGTCCCGGGCAGAACAGGTACTGGTTCAGCAAAGCTTGGCTGGCTACAAGGAAATCGAAGCAGTTGTTCAACGGGATTCTTCGGGGACAATGATGATGCTATCAATGGTGGAAGACATGGATCCGATTGGTATTCACGCTGGGGATTCGATTGCCTTTAACCCACCACAGACTTTGTTGGATCGACAAATTCAGGACATGCGTGATACCGCCTTTGCGATTACTCGCAAGCTGCGAATCGTGGGGATTAATCATGTTCAATTTGCTCTTGACCCCGAAAGCAGTAAGTTTTACGTGATCAAAAATAGCCCTTATTTTGATCGAATTGCTTCCTTTGTTGCTCAATCGACGGGGTACCCAATTGCGGAAGTTTGTGCCCAACTTTACACTGGAAAACTACTTCGTGATATTGATCTCGGACCCAATTATGCCCACCATGCAGCCTTGATCGAACCGGCGATGGACCACATTGCGGCCCGGGTACCGGTTTGGGGATTTAATACCATTCCGAGTGCCAGCCCAGTCCTTGGTACTGAGAAAAAGTCGATAGGAACCGTTTTCGGGGTTGGGCGGACCACCATTGAGGCCCTCTTTAAGGCTCTTGAATCGCGTTATCAGGAGCCGACTGATTTTCACCTAACAGCTCAGAAAAAGCTGACGGATGATGAATTGATTGTTAAATTAGTGCATCCAGCGGCTGGGCGGCTGTTCGTCTTGATTGAGGCAATGAACCGGGGATACTCGGTTGAAGAACTGTCCGAAATGACTAAAATTGATCCTTATTACTTTGATCAGATTAACCAAATGCGCCTTCTCATCAAGGAATTACTTGAAAATCCTAACAAAGAACCGGTCTTGATCAAGGCTAAGGGTTATGGACTGAGTAACCAGTTGATTGCTCATCTCTGGAAGACGACGCCACACCGGATCGATCAGATGGAAGTTGATCATGGATTGACCACCAAGTACAAAGAGATTGAACCGTCCGCCGGTGAATTTCCCCAACATACTAATAGCTTCTATTCTGCTTTTGAAGATGAAAATGAGGGGACCAAAACGGCGCAGCCTAGTGCGGTGATCATTGGCACTGGTGGTTTGCGGTTAGGATTGAGTAACTCTGGTGACTATTTTGTGGCCCAGATGATGCGTCAACTACACCAGGAGGGTTACCACACTGTCATTGTTAATACCAATCCTAGTTCAATTAGTCTCTGCTATCGGTTAAGCGATAAGCGTTATATTGAACCACCGACTTTAGAAAATGTCGTTCAAATCTTAAAAGTAGAGCAGCCCCAGTTGCTTTTCGTTCCGGCTTCGTATCAACAATTATTGGCGGGACTTTCCAACCTTGATTTGGATTGTCGGTTGATTATCTTACCTGATGATCGCCTTCCCCAACTGGATAATCAAGCAACTCAGCTGGTGGCCTTCAACTATATTTGCGATGGTGAGTATGCCTATCCATTAGGAACGGTGACCAATCTCCTATCTCCTGAACAGCTTAATTACCAATCAACCGCCTTGCGTTATCCAGCAGAAATAGCTGACTATGCCTTTCAGAAGCTGAATGATACTGCTAGTGATGCGGTAATGAAACAGGACCAATTAGGCCTTTACCAAGTTATTTTTGCGGTGGCCGGGGATGAATACCATCAAATTGGGGTTCAACCGTTGCCTTTGCCAGAGATCGCCTTTTTATCTAAGGTTCTTCAGATCAACCTACCTGGTGTCTATGTTCAGTTGTTGACGGGAACACTGACTACGGCAAAGATGATGGATTCACTAAACCAAGCGACTGATCCAGGAGTCGTTACCTATCGGGCAACTTTTCCATTTCGGGCGCTCAATGTACCAAATGAAACCCCAGCCTTTAATAAGATTATCGGGGCACAGATGCGGTTCTTGACTAATCATCAATAAAAGCGCTCTTTTGCTAGGCACAATTAGAATTAACTAAACTAGTTGAGACGTTTAATAGGCGTTTTATTTAAACGGCACCTTCGTTTGAGGGTGTCGTTTTGTTATAATTAAAAGTTGAGAGCTTAGCTTATATAAATAGGGTCCTAAAGGGATTAGCAGAGAATATAAAACTGTTCAAACCTTTGGCACAAGCAATAAAAGCTGGTATGAAAATATTATGAAAATTCGCATAGCGTTTAGTAGTGATAATCACATTGATGTTAATCGAGTTGATCCCGATCAGGCTTTAAAGGGTCAAGCAGATTATTTGGCCCAACATGGAATTCAATATTACTTTTATGGAGGCGACCTTTTTAATGACTTTACTCAGACACGACACTATCTGGATCAATTGCAAACACTTCTAGCAGGGCAAACTCGGGTTTATTATATTGCTGGCAATCATGATTTGTTGCAGCATGCTCCTTATCACCTGGTTGAAACGTTAGCTGATCCGGCTTATCTGCACAACCGGTTTGTTGACCTTCCTGGTACAAATTGGCGGGTGATTGGCAATAACGGTTGGTATGATTACTCTTTTTCAAAATATGCTGATCAGCCACAACGGGTGACCCGGTGGAAACGAGTATACTGGTTGGATAGTGTGATTGATTTACCAGGGGATGATCGAGAACAAATGGATCGGGTATTGGAGCAAGTTCGTGCTCAGTTGATGGCGGCTCAGCAAGATCATAAGCGGGTTATCTTATTAACTCACTTTGCTCCTCGGCACGAACTCTTGGCACCTAAACCGGCAGCGGTAGACACTCCCCGGCGTGAGTATTTTTACCAGATGATTAATGCTATGATGGGTAGTGACCGCCTCGGTCGATTATTAGAAAAGAGTGGTAATGTTTATTATGCTTGCTATGGGCACCTGCATGGCATTCACCCGTCATTAACTCGTGGTTTGGTGACTTACCTTAATCAGGCGGTTGGCGTTCGTAACAAACGGATTAATGAATGGCAACAATCAAATTTCTTAGCTCAATGGCAGTCTTGCTTGCGTATTATGGACCTCAGTTGAAATTAGCTAAGCAGGGTAAACGAGAATTTTAACTCAACTTCAAAAGGAGAAGGGCAAATAAAACTAGCACGTAATCAAAAGATAACCTTAACAACATTAATCCTTGGGGCGTTGACTTGGCCGCTTGGACTCTACTTAGGTAGTCGGCGAATACAAAAGAAATAGTTCATCGAGTACTCATCCTTTAATTTTACGAAAAAATTTAATTTTTTGTACTAAGGGTATTGCTATTTGGATGGGATTTTGCTATCATTATTGTCGTTGTCACATGAGAGATGCGGAATGCTAGAACCTATGGCATTCCAAAGATTGACGAATTAGCCTTTATTTCATGGTGCCAATGGCGATTAGATCAATTGAAAGCAACTCTTTACCAATACTTGCCACCATCACCACAAATAAATGCAACAGTAGAGACTGGCTTCTTATTATCTGCTGTAATCAAACGGGCCATTTTAATCTTCATTTTAGCGGCTGGCTTGAAAATTGGAAAGAAATTCCTAGATCACCATGGACCATCCCAAAAATATAGATCAATTATTTCTGCCACACTGTCTTATTCAAGCCATACTGTTCATTCATCATATGAATCTGTGACGCACTCATTTTATCCTGATTTTGGTACGGTGTGCCGGGCAGGAGTTTCATTAAGA
>NZ_JBFLGB010000074.1:0-8057 GCF_041859915.1 Limosilactobacillus sp.
CTCGAGCGTCTGGCATTAAGACATTATAACCAAGTCGGTGAAAAAGTGCGGCATAAGCACCCATTTTATCCTTATTGTTCATGTAGCCGTGCAAAATAATGACGGTCTTGTTCGATCTTTGGTGAGGAATATAATTTGCACTCAGGTATGGCCGCAGGTTAGTAACCCGAGCACGAACGGACTTAATACCCTTGGATTCAATCTTATCCTTGGCAACATGAAGGGCCTTAGTAACCACGCTCAGGTCAACATCCAGCATCAAAGTACCATGGGAGAAGGTCTTCCCGTTCCGTGAGTACATGGCGTTGCCGGAGAACTTCTTGCCATCAATCGTAATATCATTTCGGCCACTGACTTCAGCATCAGTTGCTCCCATCTTGTGCAGGACATCAACGATTGGCTGAGTAAAGGACTTGAAATCACCGAATTCTTCGCTATCACTTGGTACCACAAAACTGAAGCACAGATTTCCTAAGTCTTGGTAAACAGCACCACCGCCAGATAGCCGCCGGGTTACGCGAATATGATGTTCCTTAACGTAGTCCTGGTTGATTTCTTCTTGGGTATTTTGGTTCCGGCCAACAATGATACATGGTTTCTCATAGTAAAACAGTACCAATGGCTCATTGCCAAAGTCTTTGTCATTCATCAAATATTGCTCAGTTGCTAAATTCATCCCAATATTGTGGGAAGTCATTGAAACATAACGCATAGCGCGTAACCCCTTTTCCTCAAATCATCCTAAATGAAGACAAAATTATCATTTAGTTTTCAAGTGTATTGTAACCATCTTCGGAAACGTTTTCAACAAATTCTACTTAAAATGATCAATAATTATGTCAAAATAAACCAAAAAAACTTATAATATAGGTAAACATTCGCAAAATTAAAGGAGTTTTGATCATGACAAACGACTTCCAATACCATAACATTGTTGCTGCCGTCGATGGTTCTCAAGCTACCCAACAGGTGGTTGCCGCCGCTATCAATGTGGCTTTGCGTAATAACGCCCACCTCGACATCTTAAATATCGCTCAAGTCGATCAGGTCGCCGATGGTTTTAGTAATGCCGTCCTCAGTGACCAGGAAACATATGACGCCGTTCATACCGCTGAAGAACGGTTAAATGATTTGAAAGCTCAGGCAGAAAAAGCTGGTGTCAAAGAAGTCGCCATTCATATTCGATTTGGTAATCCTAAGCGGGTCATTGCTCGTGAATTCCCAGCTGACCACCACAATGACTTAATTGTGATCGGCACGACTGGCCTTTCGGGGATGGAACGATTTGTTATCGGCTCGGTTACCAATTATGTTAACCGCAACGCTCGGTGTGACGTCATGGTGGTCCAAATCAAGAATACACAAAAGGCAAAGTAACTGATTCATAGAAGGAAGATTAGCGAACATGAAGCAAATTGTTGCCGGAATTGTGGCCCATGTCGATGCCGGTAAAACGACCCTTGCGGAGGCCCTGCTTTATAAAACCGGGGCACTACGCAAACTAGGCCGCGTTGACAAAGGAAATGCCTTCCTCGATCCTGACCAACTCGAAAAGCAGCGTGGTATCACCATCTTTTCCCACGTGGCAAAGTTTAATTATCACGATTTGGCAATTACTCTCCTTGATACCCCTGGTCATATTGACTTTGTGGCGCAAACTGAGCAAGTGCTTCAAGTCCTGGACTACGCCATTCTCGTGGTCGATGCTACTGAAAGCCTAAATGGTAGCACCACCGCCCTCTGGCAACTCCTTAAACATTATCAAGTACCTACTTTCATTTTTATTAACAAGGTTGACAACGTGGGTGCCAATCCGCAAGCAGTAATTGGCCAATTACAAAAACGTTTTTCAGCGGGGTGTTTACCATTTACCAGTTCACTTTCTACTACCACCATCGAGAATATTGCTAGTCAAGATGATGACGCCTTAGAAGAATACCTCAATACTAATCATTTAAAAGTCGCGACAATTCAACGATTAATTAAGCAACGCAAAGTGACTCCTTGTTATTGTGGCTCTGCCCTTAAGTTAACCGGTATTGATGATTTCCTAGCCGGGCTCCAACAATGGACGCAAGCATTCACCCCTAAGCAGAAGTTTAGTGCCCGGGTATTCAAAATTTCTCACGACGGTAATGAACGCTTAACCTGGGTCCGGGTTACTGGTGGACAACTGCAAGCTAAAGCAGAATTGCTTCCTCAACAAAAGGCTAACCAATTACGAGATTACAACGGGCGGAAATTTACCATCAAACAAGCTGTCTCGGCTGGTAACGTTTGTGCCATCACCGGATTGACAACTACCTTTGTGGGACAAGGCCTTGGTGATACGTCCAACCAGCAACCGCCTCAATTTCAACCGGTATTAACTTATGCCGTGGATCCCAATGGTAATGATATCCACCATTGTCTAACGTCCCTCCGCCAGCTCGCTGATGAGGATCCCCAACTCCAGGTTAAGTGGTCACCCCACTTGCAAGAAATTCACGTTAATTTGATGGGAACCGTTCAGCTAGAAGTCCTTCAACAATTGCTGGCTCAGCGTTTCAATTTGCAGTTGCATTTTGACCAGGGGCAGATTCTCTACCAGGAAACCACCACTGGTTCGGTTGAAGGAGTTGGTCACTTCGAACCGCTCCGTCATTATGCCGAAGTTCACCTTTTATTAGAGCCCGGCCAAGTGGGCAGCGGCTTACAATTCGCCAATGTTTGCCGGACTGATGTTCTTAACCATAACTGGCAAAATCAGGTCATGACTAGTCTTCGTGCTAAGGAGCATTTAGGGGTCCTTATCGGGGCTCCCTTAACCGACGTCAAGATCACCCTTATCGGTGGCAAAGGCAATATTGTACATTCCGTCGGCGGTGATTTCCGCGAGGCCACCTGGCGGGCGGTTCGGCAAGGGCTGATGGAATTAAAACAACAAAATCAATGTCAATTATTAGAACCGTGGTACCAGTTCCGGCTTACGATCCCGCAAAGTTCAGTTGGTCGAGCTATCAACGATATTCAACAGATGCACGGTACTTTTAACTTAGCCGCCGAATCTTCTCTAACTACTATTACTGGTCAAGCACCGGTTGCCACAATGCGTGACTACCAGCAGACTGTTCGCAACTATACTCACGGTCAGGGACAGCTTGAATGCGTTGTCGCCGGTTATCAACCATGCCACAACGCTTCTACAGTAATTGCTAATCATCACTATGACCCCGTGGCCGACCTTGATAACACACCTGATTCGGTTTTTTGTGCTCACGGAGCTGGCTACCCCGTTCGCTGGAACCGTTTGCCAGAAATGGCACGTTTCCCTTACCAAAAAAAGTAAAAAAATCCTACCAAGTCTGAAAAAGCTTCAGGACTTGGTAGGATTTTTTATTCTACAAACAACTTAGCTAATTGATGTAATACTGCCTGCTCATTATTAGTACCAATTACCTGGGTAGCAGCAGCTTGAACATTAGTTGGCGCGTTGCCCATCGCATAACTAATTCCGGCTAAATTAAACATTTCGAGGTCGTTTTCACCATCCCCAAAGACAGCTAATTCTTGGGGAGCAAGTTGCCAACGATCCAATAAGAGTTTAAGACCATAAGACTTATCTAATCCTGGGATAATTAAGTCAATTACCCCGTAACCACTCGCCGTTGCCCGAATAACACCAGCAAAGCGGGTATCAATGTCATGAGCAATTGCCCGCATTTGGTTGCCAGGAACCCCCAAAGCAAATTTGAAAATAAGGTCATCATGGATATCCGTAAAGTCATTAATTTCCCGACAACGAGCGTAAAATTGATGCATTTCTTGCTTAAAAGCTTGTGGCGCCGTACTCATAACATAAGCGGAATGACGGCCACAAATCACGTAATTAACCCCTGATAGGTAGTCAACATATTGCCAAATATCATAAGCATTTTTTCTAGTCAGGCGCCCACAGTGAACTTCAACTCCACGATCGATAGTCAAAGCACCGTTCTCAGCCACAAAGGCCAGTTGATCAGCAACCTTCGGAAAGAGTGAACGTAGAAAATAATATTGGTCACCGCTCGCCACGATCAGCCTTACATTTTGCTTTACTAATGCTTGATAAACCTGGTGAAATAATCGGTGGTCATAACCACGCTGGTTGGTCAAAAAAGTACCATCAATATCGGTGGCAACTGCACGAATTGTCATTTTATTCCTCCTCAATCTTTAACAACAAGCCATAGAGCGCACCCAATAGGTTAGCCTCATTGCCAAAGTGGGCGGCCATGATTTCCGGCATTTGAATATCATCATGTAAACGCCGATCATGGGCCTGCAACTGCTGGAACTGATGACGAATCTCGGTAATTAACACCGGTTGGGCACTAATTCCACCGCCAATCAACACCCGTTCCAGGTCAAGCACTGCTTGCAAATTAATAATTAGGATAGCTACCCGGCGGCAAAATTCGGTAAAAGCCTGCCAAGCGGCCGGATTGTGACGATTAATCTCCTTAAAAGCGCGGCGACCGTCCTTAGGGTTTGCTAGGTAACAAGCTTGTGAGACCGCCATGACCATTTTGACGGCAGAAGTATTAGCCCCGACCGTTGCTTGATGAGGATCAGCTGAAGCAGCATCGTTAATAATAGCGCTTAATTCTCCTGCCCGAAAATGAGGGCCGTGCAAAAGCCGGCCATTGATCACCAGACCACCACCGACCGAAGTTCCTAGAGTGATTACAGCACCATTCCTAATACCATTCAAATTTCCTAACCACATCTCTGCCAGCGTAGCACAATTAGCATCATTCCCAACATAGACCGGCTTCTTTGCATGAGACCGTAAATAATTAGCTAAGGGGAAATCACCCATAAAGCCGAGTGCACCAGTAAAATGAACGCCACCATTTGTCGGATTAACGATTCCGGGAACACTAACACAAAGCGCAGCGGCACCGGGCTGGCGATCAACAATTGTGATCAAAGCTCGTAAGAAAGCAGCTTTACCTTGCGGCGTACTTATCCGTCCCTTAGCAATGATGTTACCCGAATGGTCAATAATTGCGCTCTTAATTGCCGTTCCTCCCACATCAATACTCAAGTATCGGCGTTGCATTTGCCCACCTTCCTCGCGATTAATATCTGTTAATTATTATACACCACGCTGGGACCATAACCGTTGAGCCAGTAAGCCAACCACTAACCCAATTACGGCAAAAGGCAACCACCCCATGCCAAGATCATATAACGGTAGATTGTGTTGAGCAAAGTCAATCATAATTTGGCTCAATTTCAGCTTTCGTAGTACCGGGGGGAAGGCATTCACCATATCAAAGCAAGCCGGTATAACGGTAAAAAGCAATGTTATTCGATAGACGATTGGGCTTTGTCCAATAAGGGGTGCACCCATTCCCAGGCCGATCAGGGCAATTGCAAGGGGATAAAGCACCATTAATAGTGGCGTAGACCAAGTTACAATTTGGTCAAGGCCCAAATTAGCAATAGCAAAAGACAGCAAACAATTTAACCGCAAAAAGGTCTGATAAGAAACTCGTGGAAAACGATCATGCAGATCTTGTGAAAAGGCAATTACCAATCCTAATGCCGTGGTCATACAAGTAATGGTGGCTAGAGTTAAAAGCAATGCATTGCCAAAATTACCAAGGTAGTAATGAGCTACTTGGTTAAGGGTTGTCCCACCGTTAGCCGCAATTGCAAAGCGATGGCGGCTGGTGGTTCCTAGGTAAATCAGGCCCAGATACATTAACCCTACTCCCAAGATGCCAACCACTCCGCCCTTCGCCGTGGCTAACGAAACTCGCTGACCGTTAAAGCCAAGCTGCCGAACCGCCGCGATAATCGTAACCCCAAAGATTAACATGGCCAGTGCATCCATCGTATTGTATCCTTGGAGAAAGCCACTGGAAAAGGCATGCTGAACATAGGCAGCACTCGGTCGTGGTGTGGACAGTTTCCCCATTGGGCGCAGGAAGGCCAAGAAAAAGATTATGAAAAGCATAACTAGGAAAACGGGATTAAGCACCTTACCAATAATTTGTGTAACCTTACCTTTACGAGTAGCAAAAAAGTATACCAAAAGAAAAAAAGCACCCGTATATAAAGCCAATCCCCATGGTTGCATTTCATGACTCAGGTAGGGCGCAACCCCAATTGCGTAAGGAACTGTTGCCGAACGCGGTGTTGCACAAAGTGGTCCAATTGTAACGTGAACCAATAGTAAAAAGAGCAGGGCAAACCAAGGGCCCACTGGTAGGGCAAGCTCAAAAAGGCCCCGTGACCGGGTAATACTAATTGCTAGCAAAGCAAAGAGCGGCAGAAAAACTCCTGAGAGAATGAAACCACTAGCTGCTACCAACCAGTGCTGACCAGCCAACTGACCCAGGTGAACTGGGAAAACCAAATTACCGGCCCCAAAAATCATGCCAAAAATGAGAGAACCAATGATCAAATAAGTCTTACTCACCGTACCAAATTTTTTCATGTAACAACTCATCCCAATCGTTGTGATCTAATCGACTTATTATATCATAACGGTTAATTCAAACATCATTTCACAGCAGCATTCACTCAAGTGACGTTTTTTTCAGTAAGCGTTATAAGATCAGCCTAATTACGCCACAGGAATGACAGTCAACAAGTAAAAAGATTATTATTAATAATAATTAATTAGACGGGGGCACTTAACCAATGAATGTTTTTATTCTCGAAGATCGCTGGATCGAGCAACAATATCTAGAAAAAGTAATTCGCCTACTTGCTGATAAATTATCTATTTCGAAATTAAATATCACTGCATGGTCATCCATACAGGATTTAAAACTACCCGCACCGAATATCCATAACGTTTTCTTGTTAGACCTGGAAATTAACGGTGATAAAAAAGCCGGCTTCAAGGTAAGCCAGCTTATTCGTCAACAAGATGTCTTGGCAACTATCATCTTCATCACTGTCCACGATGAATTCCTACCAACAACGTACAATTATCGTACCGAAGCCCTCGACTTTATCGCCAAAGATCAAGACGATATTGTCAAAAAATTACAAGTAGATTTTCAAGCTATCCTCAAAAAAATCAATCGTGGTCCCCAACCACAGTTAGTTATTAAAACTGCCGCTGGTTATCTGCGAATCAATGCAACTGATATTCTCTACCTCGAACCGAATCCCATTAATTCACACCAATCTCTTCTCCATACTGTTAATAATCAAGTCATCACCGTTACTGGAACGTTAAACGAGCTCGAGGACCAGTTTCATTCTCTCTTCCGGGCCCATCGTCACTATTTAATTAACCCAGCCCGGGTTGTTTCTATCAACCTCAGTGCTCACACTTTTCAACTAAAGGGTAGTCCATACTCTTACTCATTCTCACGACTGCGCACCAAGAAATTGTTAAGTTATCTTAAGCAGCTCAATCAGCCATTTCAAATCATTTAGTGACCCCGCCACTAAGGTTCAACCAACGGAAATAACGAACCTGGGGATTACCCACTACATGACAAGTCCCACTATACGTTAATCTTCCTTTCTTTGAAGGATAGGTTAGTACAATTCTTGAAGGGGTAAAAATAGTAAAGATTCCCCGAGTCCGGTTATCAGCATAAGCAACTCGAGGAGCATTATGGTAGTCATCATGTGGACTAAGACGACTAACTGAAGCAGCCGTTCCATGGATACCATTGACACCAAAATGACGCTGATCACCAATGAGGTAAAATTGACGAACCAGACGGTGGTGGTAGTCAAGTAATTCTATTCGTTGCGGAGCAGCATTGAGAAAGGTCGCATAAGATAAGATTTGGTTATGTTGGATAATCACGCCTACTAGAATTGTTGCTACGATAACACTAAAAGTAATAATAATTGCCAGGAACCGTTTCGACAATCGATGCGGGGTCCGGCTTTTTAACTTGGTTGTTGGTAGCGGTGCACCACAGTTACTACAACGCGTATTACCTACTAAGTTTAACTTGCCACATTGGGGACAAGTCACACTAAGATTATGGTTCATTTTAATTAATCCTTTTAATAAAATTGTATAATTACAGTATACAACGTTTAATTAAGGA
>NZ_JBFLGB010000075.1:0-7907 GCF_041859915.1 Limosilactobacillus sp.
CCGGGAACGGTCGCAGAATCTCTGGACCCGCTGCTGGAGCCTCGCCTGCACGGGGTTCAACGTCCAAGAGTTGCTGGACGAACGCTCCGCGGCCATCGCTGCCATGCGTGCCGAGGGGAAGTGCCGGGTGCCGCCGCGGTAGCGTGCGCGGATCGGCGACCATGTAGCTGGTTTTGGATCTTGGTGGCTTACCTATTGGTCCGTGGATGGTATTTAAAGCGACCAGTTGTGTTAATCATTTGCCTAATGTGTTTAGGAGCGACAATCGCTGGCTGCCAGCATTATCAGGACCGTCTCAATAAAAATCTAGTGCCGGGGAGGTTACCCGTAACACAGACAATCTTAGTTCTCCCTGATAATATTAAATGTGAGGGTGATTTAGCTTACTTAACGGGAGTTGATCAACGGACAAAACAACGTGAAACAATGACACTGATTATCCATAATGACCATCAGCGGCAACTGATTCGAAGATTAAACCATCCACAATATTGGCAGGTTGAAGGTGATTTACAACCGGTTATGCCGGCTACTAATGAAAATGAATTTAACTCGCAACGTTATTACCGTCAACAGGGTATTGTTAACCAGTTGCGAATCCGTCAATTAGTGGGTGTACAGATAGTTAAGCGGTGGAGCCTTCAAATGTATTGTCATGTCTGGAGACGTGATTTAAGTGCTTACTTTGGCCGGATGCCGCAACCCTTAGCCGGTTATTGTCGGCAGTTATTGATTGGTCAAAATGATCCGCGGAATGCTGATTTACTGACGAATGTTAAACGACTTGGCGTGATTCACCTTTTTTGCATTTCAGGACTGCACGTGGTCTTATTGGTAGCAATTTTACGCAGGGTAGGTACTTATTTGTGGTTAGACCGTGAGCTTATTGATACCCTTTTATTGGTGTCGCTTCCTTGCTACTTAATAATTGCGGGTGGATCGGTTAGCTTAGTACGGGCAGTAATTATGGCAGAGGTTGGACTACTACGGGGAATATGGCGATTAGATAGTTTAGATGGGTGGGCAATTAGTTTATTAGGTGGCCTTATTTGGGAGCCTGAATTGTTATTGAGCTTAGGGGGGCAATTAACTTACCTACTTTCACTAATGCTTCAGGTAATGGATCGTCACCAAACTGCTCTTCGAAGGAATGTTTACCTAGGACTAATTAGTATGCCCGCAATCTTATCTTATGTATTTGAATTTCACTGGTTGAGTTTGCTAATTAGTTATCCGCTCATTCCATTCTTTTCCTTAGTGTTGTTCCCACTGATAATTTTGTCAGCAACTAGCTTTTGGTTATTGCCAGTACTAGCAGAACCGGTTAACCAATTATTAATTCTTTTTCAAAGATTAATGGCTTTAGGAGCACGGTTACCTGGGGAGGTTCATTTTGGAAAGCCACCATTATTAGTTAGCCTAATCTTGTTTGGTTTGACCCTCTGGTGTATTGCCGGTAAAAATAAATGGCGGTGGGCAACCCTACTATTGGCTTATATGGCTTGTTTTATATTAATTCATTTTCCTTTGAGTGGGGAAGTAACCTTTGTCGATATTGGACAAGGAGATTGCATTATTATTCGCGAACCCTTTAATCGACGAGTAATGATGATTGATACTGGTGGTAAGCTTACTTTTGGCCATTTTCGATCGAACACGGGCCGGAATGTAGCCAGTCGAACTAGTATTAATTATTTAAAGAGTTTGGGTATTAGTCGAATCGATACTATCTATCTAAGTCACCATGACACTGATCATATTGGTTATCTGCCGACGGTCTTACAGGCAATGCAAGTCGGCCAGATTGCTGTTCCCGCAGGAATGGAACACCAGCGAGGATTACACAACAAGCTTGGACCACAACAAGTTCCACCGGTTATTCCGGTAACTGATCAGCATCCCGACCTTGATTTAGGGTTGAAGATTTTACACCCTTTCCAACCAGGAACGGCACAAAATCAAGATTCTTTGGTATTGGCAGGCCAATTTGGTGGTAAACGATTTGTCTTTACCGGCGACTTAGATCGGCCTGGGGAACGAGCAGTAATTGCACGTTACCCGCAGTTGCAAGCTGATGTTCTTAAATTAGGTCACCATGGTAGTAGAACCGCGAGTGACCAACAATTTCTACACCAATTACGGCCACAGTGGGCTATTATTTCGGCAGGTCGTTTTAATCGTTATCATCATCCTAATGATGAAGTGATTAAAGAATTACGCGATGAACACATTAATTACCTTTCGACTCAACAATACGGTATGATTAGGTATCGATACTGTTGGGGAAAGGGCAATTGGACAACTACATTACGAGGGGACGAACTGAAATGGACATTACCGAACTGTCTAAACAATTGAAAAATCATCGACTGGCACCCGTTTACTTGGTGCTTGGTACTCAGCAGGCTTTGCAGCATCAGGCACTTGATCAATTTCTTACTTTGATACCCAAAGAGGAACGAGTAATGAATATTGGTCGTTATGATATGGAGACTACTCCACTTGCAACGGCGTTAGATGATGCCCTAGCCATGCCATTTTTCGGAAAGCGACGTTTGGTAGTTATTAATAAGCCGTATTTTTTAACTAGTATTAAAAAGCGTGGCACGATTGATCATGATGTTGATGCCTTAAAGCGGTACCTAGCTCATCCACAGGAAACAACTATTTTAGTAATTTTAGCCCCTTATGAAAAACTGGATGGGCGTAAGGGCGTCGTTAAATCTCTAAAGAAAACGGCAGTTACTGTTGATGCCGCTCCCCTTAATGAACGACAGGCTCGTCAACAGGTAGTGGACCAGTTGATGGCTGCTAATTTTAAAATAGATCAAGCGGCGGTTAATGAATTAGTACAACGAACAAATGCTGACTATGGCTTGATGGAAGCCAACTTAGCTAAGCTAAAGATCTTAGCTTATCAGGATCATCATATTACTCAACAAATGGTTGCGGCTTTGGTTCCACAATCATTAGATGAAAATGTCTTTGACTTGGTAACTGCAGTGCTGCGCCATGATCAAATTAAAGCACTTAGCCTTTATCGTCAGTTACTTGCTGGGCAGCAGCAACCGTTGCGGATTAATGCCGTTTTGGTAGGTCAATTTCGCCTGTTAATTCAACTAAAGGTACTAAACCAACACGGCCTTAGTCAAGGGAGCTTAGCCAAAAGGCTTAATGTCCATCCATACCGGGTCAAATTAGGCTTACAAACGGCCCGTCATTTTTCGATGCTAAGTCTTGAAAATGCTTATTTGGGATTAATTCGGATTGAACAGGCTTTAAAGACGACCCAGCGTGATCCAGCTTTACTTTTTCAATTATTTATGTTGCAGTATACTCACCAAGCCAAGATGGCTAATTAGTGAGTCAATATAAAAAGAGACCGAATTAAAGACTAACGTTGTTTATTTGACGACAAACGTTAGTTAAACATTCGATCTCTTTTTCATTGAAATATATCATTATTTAAAAAAACAAAAAGGCCAGTTTAACTGACCTTTTTAGAAATGCTTATTACTTATTGTAACGAGCGGCTAAACGTGACTTATCACGTGCAGCTTTATTAGCCTTGATGAGGCCCTTGGAGTGGGCACGGTCAATTGCTGAAAGAGCATCCTTGTACAGCTTGTCAAGGTCACCTTCACCAGCAAGCTTGGCCTTATCGAACTTCTTAATAGCGGTCCGCATATGGCTTAATTGAGAAGCATTCTTAGCTTCTGCCTTGGCACTAGTTTTAACACGTTTGATTGCTGATTTGATAATTGGCATGAGTTTCACCTCCATTACCCGGTTATTCAGTTGACCAGAATTTTCAACGTTTTTCATTATACAAAAGACTGGCAGGCAATGCAATAGTTTCGAATCATTAAACAAAGATTTTGTTGTTCAGCTTGCAAGAAGATGGGGAATCGGTTATAGTATTAAAGGTTAATCAACCAGCTGCCTCTTCTCAGTTTGACGATCCTCACCGACGTCGTACTTAGAACTAGGCGCATTATTATTTGAAAGGTGGGAAAATAGCATGGCTATTTCTAAAGAACGTAAAGATCAAATTATTAAAGAATTTGCTACTCATGAAGGCGATACGGGTTCAACCCAGGTTCAGGTAGCGGTTTTAACTGCTGACATTAATGAACTGAACGATCACCTACGGACTCACAAGCATGACTATCACTCTCAGCGTGGCCTGATGAAGAAGATTGGTCACCGGCGGAATCTATTAGCCTACTTACGGCGGACTAATTTGCCTGCCTACCGTGAATTGATCAAGAAGTTAGGCCTTCGTCGTTAATCTTTACTTATATAGGCGTTCCAGCATTTGCTGGAGCGCTTTTTTGTTTCTGCTGCTGTTATTAGTTCCAATGCGATCTTTGATTGTGGTAAGATATGAATAGCTAATTGTGAACGAAAATAAAAATCCTACCTGTAGATGGTGGGGAAGTTCAAAACTAAATCAAAGGAGCTTACTCGATGAGTAGTAATATTAAAATTATTCCATTTGGCGGAGTACGTGAAAATGGTAAAAATATGTACGCCGTTGAGGTGGAGAACCAAATTTTTATCTTAGACGTGGGGTTAAAGTATCCCGAAAATGAGCTGATGGGGATTGACGTTGTTATTCCTGACTGGGATTACTTACGTCAACATAAGAATCAAATTGTGGGGGTCTTCTTGACCCATGGCCATGCTGATTCAATTGGTGCTTTACCATACTTCTTAATGGATTTCAATGTTCCTGTTTTTGGAAGTGAAATGACGATCGCCCTGGCCAAGCTAGCTGTTAAAAGTCACAAGAAGGTCAGAAAATTTAATGATTTTCACGTTGTTGATGCTTCAACGGCAATTGACTTTAATGACGTTACGGTCTCCTTCTTTCAAACAACACATACTATTCCAGAAACTCTTGGAATAGTCCTTGAAACTAGTGCAGGGAACATTGTTTACACTGGTGACTTTAAATTTGATCAGACGGCGACGCGGGGGTACCAAACTGATTTGGCCCGACTGGCAGAGATTGGTTCTCAAGGCGTTTTGGCATTATTAAGTGATTCGGCTGGTGCTGGTATTACTGGTATTTCTGCCCGGGAAAAGGATATCGGTGAATATATCAAGGAAAATTTTGTTCACCAAAATGGACGGATTATTGTTGCTAGTGTCGCTTCTAATATCATGCGGGTTCAGCAGATTATTAATGCCGCTGTGGCAGCACACCGGAAAATTGTGCTTTCCGGTAAGGACCTGGAGCAGATCATTAATACGGCAATGAGCCTTGGTAAGTTGAAACTGCCGCAAGATTTGTTGATCAGCATGAAAGAAGCCAATCATCTCCAACCAGACCAAGTTATTATTCTAGAAACAGGGAAAATGGGTGAACCAATCAAGTCTTTGCAGCAAATCGCTAGTGGTGACAATCCAAAACTGCATTTGACGGATACCGACTTAGTCTTTGTGACGACCACTCCATCCTATGCACAAGAGACTGAGGTTCAAAAGACCAAGGACATGATTTATCGGACTGGTGCTGAGGTTAAATTTATTTCTGATGATTTAAACCCATCTGGTCATGCTAATCAAAATGATGAACAATTAATGCTGAACTTCATGAAGCCTAAGTACTTTATCCCGATCCAGGGTGAATACCGCTTGCTTGATAAGCATGCACAACTTGCGGAAGAAGTTGGAATTCCGGCTGATCACATCTTCATTACGGCTAAAGGGGACGTTTTAACCTACAAGAAGGGTGAATTCCACCTTAGTGGCCATATTGATGTTGGCAACACGATGATTGATGGAACCGGGATCGGTGATATCGGTAACATTGTGCTCCGGGATCGACGAGTCCTTTCTGAAGACGGTATTTTTGTTGTGGTGGCAACAATTGACCGTAAAAAGAAGAAGATCGTCGCTCGACCACAAATTACCTCTCGTGGTTTTGTCTTTGTGAAAACCAATCGGCAGCTGATGAAACAAAGTGCAGACCTGGTTGAGAAGGTAGTTCAAGAAAACTTAAACAAGAAGGAATTCGATTGGAGTCACCTTAAACAGGACGTGCGAGAAAAGCTTAATCGTTTTCTCTTCGACCAAACTAAACGGCACCCGGTTATTTTGCCAGTAATTATGGAAATTAACCAACACGCTAAGCGAAAGAATAAAAAGGGTAATAACGAAAGCAAACCTGCACCTAACAAAGAAAAGAAAGTAACTAATGGTCATCACCGTGGTCGTGGGCGTGGCCGTAAGCATGAAAAGCAGGCACAAAAGAATAATAAGTAACCATGGTTGTAAGGAGTTAGTCAGCAGTAAATGCTGGAGGCTCCTTTTCTTTTGGGGAGGAACTAACATGGATGAACGACAAAAGAGACAATTTCGGCGCGCCATGATCCTGATCAGGCAACAGAAATGGCAGGCAGCTAGTAATATTCTTGGCAATTTACTGGCAATTACTAATACGCCCGTTATCGTTAAAAAGCAGGTACTAGTGCTAGTTCATCTTCACCAGTATATTCAAGCACAAAACCTGGTTTTTGATCAACCAACGCTTTTTTTAGGGACGCAAGTAGATGCTAAATTGGCACTCCAGGTCCTATTAGCCAACCAGCATTTTATAAAGGCTCGCTTGTTTATTACCGGTGCTCCACAGACCTGGCAGACGGAATTGAAACAATTAATTACTGACAGTGAACAGGCAGCCGAGCTTAAGTATCAGGCAACGATTAAACAAACACTTCAGCAGTTTTATCACCTTGGCGATGGGAATATTCGGCAACAACGAGAGCGGTTGGATAATGCCTATAATTTGCCCCTAAATGATTTTCTCTTAGGAACCCGTTTTGTACTTCGTGATCCGTTTGTCCAGCCATTGATTAAGAGTGATATTTTGGAAAAGTTACGAGCCATTGGGGTGGCTACTAGTGTCACCTATTTGTGGCTTGATAACCATGAGTATCAAGTTATCCCGGCTCAATTAAAAGCCTCGGATGATTTACCAATAGTGCACGCAGTTCGGCGGACCCTTCGTAAACGCCTTGCAAATCAAGATATCATGCGTTACCAGCTTGCTAGTCAGCAGTTTAACCTGCAAATAATGTTTCTTTTTCCACGAATAACAACAGTGATTACTGATCCCCAACGCTGGGTAGCCGTTTTGCTTGCCACAATTAATGGGCAGAAAATACCGACTACTGATCAGGCAGTCAAGTGGCAGCAACTAATTACGACGCGGATTAATGAGCTTGCTCAGGGGAATAAATAAAATTTTTTGAATTTAGTCTAAAAAACATTGCTAAATTTATTTACAAACTCGATGATAGTTGATATGATATTTAAGAATTCTTCTTCAAACCGTTGTTACAGAGCTTTCAATTGGCAAAAAGAAGTAGTACAATATGCTTAAGGGTGTGTCAGTCATTTCCTTGAGACGGCTGGCATTATACTTGTAAATTAACAGGAGGTTTTCATTAATGGCTGAAAAACAACATTATGAACGTACTAAGCCCCATGTAAACATTGGTACTATTGGCCACGTTGACCATGGGAAGACCACTTTAACTGCCGCTATCACCAAGGTATTGGCAAAGAAGGGCCTTGCAAAGGAAGAGAAGTTTGCTGATATCGATGCCGCTCCAGAAGAAAAGGAACGTGGTATCACCATCAACACTGCCCATGTTGAATACGAAACTGAAAAGCGTCACTATGCTCACATCGATGCACCAGGTCACGCTGACTACGTTAAGAACATGATCACTGGTGCCGCTCAGATGGATGGTGCGATCTTGGTCGTTGCCGCTACTGATGGCCCAATGCCACAGACTCGCGAACACATTCTGCTGGCTCGTCAGGTCGGCGTTGACTACATCGTTGTCTTCCTGAACAAGACAGACCTTGTTGACGATGACGAACTGATCGAC
>NZ_JBFLGB010000004.1:0-58782 GCF_041859915.1 Limosilactobacillus sp.
GCTTTCCACTAGTACCTGGAGTTCACCTGTGATGGCTTCGCCCGTCGCGTTCTATCGCCGGCTTCCCGAGACGCCACGGCGCCTGCGGCGGCCCCAAGATCCAAAACCAGCTACATGGTCGCAACATTGCAACTGTTGCTAATCCCGCTACTAGTGCCGGAAAAATCCAATAATGGCGAATCAGTTCTGATGCTCAGGCCGGATGTATTGGCCTAAGTGAACCTCATCTAGGATGTTATCGTCTAATTTAATTTGGTGCAGGTGAACATTTTTAAGGTGAATTAATTTCATTGCATAGTCATCATTATGGTAGTTACGAATATAATTAATTTCTCGAATACCGGCTTGGAGCAAACTTTTGGTGCATTGAAGACACGGAAAATCGGTCACATACAAACTTGCCCCATCCGTCGAGATACCAAACTTAGCACATTGGAGAATTGCATTCATTTCCGCGTGGATCGTCCGAACACAATGACCACCCCGTAAATAACAACCAACATCAGTACAATGATCGTCACCAGATACTGAACCATTATAGCCACCAGCAATGATCCGTTTATCCCGTACCAAAACTGCACCGACTGATAAGCGATTACAAGTACTTCGTGAAGCCAATAATGCCGCTTGAATCATAAAATATTGATCCCAATCAATTCTTTTCTTTACCATCTTGTATCAACTCCTTTATTTGAATTCTAGTATAGCAAATAATTCACCTAAACCAAAAAACTAGACGGCTAACTGATCCCGGATCTTGTCAACACTCTTGTCGCCAAAGCCACTGACCTGTTTCAAATCATCAACTGCTTTAAATTGACCATGTTCCTGTCGGTATTGAAGAATTAAATCAGCTTTTTTATCACCAATTCCCGTGATTTGGCAAAGCTGATCCTTAGTAGCGGTATTTAAATTAATAACTGGCTGAGCACTTGATGACGTGGCGGTTGCGTCACTAGCTGTGCCACCGGCCGCCGCGGGAACCGACTCCCCAGGTCGTGGAATATAGACAACTTGCTGATCGGTCAACTGCTTAGCACGATTAACCTGCTTCATATCCGCTGCTGGTAAAACTCCTCCGGCAGCTGTAATGGCCTCATCAACACGTGATCCACCCCGTAATTTATAAACACCTGGATGCTTAACGGCACCCTTCACGTCAACACAAACTCGTCCTGAGGCGGTTGATATTGTTGATTGACTAGCAGTCAAGGGTTGACTACTACTGGTGAAACTAACGGGGGTCGACGATGACGACGGTGCTGATGAGCCCTTTAAATACCAGCCGACTACCACCATGAGCAAGAATAACAAGATTAATATCTGATAGCGATAATTATCCCAAAGTTCACGTAAGCGTTCCATTAACTTCCCCCTCCCATATAATAAATACGGTAAATAACGTTTTTTTAATGAAAATTAAAGATTTAATTACTACTTTAAAATAATCAAAGGCGGAAAAGAACAAAGTGAGTAAGAATCCTTTTCCGCCTTAACTTATAATAATTGTTAATGTTTTTGAAGGTAGTGAACTGCTTGCCGAAATGAAGTTACCGGGACAACCTTCATCCCCGGTGCATATCGTTTAGCGGTTCTGCGGGCCAACTGGTAATTTGTTTGGTGACCCTCCTCATACTTAAGCAAGAGCTTACTTGGCTTAACATACGGAGCTAAGAAAATGGTTGCCCCTGCCCGATGAGCAGCAATAACTTTCTTATCGATTCCACCAATTTCGCCAACGTTGCCATCAGCATCAATGGTTCCCGTGCCAGCGATTTTACGTCCCCGCTGGAGATCGTGACCGCTAAGCTGTTCATAAATTTGTAAGGTAAACATCAGGCCACCAGACGGTCCACCTAATTGCCCAGGATCAACCTTAATGGGAACTTTAGTTTTGACCTTCATATTATTAGTCAAAATAATCCCGATCCCTGAACGAGTACTAGTTAACTTAACTAACCGGTGCGTCGTATTTCGTTGGCGGCCAGCACGTTCATAAGTCACCCTTAGTGGAGAGCCGACCTTCTGTTTACCAATATACCTTTGATAACCCTGAGCTGTGTTATAGTGGTGTCCGTTAACCTTCGTAATGGTATCACCAACACGAATAGCATGTTTAAACTTAGAATTGGGTTGTACTTGCAATACATAAATTCCTAAATACTTTTTCATTACTTTCTGGTGAGCTGCCTGGCAGGCAACCGCAATGGCTTCATTAATCGAGCTTTGCATATAGAAATGTTGAACCCGATCAAAAGTTGGACCGTTCTGCCCACCGGTAACATCTTCCGCATTCTCAATTGAAAGATAAGGGACCGCCTTGGCCATTAAATAGGTAGCCGGTCGCGCTTGCTGCAAAGCAACCGAAGTGATCATAAAGCTCCCTTTACCAGGATCGGGATGACCCTTAACCCGAACAAAGGAGCGCAAATTAGTGGCATTCCCTGGGCCCTCAATGTATGAATTAAGCGGCCATAATAAGAACCACCCCAAGAAAAGGACGATCCCAAGGATGACCGCAATCCACCGTAATATTCTATTATCTTGTCTTTTCATTGTGTTCCTTTACCCGCATTAGTTGTCGTTCTTCCAACCGTTTCTTCAATGCTACATTAATATTTGCCGGCAGATAAGCAGAAATGTCCCCACCATTCTGTGTAACTTCTTTCAATAAGCTGGATGACAAGTGCTGATACTCTGGTTTAGCAAGAAAGAAAACCGTCTCGCATTGATCATCCAAGAAATTATTCATTGCCGCAATATCACGTTCATATTGAAAATCGGTATTATTACGTAATCCACGCATTAGATAATCAGCACCGATACGGTTCATTAAATTGACCGTCAAACCAGTGGCGGTAATTACGGAGACATTATCAAGGCCGGAAACGGCTTCTTTAATCTGAGCTACCCGCTCTTCAACAGAAAAAAGTGGCTTTTTACTAGTATTAGTCATTACTGCCACCGCTAATTGATCAAACAGGGCGCTTCCCCGCTTAATTAAGTCAAGGTGTCCTAACGTCAAAGGATCAAAACTTCCCGGAAATACTGCTACTTTCATTAATAACTACTCCTTTCGAAAGCGATAGATTGTTAAGACCGTAATACCATAAGTTTGTCGTCGGATAAAGGTAAAATGTGGTAAATCCGTTATTGGTAATTTAGCCGCTTGATTTGTCTCGGCGACAATAATTGCTCCATCATTTAAGAGATCTAAATCCACCATTTTAGCAAGATTTTTTAGAATTTGTTGCTTGGCATAAGGGGGATCCAGATAAACTAGGTCAAACCTTTCCCCCTGTTTGCCCAACATACGCAGTGCCTTTCTGGCATCCATCTTGTAAACAGTAAATTTAGCCGGTTGTTTAGTCACAGCGATGTTACGCTTAATCGTCTTAATGGCCTGGTATTGACGGTCAACTAAGGTTGCTCTTGCAATGCCCCGAGAGACACCTTCAATGCTTAATCCCCCACTACCGGCAAAGAGGTCCAAGCTTTGACCACCATTAAAGTAGGGACCGATAATATTAAAAAGTGCTTCCTTGACCTTATCAGTTGTTGGCCGGGTTGCCATTCCAGGAACTGCGGTTAACTTTCGCCCCCGAAAATTACCTGCTACTACTCTCATTTCTAATCATCCTCATCATGTAGTTTATATAAACCTGTCATTTCAAGATCCGTTAACGTCGGATCCAAGTCAGGCCGGTAGGATTCTTCAACCGAACGAACTGCTCGTAGACGATTAATCTTACCTTTCAATTGTTTAATCTGGTCTTGGTTAACGTAGAGAATCACGTAATGCATCCGCCGTGAAACGTAACGCACTATTCCAAAATGACGCAATGTCTTTACAACACGATTGCCATCGATATAAACCACCAGGGCCCGCCGTGCTGTTAATTTAAACATAAAATCATATCCTTATTTCCTTGATAAAAACGGACTAGCCATTTCTAAACGTTGCTTATTTTGTTGAACACTAATGTTCATGATAATACCCACCGTAGCAGAAAGAACTAACATACTAGAACCACCGTACGAAATGAAGGGAAAGGTCACACCAGTAATCGGTAAAAGGCCCAATACCCCACCAATATTAAAAAACGTTTCCACGCTAAAAAAGGTGGCTGCTCCATAGCAGATTAAGGTCACATATAACGAATTACTGCGAATTCCTAATTGGATTATTCGACAAATTAAAATTAACAGTAAAATTAGAATAACTGAAACACCTACCAAGCCGAGTTCTTCACTGGTAATCGCCATGATAAAATCAGTGTTAGGTTCTGGAAGATAACCCATCTTCTGGACACTGTTGCCAAGTCCTACCCCAAAAATACCACCGTTACTAATGGCATAGTAAGAATTAACCAACTGGCTACCAGAGCCACTAGCATTACCAAAGGGATTCATAAAGGCAATAAAACGCTGAGCCCGGTAGCCACCATGTAGCCAACCATTAACAACCGCCTGCTGAAGGCCAATATAAGCAACTAGGGGAAAGCCAATGATCAATGAAACACCAAAAGCCCAGCGAATATCACACGCTAAAATCATAACGCTAATAATAGCAAGATTAATGATTCCCCCACCTGTATCCGGTTGAATTAAAATCAGTAAGAGAAAGAAAGCTGCCATTAACAAGGGCCCAATTGATGACTTTGTTTCCAAAAAGTGTCGACCATGTTGACGAACACGAGCCATTCGATCTGCTAAGTAAAGGATAAAGTAAAGTTTACAAAATTCTGCGGGTTGAATATTAATTGGTCCTAGATTAATCCACCCCTTCGCACCATTAACAGCGTGGCCAATTATCAGTACGGCTAACAAAAGTGCTCCCATAATAACTGTCGAATATTCTAAAAAACGGCGTCGTCGGTAATGGGCCAATGGATAATTAGCAAAAAACACCATGATAATTACACCGATAATCACATAAATTGTTTGTTTGATCAGATAAGATTGGGGAGTCCCCCCATTCTGCATTTCAATTCCGGCGCTAGATGAATAAACCATGATGATCCCAATTATACACAATAAGAGGTAGGGAACCATTAAATAATAGTCCCAGGAATGAAAATTCTGTTTGATTAATAACCAATTAAAATGTGGTTGCTTTAATTTTACTCTTTTCACTAAGCACACCTGCTCAAAATAAATTATCCCATTTATTATAGCATTAGAAAACACAAAAACCCGAAAAGCTTAATAGGCTTTTCGGGTTTTAACTAAATCTTTAGTGTCTTCTTTACTTACGTGAAGCAGCACGACGACGCTTAGTTGCCTTTTCACGAGCATTCGTGTTCAAAATTTGCTTACGAAGACGAATATTTTCAGGGGTAATTTCACAATACTCATCTTCATTTAAGAATTCGAGTGACTCTTCAAGGGAAAGGTGAGTTGGTGTCTTAATGTGAGCCATTTCATCAGAACCAGCCGCACGAACGTTAGTCAGGTTCTTTCCTTTAGTGATATTTACCGTAATATCATTTTCACGGCTGTTTTCACCAACAATCATTCCTTCGTAAACTTCCGTTCCTGGATCAATCAGAAGTTTACCACGACTCTCAATTCCCATCATGGCATAGGTAGTAGCTTTACCGGCGTTCATGGAAACCAGGGCACCCTTTTGCCGACCAGGGTTCCAATTCTTGATCACTGGCGCATATTTCTTGAAGGTGTGGTTCAAGATGCCATAACCACGGGTCATTGTCATGAATTCGGTTGAGTAACCGATCAGGCCTCGTGATGGTGCTAAGAAGATTAAACGCGTCTCACCATTCTTAGAAGGTTCCATGTTCTGCATTTCACCCTTCCGTTTAGAAAGGCTATCGATCACTGCTCCTGTATACTCATCAGGAGTATCAATCTGGACCTCTTCAAATGGTTCACACATGGTCCCGTTAATTTCACGATAAATAACTTCTGGACGAGAAACAGCTAATTCATAACCTTCACGCCGCAAGGTTTCAATTAGAACAGATAAGTGCAGTTCACCACGACCGGAAACGGTCCAGGCACCTGGATCATCAGTATCATCAACCCGCAATGACACGTCGGTTTCGGTTTCACGCTTCAGACGAGTCTCCAATTGCCGAGCAGTCACAAATTTACCTTCCCGGCCGGCAAATGGTGAATCATTGGTTCGGAACGTCATCCGCAACGTCGGTGGATCAATTCGCAGTGGCTTTAATGCATCAGGATGTTGTGGGTCGGTTACCGTTTCACCGACATTAATATCTTCCATCCCAGAAACAGCAATCAAATCACCAGCTTCGGCTTCCTTAATTTCCAGTCGTTTCAGGCCAAAGAAACCAAAGAGCTTGGTAACCCGGAAGTTCTTCTTAGTACCGTCCAGCTTAATCAGGGTAACCTTGTCACCAACTTTGATTTTTCCACGGAAGACCCGGCCAATTCCAATCCGGCCAACAAAGTCGTTATAGTCCAAAATGGCAACTTGGAATTGTAACGGCTCATCAGAATTATCAACCGGTGCCGGAATAGTCTTAATAATTGTGTCAAAAAGCGGCTTCATGGTATGCTTCTGTGTTGAAATGTCTGAGTCATAACTAGAAGTCCCATTCATGGCAGAAGTATAAATTACTGGGAAGTCCAGTTGATCTTCATCAGCACCTAATTCGATAAAGAGGTCCAGAACTTCATCAACGACTTCTTCCGGACGGGCACCTTTTCGGTCAACCTTGTTGATAACTACAATTGGTGTTAGGTGCTGCTCTAAGGCCTTCTTCAGAACGAACCGAGTCTGGGGCATGGTACCTTCAAAGGCATCAACAACTAACAAAACCCCATCAACCATCTTCATAACCCGTTCTACTTCACCACCAAAGTCGGCGTGACCTGGAGTATCCAAAATATTAATTTGATACTTACCATATTTAACGGCCGTGTTCTTAGACAAGATAGTGATTCCACGTTCACGTTCAATTGCGTTCGTATCCATTGCCCGGTCTTGAATGTGGAAGTGCTCTGGCAGGGTGTCAGATTGCTTCAGCATTTCGTTAACCAAAGTGGTCTTACCGTGGTCAACATGGGCAATAATCGCAATATTACGAATATCATCACGAGATTTCAATGCGTAATTCTTCCTTTCGTTTCAATCTATTCATCTTCACTAGTATACACTGGTTTGAGATTGATTTCATAAAAAAACTGTGACAAAGCCGCCACAGCCTCAACAACTACTTGGTTAACCGAAGAATATCCTGGGCAACCCTCTTCGTTGCTACTAATACAAGATTAGATGATAACACATCTATTCTATCACCGTCAATTGATTTGACAACCAGGCCTAATTCTTCCGCCAAAACTCGACCGGGTGCCAAGTCCCAAGGCCTTAAGTAAGAAATATAAGCACCTAGCTCACCAGTCAAGACACTAGTCATTTCCATCGCTGCACTACCGTACATCCGTAAACCACTAGCATGTTGTGCTACTAATGGTAACCGAGCAACATTGCGCAAAATTAATGGGCTGCTGATCGCCACCAAGCTGGCATGAAGACCTAAGTCAGCCGGTGATGTCAAACGAGTATCATTTTTAAAGACTCCCCACTGATTACCACCATGGTAGAGATCATTATTAATTGAATCCATAATGTAACCCAGTGTTGGCTGTCCGTCAATGTACAATGCTAACATAATGCCAAAATGGTCATGTTGTTTAACAAAATTAAGGGTTCCATCAAGCGGATCAACAATCCAAACATGACCACGCAAACTGGTGACCTGGTCATCACCAATGCCTTCCTCACTTAAAATCTGTGCGTTAGGGTCAATTCGACGCAAGTCATGATTAATTGTTTGTTCATTTTGCCGGTCAATGGTCGTTACCAAGTCATTGTAACTAGTCTTAGTAGCTACCCGATAATGACCACTCATCCGTTGAAGGGTTGATTGATTGACACGTCGTAATAAAGTTTGCACTTGATGATCAATTTCTTCTAACACATTATTCGCCAGCCATCTTAATTTTCTTTGCAGAAGTTTCCTGAGCTGCTTTAACTACTCGATATAAAACATAGCCTGATTCTTTCTCGAATTCCCGACCAATTTGTTTTTCTTCCGCCTTTGAATTCACAATTTTCTTAAAAGCTCGGTAACGTCTCAGTAGCACTTGACGATTAATTCCGACCTCATAGGCATCTTCTACTGCTCGTAACATTGCAACTACTGTCTCTATCTCGGTAGTTGACCAAGCAGGGTTTAATGGATAAGAATAACTTTTGCTTTGCATTTTTAGTCCACCTTTATCATTCTGATTCCATTATAACAATTCTACTCTGATAATTACCTAAATTAATTTTAAAATTCAAAATGCGTTGCTATTTCTAGCAACGCACTTTGGATTTGATTAAGATGTGACTTAATTAGATGTGGGTTGGCAGACCCATTGCAACATCCGCGGCTTCTTGAACTGGTTCACAAAGCGTCGGGTGTGGATGAATCGTCAAGGAAACATCTTCAACATTCATACCACAGTTGACAATTAAGGATAATTCACCAGCTAAGGTACTTGCTTCTGGACCAACAACTTGAGCTCCAACAATGTTCTTTTCCTTCTTAGTGTAAATGAAACGAACAAAGCCTTCTGGTTGATCCAGTGATACGGCACGAGCATTCCCAGCAAATGGGAATTGTGCGGTTGCAACTTCAATACCCTTATCCTTCGCATCACTGGCAGTCATTCCAACTTGAGCTAGTTCAGGATCAGCGAAGCAGACAGCAGGTACTCCTACCCAGTCATTAGCAGTGTTCTTACCGGCAATCGCTCCAGCGGCAGTCTTACCTTCAAAGAATGCCTTGTGAGCCAATGCTGGGCCAGGAACCATGTCACCAACGGCATAAATGTGATCAACATTGGTCTTACCCTGCTTATCAACAATAACCTTGCCATGCTTATCAAGTTTGACACTTGTCATATCCAAGCCAAAGTTATCGGTATTTGGTTTCCGACCAACAGAAACCATGCAGTAGTCAGCCTTAATGCTGTGTTCCTTACCATCAACTTCATAGGTAACGGTTACACTTGAATCATCCTGGGTTGAACTCTTAGCCATAGCTCCGGTAATAATGTCAATTCCCTTCTTCTTCAGGTTCTTAACAACTACCTTTACCATGTCTTTATCAAAGCCACCAAGGATAGTGTCCGTACCTTCAATAATGGTAACGTGTGATCCAAGATCAGCATAGGCACCAGCTAATTCAGTTCCAATGTAGCCACCGCCAATAACAACGAACTCTTTTGGAATTTCTGGCAGGTTCAAACCACCAGTAGAATCAATTACCCGTCCTTCAAACTTGAAGTTAGGAATTTCTACTGGACGAGAACCAGTAGCCAAGATCAAATTGTTCCAAGTGATCTTCTTGCCACCATCAAAGTCCATAAATTGCTTAGGGCCAGCCTTCAAAACACGAAGTTGATGATCATTATCCATCATGGCAACACCATCAATGATTTCAACCTTGTGCTTTCTGAGGAGCATCTTAACCCCACGGGTCATTCGGTCAACGACCTTCTTCTGTTTCCAGTCTTGGGTCTTCTTAAAGTCGATCGTTGCCTTCGTCTTAGAAACACCATAGGTACTAGAATCCAATGTTTCTTGAAAACGGTGACCAGCAGCAATTAAAGCCTTTGATGGAACACAACCAATGTTCAGGCAGACACCACCCAGGCCAGGATCACCCTTTTCAATCAAGGTAACCTTTTGACCTAGTTCGGAAGCCCGAATGGCAGCAACGTAACCACCTGGGCCACCACCAACAATAACTGTATCTTTCTTTTCAACGTCAGCCATACTTATTAGCCCTCCATCATTAACAAATCAGGATCTTCAAGAAGCTTCTTCAGGTAGTTCAAAGCTTCAGTAGCTAAAGCACCATCAATCAGACGGTGGTCAACAGTCAGAGACAGCTTCATGTTGTGACCAACCACGATTTCGCCTTCGTCATTAACAATTGGTTCAGTAGCAATGGTACCCATACCAAGAATAGCAACTTCTGGTTGGTTAATAATTGGTGTGAAGAAACCACCACGCATAGAACCAATGTTAGAAATGGTAATGCAGCCATGGGCCATGCTTTCTGGACTCAACTTGTTGTCTTCAGCGGCCTGAGCATTGTCAGAAATCTCCTTAGCAATTTCAAACATACTCTTGGAGTCAGCATTCTTAATGTTCGGGTTGTACAGACCATGATCAGTGCTTGTAGCAATACCAATGTTGTAGTAGTGCTTCTGAACTAATTCCTGAGTACTGTCATCAATTGAAGAATTGAATTCTGGATACTTCTTCATCATGGCAATAACAGCCTTTACAACATAAGGCAAGAAGGTCAAGTGAATACCTTGATCGGCAGCTACCGGCTTGTACTTCTTCCGGTTAGCCATAATCTTGGATACTTCAGCATTAGCGAAGACCGTAACCATTGGACTAATATCAACGGAGTCACGCATACCCTTAGCAATAATCTTCCGCATGTTAGACAATGGTTCACGGGTTTCAGCATCTTCACCAGCACCAGTGTACGGCTTAATGGTGTTACCCTTAGCAGCAGCTGGAGCAGCAGCACCGGCAGCTGGAGCAGCAGCGGCAGCATTGAAGTTATCAATATCTTCCTTCAATACCTGGCCATGATTACCACTTGGTTGTACCAAAGTAATGTCAACACCCTTATCACGAGCATATTGACGAACTGATGGCATTGCCATTACTAATTTATTTGGTTGTGCCAGTGGTGCTACCCCACCCTTAGCAGGTGCGGCTGGCTTAGCTGGTGCTTCACTAGGAGCTGCAGATTCTTCTTCAGATGATTCTTCATCTTCGTCCTCGTCTTCATCGCTTTCTTCAGCTTCAACGTTGGTGCTTACACCATCTTTACCATCATCAATTTCAACCAGGTCGTCACCCTTTTCAACGTGATCATCTTCCTTAACGTCTAGTTTAGTAATGGTCCCGTCAACTGGTGATACCAATTGGGTGGTTGACTTATCAGTCTGAATTTCTACTAATGGATCATCAGCCTTAATCTTGTCGCCTTCCTTAACCAGGAATGAAGCAACGTCACCTTCAGTAAGGCCTTCACCCATTTCAGGTAGTCTGAATTTGTAAGCCATATTAATTTAACTTCCTTTCTAATTAATCAGTAGCCAAAGCCGTGATTAATAGTTAACTACTTGACGAGCTGCTTCTTCAACTTCCTTGGCCCGTGGAAGCCATACGTCTTCAGCCATTGGGAATGGGTAGACGGAGTTAGGTGCAGCAACCCGGGAGATTGGAGCATCCAAGTACATGATAGCACCTTCAGAAATTGCAGAAGCAACCTGGGCACCAACACCGGCCATCTTTTGAGATTCCTGAATAACTACAACGTGGTGGGTCTTCTTAACAGATTCAAAGATAGTGTCAGTGTCAAGTGGGTAAAGTGAACGAAGGTCAATAACTTCAGCTGAAATATTGTCCTTAGCTAACTTCTTAGCAGCCTTAACAGCTTCTGGAACCATGCCACCATAAGCAATTAGAGTAACATCGTTCCCTTCACGAACAACCTTAGCCTTGTCCAACGGAACAGTGTACTTCTTGTCAGGAACTTCGCCCTTAACAGAACGGTAGAGACGAAGGTTTTCAAGGAACAGAACTGGGTCATTGTTTTCAATAGCAGAAATTACTAGTCCCTTGGCATCATATGCAGTACTTGGGGTAACTACCCGCAGACCTGGGATACCAACGAAGAAGTTTTCGAGGTCATCCCCGTGAAGTTCAGCAGTGTGCGTACCACCACCATAAGGAGTCCGAATGGTAATTGGCATATTCTTAGTACCATTGTATTGGAAACGTACACGTGACATCTGTCCAGCAATAGAGTCAATTGCTTCAAAAGTGAAGCCCATGAACTGAATTTCCGGAACTGGACGCCAGCCAGTAGCAGCTAAACCAATTGACATTCCTAGGATTCCTGATTCAGCTAATGGAGTACTGAATACACGGTCCTTACCATACTTCTTTTGTAAGCCATTGGTGGCACGGAAGACACCACCGTTCTTACCAACATCTTCACCGAAGACCAGCGTCTTTGGATCTTCATCCAAAGCAATGTCGATACCTTCAGTAATAGCTTTGATATATGTCTTTTTAGCCATGATTACTTCGACTCCTTTGCTTCGTACTCTTTGATTTGTTCCTTAATATCTGGAGTTGGTACTTCGAAGGTCCGCTTCAACATGTCAGATACCTTTTCAGGTTCAACTGAGTCGGCTTCCTTGATAGCCTTCTTGAAGTCTTCCTTGCATTGATCGGAGTACTTCTTCTCTTCGTCTTCAGACCAGAGACCCTTCTTAGTTAAGTACTTCCGTACACGAATCAGAGGGTCCTTGTCGAACCAAGGCTTTTCTTCGGCCTTAGTACGATACCGACTAGGATCGTCACCAGCAGAACTGTGGGCACCAAACCGGTAAGTTAAGGTTTCAATCAGAACTGGGCCATTGCCAGCAGCGGCAAAGTCACGGGCTTCCTTAGCAACTTCGTGACAAGCCAGTACATCCATCCCATCAACTTGAACGCCTGGGATACCAGCAGCAACACCCTTTTGAGCAATAGTTTGTGCCTTAGTTTGTAACTTCCGTGGGTAAGAAATAGCCCAACCATTGTTCTGGATAATAAATACAGCAGGTGACTGGAAGGCTCCAGCAAAGTTCATACCTTCATAAGTATCACCCTGTGAAGAACCACCTTCACCGGTGTAGGCATAAGCAACAGTGTCTTTTTCACCGTTCTTCTTAATACCAAGAGCAGCGCCGGCCATTTCAACCATCTGAGCACCAATGATAATCTGTGGACGAAGTGCCCGTGCTTCAAACAGGTTGCCCTTTAGGTGACCCTTAGACCAGAGATACATTTGAGCAACAGTAGCACCGTGTTGAATTAATTGTGGTAAGTCACGGTAAGCAGGGCAAAGGAAGTCTTGCTTCTTAAATGCTGATGCCGTTCCCATTTCAGAAGCTTCCTCGCCCCAGGTTGGTGCGTAGAAGCCTAACCGACCTTGTTGTGAGAAGGCCATGGTTTGTTCATGCAATGCACGTTCCCAAACCATTTTCTTCATTAAGTCTACTACTTGGTCATCAGTAAAATTAGCCATTAAATCCTTGTTAACAACGTTTCCATCATTATCAAGAATTTGAACAGGCTTTGCATATGCAGCGCCTTCCTCGGCCTTAATCTTTGCAAAGTCAACAGCTTTGGCCATTATAAAACATCCCTTTCCAAATCCAATTAACATCATGTAAGCGATTGCCTACTTACATTTTCTAGTATAGTCCCTTTTTGCCATAAAACAAGCGCTTTCATAGACTTTTCACCTATTTTTTGACTAAAAAGTGCTTGTGAAAGAGTTATTTTAAAGATTCTCGTATCTTTTTTACGAAAAGTACAAATTTTATTAGCTATTTAATCTCAATATGATAACATTAATAGGATAGAGTAAAATTTGGAGGCGAATATTCTTGTACTTAATGAAGGATATTACCCGTGACGGCAATCCCGTCCTACGGAAACGTGCGGCTAAGGTTAAGTTCCCCCTCTCAAAAGAAGATCAAGACCTAGCAAAAAATATGATGAAATACCTAGAAGTGAGTCAGGATCCTGAACTTTGCAAAAAATATAAGTTACGTGCGGGAGTTGGCCTCGCCGCTCCTCAGGTGGATGTATCTGAACAAATGGCTGCCGTATTGGTTCCACCTTTAGAAGAAGATGATGATCATCAGAACAATAAGCCACTTTTTAAGGATGTTATCATCAATCCGGTTATCGTTAGCGAATCCGTTCAATACGCAGCATTAACTGAAGGTGAAGGCTGCCTATCCGTTGATAAGGACGTTCCTGGTTACGTTCCACGCCATGACAGAATCACGCTTCGCTACCAAGACGTTAATGGTCAGAAACACCAGGTACGGTTAAAGGGTTACCCAGCGATCGTTTGTCAACATGAGATCGACCACCTACATGGAATGTTATTCTATGACCATATCAATAAACAGAATCCATTCAAAGCTCCTGAAGGTACCATCATGATTAATTAGCACTTAATAGTTAAGAGCCGGTAAGAATTCTTACCGGCTCTTAACTATTTACTATGTCGACTTAAACGTCGCAAATCATTAACATATTCCACCGTTGACTCATTTAATAGGTAAGCAACGTCAATATGTAAGATTCCTTCGTAAACCCACCAATCAGTAACTTTAAAAACTGGTTGACCCGTTTTCACAGCTTTTAATCCTTGTGTTTGAGCATAGTCAGCAAGTTGCTTTTGTAATTGAGCCTTTGTAAATGCTTGTCCCTTATCAATCAACTGACGGTAATTAAAATGGTACTCAAAGGCCATCACCCCTTTGCCCCAAACATCTGCCACTAATTGTGAAGAAAGGGTTCGATTCCACTTAAGAAGTTTTTGTAAGCCTGCATTAACCGCACCATCAGTTGTCTGCTGGGCTTGATTACGTAACATGATCGTAGCATGATTAATTAAAACTCGATGAATTGCTACGTATGGGGCAATTACAATTACTACCGCCACCAAGCAGATCCAAAAAATTCGCATATTTTCCACCCCATTTGTGATAATTCTTGCCTTAATCATACCATGCTGAAGAATTCCAAGACAGCGTTGATTAGTTGTGTTAGAATGAATAGAGTAATTCAAATTTGGAAATAAGGAGTTTTAAACAGTATGACTTTCAAGGTATACTATCAACCGGACAAAACCAAACGTCCTGTCCGTGAAAACACCCATTCATTATATCTAGAAGCTGATTCTGAAGCCGAAGCATTACTAATGGTCGAACATAATACGGATTACACTATTGAATATGTTGAACAGTTAGATGACAAGGCCCTCGCTTACGAAAAGCAAAATCCTAACTTTAAGATCACAACATTTGATAATCAAGAATAATGTTGGTTAGGGGGTTGTGACAAAGCAATATTTGTCACAACCCCTTTCGCTTATCAAGATGGATAAAAGGAAGCATACGATGCACTATTCAATTATCATTAACCCAATAGCAGGTAATGGCTATGCTAAATCAGCTTGGCCAGCAGTACACCAAGCCCTTGATCAAGCACAAATTGACTATGACTACCGTTTCACCAAACGAGCTGGTCAGGCCACTTACTTTGCCACTAAGCTCGCCGAAAAATCACAACCTACTAATACCGTCGTCATCGCTATGGGTGGAGACGGCACCCTTCATGAGGTCCTTAACGGTCTGCTTAAAACTGCTAAAAAACATCAAACATCACGCCTACCCTTAGCTTATATTCCTGCAGGTACTGGCAATGATTTTGCACGTGCTTACGGGATCATCTTGGATCCAGTGAAAGCTCTTCAGCAAATTCTCGCGACCGATCATCCACAAGTGATTAACATTGGACATTATCGTGATGCCATCAAGAATCAAGATCATTATTTTCTCAATAATGTCGGAATCGGCTTTGATGCCGCAATTGTCAGTCGTACCAATTTCTCCAAAGCCAAGAAGAAACTAAATCGGCACCACCGAATTGGTCACTTTGCTTATGCCTCACAAGCTCTTGGTGTTCTCTACGATCAAGCTCCCTTTACCCTTATGGCTCAAGGAGACCACGAACGAGAATTCTTTAGCAAGGCGTATATTGCAATCGTTACTAATCACCCTTATATTGGTGGGGGCTTTCGAATTGCGCCCACCGCTACCATTAAAGAACCAGCGTTAGACCTGGTGGTTGCCGAACGTAAGAATTGGCTCGTAACTTTCTGGCAATTAATTCAATTTGCCCGAGGGAAACTAGCTGATTCACGCTTTGCAAAGCATTATCACGGGCACCAATTTCATTGTACGACCACCTCGCTAGAATTTGGTCAAGTTGATGGTGAAGAGATGGGCAATCAATTTATGGACCTAACAATGTCAGTTGCAACCTATCCTTTCTGGCAAACATCAACTAATAAATAAAGGGCAGTGAATGAGAATAAATTCATTCACTGCCCTTTATTTTTCAATAATAATTAAGACAATTATTTAACTGTCCCAGCAAAGCTTGGCATGAAATACTTACTAATCGTGTAAGTAGCTACATTGGTCCCCGGCTTAGCAGCGGCAACAAATTGATTATTACCAATATAAATTGCACTATGGTAGGTAGCACCATGCTGTCCCCAGAACAGGATATCGCCAGCTTGAGCTTGGTTAACAGCATGCTGATTAACGCAACTTTCTAGGGCAACCGTATTATGTGGCAATTGTTTACCATCAGCATGAGCATAAACGTAGTCAACTAAACCAGAACAATCCATTCCACTCAGGGAAGCCCCACCCCAAACATAAGGAACACTATTAGAGCTAGCAATCTTAGTAGCGAGACTAACTACGGAACCAGAATTCAAATCATTGTTAGCCGTACTTTGCGGTTGCGTTGCAGTAGAAGCAGCCGCTGTGACAGATGATTGTGCTTGACTAGTAGCTTGTTGAGCCTGACTAGGGGCCAATGACTGTTGACTCTGTTTAACGGGCTGTTGAACAGCTGTGCTAGTAACACCAGTGGTTGACTGTGATTGTACCTTAGAAGTAGTAAATGATTGTGGCTGTGCGGATGACGCTGCTGAAGCCACAGAATTAGTTGTTGTCACAGACGTCGTCGCACTATTAGCAGAAGAAGTAACCATTGCTGAACTAGCTACTTGAACAGCTTGCTGTGGTGCAACTGACTGGGCCTGGATCGAAGCACTACTGTTGACAGTTGGTTGAGCACTGGTTGCTGTTTGGGGATTAGTGCTTGCCGAAGTGGAACTCGTAGGCACTATTACTGCAGACTGAGTGCCATCACTAACCGAATTAACTGTGGCTGCATTCGCCATCTGAGTATTAGCACTAACTTCATTCGTAGTCGTCACAGACGTTGAAGATGATGATTGTACAGCAGCGCTACTGCTTACTGGACCAGTAGTCATAGTAGTCGTAGCAACAGCTGAACTTGTACCAGCTAGACTTGTGCTGGCCGGAGTCGCTGTGTCACTAGATACATTTGACCCATTTTCACTATTAGTAACAGCTGCGGTATCGTTAGTTGCGTTGTTGGTGGCAGCAGCTTTTAATGTAATAGTAGTAATGGGCTCATTCTCTTGATTAAGGGAAGGTTCTTGGTTATTAGTAGTTACTGATGAAGTGACCGTTGTGGCAGCTTGTTGTACTGGTGCTGTTGATTGGTTAACCGTTGCAGCAGGGGCCATGGAACCGGCTACCAATAAGCGCTGGCCAATATAAAGTTGGTCACCAGTCAAACCGTTTAAATTCTTTAGTGTTGTCACAGACAGGCCAAAATGCTGAGCAATCTTATTCAGGGTATCACCCGGGACAACCGTGTAAAGTCCATTCTCATCAGCGCTGGCCATCGTTTCATCAGTAGTTCCCGGAAGGTTCAACCGTTGACCAGCATAAATCAAATCAACGCTATTGCTAATCTTCTTAATTGATTCAGGATTAGCGTCTTCCATGGCCTTAACGGTTGTTTTATTTTCTTGGGCGATCTTCCAAACAGTATCACCGGTTTTTACAAGGACACTATCGGCACTTGCTGCCTGAGTCGTTACCGCTAATACTCCTAGGGTTCCTAAAGCTCCTGTCAGAAAACGTCGAACCATTGATCGATGGCGTGTACGTTTAACCATCCACAAAACTTCCCTTCGTTATAAAATCAACATTTTTAAATCATTATAATTATTATAGTTAAGTATACAATGTTAACTTTACCATTTTTTAAGAAACTAGTATAGCGAACACGTGGTCTTTCAATAGTTAAAATAAAGGGTTGACCCATCATCGATAAGCCGACCCTTTATTCTTATAAGATATTCTCTAAGCCAATCACTAGGTGAGATAATGTTGCCACCTTTTCTAAGGCTACTTTAACCCCACTCATGAAAGATTGCCGGTCAAAGGAATCTTGACGAATTGTTAAGGCTTCACCCGCTCCACCAAAAAGCACTTGTTCATGAGCAATGTAGCCAGGCAAACGTACAGAATGGATTTTAATACCATGATAATCACCACCGCGGACCCCCGCTAGGCTTTCGGTTTCTGCTGGGTTAGTTTCATGAGACTGACGAACCTGGTCAATCAATTTAGCAGTACTCAAAGCAGTTCCAGATGGTGCATCCTTCTTATCAGCATGGTGCATTTCAATAATTTCAACATCTGGAAAGTAGGACGCTGCCTCTTGAGCGAATTTCATCAGTAAGACGGCTGACATCCCAAAATTAGGCGCAATTAAACCACCTAACTGCTGCTGCTTACTCAATTGAACTAACTCTGTTTCCTGCTCATCAGTCAAACCGGTCGTTCCAACAATTGGTCGAAAACCGTGCTGGAGTGCAAACTTCACGTTTTTATACACAGCTGTTGGTACGGTAAAATCAATCCAAATATCAGCAATTCCGTCTTCAACCTGGTCCAATTGATGATAAATTTTAACTGAATTAGCTAAATGGTACCGGGCACGTTCGTCTGTCTTCAGATGAGGGGCCAAAACGGCCGTCAAATCATAACCGTCCATGGTATTAACCAAGGCAACCGCTTTTTGCCCCATTGCACCAGCAGCACCAGCAATTAATACTTTTCGCATCTCAAGTTCCTCCTTATAAGTTATCGGGAAGGTCCCGAGCATTCAATGAACCTGTTGGTAGGCTCAGAGCCGTCTCCAAGGCACCCTTTTCTTCATCATTTAACGGTAAGATCGGCAGACGACAACCACCAACTTCATAACCCTGTGCATTCAAGACGGCCTTAACCGGTGATGGTGATGGATACATGAAGAGTGCCGCCATCTTTGGTGTTAATAGCCGTTGCAATTGACCGGCCTTCTGATAATTACCAGCATAAAGCTGATCATACATCTGCCGCATTTCATTAGCATAACAATGTGAGGCCACAGAAACAACACCATTGGCACCAAGGACTCGGGCTGTCAATGCTTGGGCATCCTCGCCACTAAAGACCGCAAAATCGTCAGCCTTATGTTCAATAATGTATTCCATTTCTTCAAGGGAGGCACACTGCTTAACACCCGCAATGTTTGGGTTCTTAGAAAGCTCGACAACCGTTGCGGCGTCCATCTTAACACCAGTCCGTCCTGGAATATTATAAATAATAATTGGAATGTTAACCTGGTCAGCCACGGCCGTAAAGTGGGCAATCATCCCCCGTTGATTTGGTTTATTATAAGGCGGAACTACAACCAATGCGTAGTCAATACCATCAATCTTGGCAACTTCATTGGTAAAATCAATTGTTTCTTGAGTATTGTTGCTCCCGGTTCCGGCAATTACTGGAAAACGACCATCAATAATTTGACCAAAATGTCGATAAAGGGACAGCTTTTCATCATGGGATAAGGTTGGTGTTTCTCCGGTGGTCCCACCAATAACAAAGCCGTTGCTTCCCTGAGCAATTAAGTGATTGGTTAATTTTTCAAGACTAGCAAAGTTGAGCTTCCCCTGATTGTCAAATGGGGTAACGATTGCGGTTAGTAAATCAGCATCTTGTAAAGTTATCATAGGTAATTCCTCCAATTAATTTTGTTGCATTCGATAATTCAAAAAACCAGTAATAGCATTGACGCCCTTTTGAATGGCACTCTCTTTTGGCGTCAAGGTTGCGGAGTGCAATTGAGAATCATCATCGACTCCCAACCAAAACATGGTTCCTGGAAACTGGGCTAATAAAAAGCCAAAGTCTTCTCCAGTCATTGCCGGTGGTGTTTCAATAAAGTTAACATCCGGAGCTTGTTGCATATATTGAATAAAGTTCTTAGTCAACTGGGGGTTGTTTTCAACTGGCCAATAGCCTCCTTGGTTAAGTTCTAATTGAACCTTCATATTGAAACTGGTGCCGATCCCACGACAAATTTCTGCTAGGCGGTGGTCAATGCGTTTAATCATCTTCTGTGTCAGCCCACGGATAGTACCTTCAATTCGGGTATGACCGGCAATAACGTTTCGAATGCTACCACCACGAATCTTCCCCAAGGTAATTACCCCGCTTTGAATCGGGTCAATACTTCGTGAGATCACCGTCTGCACCTGAGTAATCAAACTGGCAGCAGCAACCACTGTATCGTTGGCATCCTGGGGATAGGCAGCATGGCCACCCTTGCCAATCAAGTCAATGTTGACTTCAGTTGTACCAGCAAAGAGTGTTCCCATCCGGCAACCAATGGCACCCGCTGGCAGGTCAGGATTATCATGGAGACCATAAAATTCATCAGGTCGCCATTGGCCAGTAAAGACACCCGCCTCATAAGCACGCTTACCACCATAATCACTTTCCTCGGCTGGTTGGAAAAAGAAGACGAGGTTATCCTGAGGCTGGTGATCACTGAAGTAGGACAAGACACCCAACGCTACAGTCATATGAATGTCATGGCCACAAGCATGCATTACACCAGGGTGCTGTGAAGCATAAGGTAAACCAGTCTGTTCTTTTACTGGTAAGGCATCAATGTCCGTCCGGTAACCAATTGTTCGTTGGGGAGCAGTTCCATGAACCAGCACGAGGATCGCCGTCGGTAATTTGTCCGGTACCATGATTTCCAAATGATCTTGATTAAAGTCCTTGATTATTTTCATTAAATAATCATGAGTTTGAAATTCATGCAGGGCCAACTCCGGGATTTGATGAAGGTGGCGGCGGACCCGAATTAACTGTTTTTCAGTTAGCATCAAAATTCCTCCTCAAAGTTTTCGCAGATTATCCTGTAACCCGGTCTTACTCTTAGTCTGCGCATCTACATTTTTGATAAATTTAGCTGGTACACCGGCAACCATCGTATGGGGTGCCACATCATGGGTTACAATCGCACCGGCAGCAACTACGGCTCCTTCGCCAACATGAACACCTTCGATTACTACAGCGTTCGCACCAATCAGAACATTGTTATCGATTCGGACTGGTTGGGCAGATGCCGGCTCAACTACTCCCGCTAAAACGGTTCCAGCACCGATATGACAATGCTTTCCGACAATTGCTCGTCCACCAAGGATTGCACCCATGTCAATCATTGAGTCGTCCCCGATCTCGGCACCAATGTTAATCGTCGCCCCCATCATGATAACGGCGTTGTTACCAATCAAGACCCGATCACGAATAATCGCACCTGGTTCGATTCGCGCATTAACACCCTTAAGATCAAGCAACGGTACGGCAGAATTACGGGCGCTGTTCTCAACCCGGTAATCGGTAATCACGTCTTGATGTTGTTCCAAAAATGGTTTAACCACTGACCAATCACCGAAAATTACTCCACTATGTGCTTCAGTGAAGTTATCAATTTCCTTTGGAAAATCTAAGTTAGTTAGTTTGCCTTTCAAATAGACTTTTACTGGAGTCTTCTTAGGGGCGTTACCAATATAATTAATAATTGCTTGTGCATCTAATTCTGCCATTATTCAAAACCTCTTTTTACATATTATATATGGTAGCTAATCATTAGCTTTATAAGGACGATCTAAATGAACTAAATCGGCTAAACTCTCACGGGCAATAACTACTTGAGAATGACCATTTTCTGCAAAGACAACTGCCGGCCGTGGGTTGCGGTTATAATTGGAAGCCATTGAATAACCATAAGCCCCTGTGTCTAACATTGCTAAGACATCACCGGGCTTGGTCGCCGGCAGGGCCTGATCTTGACTCAAAATATCGCCAGATTCACAATACTTACCGGCCAAGCGAACGTGCTCTTTAAGCGGTGCATGTGGATCCGCTGCCAGCACCGTCTCGTATTGCGCGTGATAAAGGGCGGGACGAATGTTGTCCCCCATTCCCCCATCAACGGTAACATAGGATTTCAAACCAGGCACATCCTTACGAGAGCCCACCGTATAAAGGTTATAGCCAGCCGGGCCAACAATTGAACGCCCTGGCTCAATCCAGATGGCAGGCATGGTCAAATCAGTTTGGGCCACCACCTTTTTAATGGTCTTAATGATGGCATCAACGAATTCTTCAGGCATCAATGGATGATCCGCATTTACGTAACGAATACCAAAGCCGCCACCAACGTTAATGATTTCTGCTTGATAACCGTATTGTTTTTGCCAGTGGTTTGCTACTTCAACCAGTTTCTTAGCGACCCCTTCGAAACCGGCTAGTTCAAAGATCTGTGAACCAATGTGGGCATGGAGTCCCTTCATTTTCATCCGTGGATTAGCTAATACCCGTTTTAAGGCCTCATCTGCTTGGCCGGATTGCAGGTCAAAACCAAATTTACTGTCAACCTGACCAGTTTGAATGTACTTATTAGTATGGGCAGAAATTCCAGGAGTAATTCGTAGCATAACCTTGATCGTGGCATCTTCCTGTTCGAGTAAGTCAGCTAAAAGATCAATCTCGTGGAAGTTATCCAGCATAATAAAGCCGACGTGGTGGCGAATAGCCATCAAGAGTTCAGCCCGTGATTTATTGTTACCATGAAAGCTAACCCGTTCCATTGGAAAGCCAGCTTTAATCGCCGTATAAAGCTCACCAGCCGAAACGACGTCCACGTGAGCACCTTCAGCGGCAGCAACTTGATACATTGCAACTGCGGCAAAAGCCTTACTAGCATAACTGACTGCGTAGGCAACATGGTTAGTTTCAAAGACCCGACGAAAACGACGAATTTGGTCCCGAATCTTAGCAACATCATAAACCACCAGTGGTGTTCCATATTGATGGGCCAATTTAAGAGTGTCACACCCCCCAATCGTAAGGTGACCAGCAGCATTAATCTCCTGCTCTGTTATTTGCTCATTCATCTATTGTCCCTCCATCACGTTTGCTTGGGGAATCGACTGCTTAAAAAAATCCACTGTTTGCGCAAACAAACAGTGGATGTAATTTCATTATCCATTTAATCTGTCGATAGCGCAACGCAGGCTGAAAATGTCCTGCGACAGTCCGCAACTTATTAGGTCACGCCCCAGCTAACCTAACCGGGCCAGGTTAAGTGCTTCGGCAGCCGCCCTGTTCAGTAATGATCATCGCTTGGCATCACTCCGCTTACTTACTAGTGTTGGCTGCGCCTCTTCGATTTATGTCTATAGCTTATAACAAATAATGAGAAAGTCAATAGCATAAATTAAATTTTCACAAATTAAATAAATTGATTATATGAAGTAAAACGTTATTGCAGCAGCTAAGCAAAATAATATGACTTGCTTATTTTAAGTTCCATGTTAAAATTCGGTTAAAAAAGATTAACGATAATTAGTAATTCTAATTTTAGTTATTAAGGAGACTTAGAAAAATGAAAGTAGTTAAGTTTGGTGGCAGCTCATTGGCTGATGGTGAATCTTTTGCCCAAGCCATTAAAATTATTACGGCCGATCCCGAACGGCGGGTTATCGTAACTTCTGCGCCAGGAAAGCGGAACCCCGATGATACTAAAGTTACCGACCTCCTGATTGAATACGCCCACCGTGTCCTTAACCAACAACCCTATGATGATGTCCTACACCAGATCATCACCCGCTACCTAGCAATTGCCAACTATTTCAACATTCCCCAAGAAAAGCTAGAAGATTTGATCCAACGCTTACGCAATTTGCCAACAGGCCATTATCCAAATAGTCATTACCTAATGGCCGCCTTCAAGGCTCATGGTGAACGTTCCAATGCCATGCTGATGGCAATCATCCTCCACCACCTTGGTTATGAAGCCCGGTTTGTAACACCTAGTGAAGCCGGTATTCGGGTAACCGGAACCCCCAACAACGCTAATGTTATCCCCGAGACTTACAGCCTGCTCGACCGGTTTACTGCCAAGCAGAGTGAGTTATTGATTTTTCCTGGTTTTTATGGCATTACCCTGGCTGGCCAGATTGCGACCTTTTCTCGTGGCGGATCCGATATCACCGGTGCGATCCTGGCACGTGGTCTCCATGCCGACCTTTACGAAAACTTCACCGATGTCGATGCAATTTATTCAGCCAACCCTAATGTCATTACTGATCCCCAACCAATCACCAAGATGACCTACCGCGAAATGCGAGAACTTTCGTATGCTGGTTTCTCCGTCTTTCATGATGAGGCCTTAATTCCTGCTATTCAAGGCAACATTCCAATCAATGTTAAAAATACTCAACATCCCGAAAAGCCGGGTACCCTTATCGTTCCCGAAAAGAACTTTCAACCTCGTGATATTGTCACCGGGATTGTTAGTGACAAGCATTTTGCGGCTTTGTATCTTCATAAATATTTGCTTAATAAGCAAATTGGATTCACCCTTAGGATCTTGAAAATCTTAGCTAGGCACCACATTCCTTACGAACACATGCCTTCTGGAATTGACGATATCACGATCATCCTTGATCGGCGGCTCCTGAACGACCAATTAATTGACGAAATCGGTAATGAGATCCAAGAAGAAGTCAATCCCGACCATTTAGAATGGATTAACAACTATGCCATCACAATGGTTGTTGGCGAAGGAATGCGTAACCGAATTGGTGTGATTAATGATATCCTAGAGCCGCTTGCCAAGCACCATATCGCCGTTCCAATGATTAACCAAGGGGCTTCGCGGATTTCCATCATGATTGGTACTTATGACAAGGATGCCGACGCAGCCGTTCAGGCTATCTACCACCGTTTCTTTGCTAACTAAGGAGGTCTTCTTACATGCCAACCCTATTAAAAGTTCATGGTTCTCAAAATCAATTTTTCATTCTTGATCAAACCCAGCTAAGCCAACCCCTAACTGATCCAGAGCTGGTTAAGCTGACCCAGCAAATTACTGCTCACCAAACTGGTTTACTTGGTGGGGCCGACGGGCTACTGGTTGTCAATCGCCCAACCCGTCCCGGCTCGCAAGCCCAAATGCGGATCATCAACGCTGACGGTAGCGAAGCAACAATGTGTGGCAATGGATTACGAACCGTTGCCCGTTACGTTGCCGAGCGAGACCACTTAAGCCAATTTAAAGTTGATACCCTGAATGCCAGCCTGCAGGTCCGTCAGCAACCAAACTTGGCTCAAGGAGTACCTGCCTTCGCCGTTGAAATCTCTCCCGTTCGCTTTACAGCAGCGGCCTTGCCATTTACTAACCTCGGTCATGAGCGTCTCCTTAATACCCCGGTCCCAGAAATTTGGCCCCGCCTCAGGTTTTCAGCAATTGCGGTTCCTAATCCCCACTTGATCTCCTTTGTTAACCGTCCCGCCCTTCAGGATGGTGTTTTAGGAACAATTGGCAAACGTCTCAACGCCAAGAACCCCTACTTTACAGATGGTGTCAATGTTAACTTTGGATATATTTTAGGAAAGAACAAGCTTTTCGTCCGTACTTACGAACGAGGAGTTGGTTTTACAAACGCCTGCGGAACCGGAATGTCTGCTACCAGCCTGGCGTTTGTCCTCCTTCACCCTGATCAATCAGCCTTTAATCAGCCGATTGATGTTTTCAATCCTGGCGGTAAGGTCCGTACAATCGTTCATTACCAAGATCAGCACTACTGGATTGAATTAATTGGCAACGCGACCTTCACCCATCAAATTAAAGTGAGCGAAACTAACTTGCACCAAGCTAATCTTCACCCAGAAAATGTTCAAATCACGGACACTGGCGAACAAGCATATTACCTTGACTTTGTAAAACAGTTACCGCATTTTAATTTAATTGACTAATCATAAAAAAATGAGCTTAAGCAAATTTCACTGCTTAAACTCATTTTTGTTTTTAATCATTTCATTGACATACAGCCCATAATAGCAATAAAAATTCCCATAAACAATTTCACCATAAAGGCTCGTGAGGGCTTACTTGTTAACCAAATAATAACCGATGGTGCTAAAAAGGCACCTAACAGCGAACCAACAATCAAGCCCCCCGCAGCTTGCCAATCAACGTTACCACCGGTTAAATGCAATAAGGCACCAACAATTGACATTCCCACTAAAGTATAAGAAGAAGTCGCCGATGCCTGTTTCATCGAAACACCAAGAATCAGTAAGCCAGCTGTGATCGGCCCGCCACCACTCAGACCAGCAATACCAACCATCAAGCCACCTATGATACCGTATAAAATGCTGGCCGTCTTCGGTGACAAGCGACGCTTTTGCTGAGGTGCATTGTGATAAAGTTGGTAGATAATTTGCAATCCCAAGATAACCAAAATTAGACCAATCACGATTTTATAGATTCGCTTGGGAATTAAGGGTGAAACTAAGAAGCCAACAATGATGCTGGGAATTGCTGCCAATAGCATCCGGTTGCCTAACTTAAAATCAATTAATCCCTTTCGATAATAGGACCATGCACCAATTACTAGTGCGGGCAAGGCGGTTACGATTGAGGTAGCAGCGGCGGCCGCTGGTGCTAATCGAAAAAGGCCAGACAAAACACCCAAGTAAATAGCACCGCCACCACCACCAAGTGAGATAACAAAGATTCCCACTAAGAAGCCAATAATTACCAATGAAATCAATTGTAACATTTAGGTCACCCTTCACATTAAGCATGATTATTGTAACTACTTACCATTTCCAGATCAACTTTATAATGGCAATAATGGTCTCCAGAGTTCGAATTTGCCCGAGCTTTGGAGGCCATTGTGTATACCGAGTATTTATATTTTAATTATGATTAAAAAGCGTATCAATTGATTGATGGTTATGAATCCGAACCAAGGCCTCTGCTAATAGGTCAGCCACGGACAACCGCACCAGTTTCTTAAAGCATTTAGTGGCCGGCAAGTTAATGGTATCGGTAACAATCATTTTTTCTATGCCGGAATTTTCCAGAATATTAACGGCATCCCCAGACAGGACCGCATGGGTGGCAATTCCATAGATTTTCTTGGCACCAAACTTTTGTAAGGCAGCCGCAGATAGCTTCATCCGAATCCCCGTATCAACAATGTCATCAACCACCAGGGCGACCCGTCCCTTGACGTCTCCAATTACGTATTCCGGTATTTCTTGATCAGCTCGTTCACGAACCTCGTCTGCCCGGTTATCTACAATTGCAATGGGGGCCTTGATTCGTTCAGCAAACTTACGAGCTAAGCTTACACCAGCGTGGTCAGGTGAAACCACGACCGTTTTGTCACCCGTCAACCCGTGCTGTTCACAATAATCAGCTAATAAACCAGTTGCTTGAAGGTGGTCAACTGGGATATCAAAGAAACCCTGAACCTGAGCAGCGTGAAGATCAATCGTTACTAAGCGATCAATCTTATCCATTTCCAAAAGGTTAGCAATCAGTTTAGCCGTGATCGGTTCCCGACTACGCGCCTTCCTGTCCTGGCGAGCATAACCATAATAAGGCATCACAACATTAATCTTAGCCGCACTTGCTCGACGTAAGGCATCAACCATGATTAACAGTTCCATTAAGTTCGTGTTAACCGGGTCAGAAATAGACTGAATGACGTAAACCTCACAGCCCCGGACACTCTCATCAATGGTAATCTTAATTTCACCATCCGCAAAGTGGCTAACGGAGGCCTTACTTAAAGGAAGACCTATTCGTTGAGCAATTGCTTTTGACAGCGGTCGATTAGAATTTAAGGCAAATAAGCGGACATTCTTAGCATTTTTAATCTGAGTCATCGTTTTCTGCTCCTTTGTTTCATGCACAAATCCACATTTATTATCGCAACAAACTGCCACTCAATCAAGGGGCACCCGTACAGTTTTGGGGTGTAATCCCATCCATTCCAATCATGGGATCAATCGCTTGCTGCTCAATTAACGCTACTGTTAAACGGTGAGAACCATTTGTCGGTCCCTGTGAATCACTATTAGCTGATGATGACTCAGATGGTGATTCCAATTGATGATGACGTTGCCAAATTGTTTGCAGGCGTTGCAAAAGTGATGTCTGTCTATTTACCCCCGTATTCTTAGTGGCCATTGCTAATGCCGATGGTTCACCAATTAAGACCAGCTTTGAGGCTGCCCGGGTGATCGCCGTATACACCAAGTTCCGTTGCAACATTCGACTAAATTGACGAACCAGTGGTAACAAAACCATCCGGAATTGACTCCCTTGTGACTTATGAATTGAAATGCAATAAGCAAGGCGAAGCTGAATCCATTCCTTACGACCATAATTAACCTCGTTACCATCAAAATTAACCGTTACCGTGTCGGTTCGCTTGCCGCCCTTTTTAGCACCAACTTCAACTGCTGTGATACGACCAATATCACCATTAAAAACATTGTTCTCCGGGCTATTAACCAATTGAAGGACCTTATCCCCCACCCGAAAGGTTTGGCCACGAAATTCAACTTCTTGCTTATCCTTAGCTGGTGGATTGTAAGCTTGCTGAGCCAATTGATTGAGATTATCAACCCCGGCTTGCCCCCGGTACATTGGTGCTAAAATTTGGACATCATCGGCCGTATAACCACGCTTACTAGCCAGTGCGATAATCTGACGAACAATTCCTGGAACCTGTGGAGCATGACATTGAATAAAGGAGCGATCGGCCAGCCGACTAGTCAAGTTTGCCGGTACATGGCCCTCCTTAATCGCATGGGCTAATGGAATAATTGTTGAATCAGCCGATTGACGATGAATGTCGGTTAACTCTACCTGAGGCAATGCCGAAAAGGCTAAGAGGTCGTGAAAAACCTGTCCAGGACTAACCGATGGCAATTGGTCCTTATCGCCAACAAAGACAACATGCATTGAAGTAGGGATAGCTTGGACAAGGGTCTTAAATAAGAGGGTGTCGACCATTGACATTTCATCAATAATTAACAAGACACCTTTAATATCCCGTGCATTCAGGTCCGTTGGCACTTCTCGGCCGTTCAAGCCTAACATTCGGTGAATGGTGCTGGCAGGCAAATCAGTGGTCTCACTCATCCGTTTAGCCGCTCGTCCTGTGGGTGCCGCTAGTAGAACTGGAAAAGCGTTGTCCTTATATTCATCAAGGTTTAAAGATAGTTGGTGCAATTGAGCATAGGCCGCTACGATTCCCTTAATAATAGTTGTTTTCCCCGTTCCGGGACCACCAGTAAGCAGTAGGACCTTGTTAGTAAGGGCCTTCTTAATCGCTGTTCTTTGAATCGGGTCATATTTGATTCCTGCCTGCTTGCTAGCCTTCGTCACGGCCTGTTCTACAGCAACTGAATTGATTTTTTCTTCCGGAGCATTGGCTAACCGATATAAATTATCAGCGATTTGCCATTCAGCCTTATATAGAACCGCCGGATAAATTCGCTGATCCTCATAATTAATTGCATTTTTCTTTTCGAGAGTCACGATTTGATTAGAAACGGCATCAACACTTACCATTCCATGGTCCCCTTCATTTAAAAGACGGACAGCTTGTTGAAGAAGGGGTTTCGTGGTGGTATAAGTGTCGCCCGTTTCCATCGTTAGGTCATCAAGGCTTTGAAAAATAGCAGCATTGATTCGCCGGGGATCATCAGCCGACATTTTTAAATGGGCAGCTACCTGGTCAGCTCGTCGAAAGCTAATCCCCGCGATATCAATTGCTAGACGGTAGGGATTATCCTTGATCACGTGCAGTGTCTCATCCCCATACTTATCAAAAATGGCGCTGCTGAGGTTGCTACCAAAGCCAAGGTCGTTTAGGCCAATAATGATCTGATCCATCCCCTGACTCGCTGCCAAATTCTTTACGAGAGTTTGTTTGATCCCGTGGCGAAGGGTTAGGTCATCAAGCACGTGGGGATCATTATTGATTTTTTCGATAGCGTTAGTGCCCAGGGTATCAACAATCTTTTCCGCCGTTTTCTTACCAATCCCACTAAACCTTTTACTAGCTAAGAATTCAATCAAGCCCTCACGACTTGTGGGCTGGTTAACATGGTAGGATTGGGCCTGAAATTGACGGCCATAACGAGGATGATCTACCAGTTGTCCTTCAAAGCGATAGGTCTGATCATCACTGAGTTCACCGAAGCTTCCCGTTACCGTAATTTCATTTTCATTCCAGTCAAAGTTAGCATCCTCTACCGAAACAATGAGAACCTTATAAAAAGAATCAGGACTAGTAAAAATTTCCGATTGAACCTGACCAATAAAAAAAGACGGCTCCGCGGGCGTCTTAAATAAGTCCATTTCATCAGCCATTGAAGTCATCCTTTCCATTCATCTTTTATTTTCCCTGGGTCTTACGCAAAGTCTTCTCAATATCATTCAAGCGTCGTTCGCTTTTCTGGTAGTACTGAGGATCCAATTGCTTGGCTTGAGTCAGGTAATCCCGATAAGGCTCTCCCAGTACCATGGCAACCAAACCGCGATTAAATTGAGTATCGGCCCGGCCTGGGTGACGCTTCAAAATCGCATCATAGTACTTCTTAGCCTGGTCAAATTCTCCAAGGGCCAAGAGTGAATCACCAACTACCTGGTTAATAGCCGGATCTTCTCTGCGTAACTCATGAGCCGTGAGCCCATAAGCAACTGCCTGCTTATGTTGACCCTTCTTCATATAGCTCTGGGCCAACATCAGGTAAGAATCGGCCTTTCTTTTTTCATCTTTAATTTTATTATAAAGCTTAATTGCTCGGTCAACCTTACCCACTTCATAGTAAAGGTTTCCTAAGCCGTAGTTTAGAAGGTCTTGAGCTTCTTGGTCATTCTTCGCCTCAAAAATTCCAAGAGCTTTCATGAAGAGCTCTTCAGCTTGTTCATAATCATTCAGTCGCGTTAATAATGAGCCAAGGTCATAGTAGTTATTGACCTTGTCTGGATGCTCATCAATTGCCTGAATTAATTTGTGAACAAGCTTTTCAGTTTCCTTCTTTTCCTTTTCCCGAAAATCTTTCTTTTCAGTCATCATATTCACCCCTTAAATTGTATCAGTTGGATCAACCTTCGTCTTGTGAAGGTAAGATGTGTCATTCCACTTTTCAAGCTTAAAATGTTCAGCATCGGTGGTTCGTAAAATCGTGGTTGACGTATTGGATAAGCCGCCCCGGTCTTTTAAATGGGCCAAAGGGGTCCCAATCAATGCGTTAATAGTAGCATTTAGCGCTGCCCCATGAGAAACCACCACAATATTTTTACCGGGGTTCAATCGACAAAACTCTTTAATCGCCGTTCCTACTCGGTTAATCACCTGTGGGAAACTTTCACTTCCGATTAGCTGGGCATCATATTTATCTGGATGGTGACGAAAATTATGCAACGCTTCCGGCCATTTTGCCTCCACGTCGGCAAAATGCATTCCCTCCATCTTTCCAAGATTAAATTCTTTGAGTCGGCTATCAATTGTTAACGGAATTGGTCGATTAAGATGATCAATTAATTTCTCTGCTGTCACCCGGGCCCGTTTAAGCGGACTGGCATAAACATGGGCAATTGAAACAGCCGCTAACGATTTGGCAAGCTGAGCAATCTCGTGATAGCTGCTGGCTAACAATGGTGAATCACCGTGAGCTCCCTGGTAGCGTGACTGAAGATTCCATTCAGTTTTTCCATGACGAATTAAATATACTCTTGTCAATTTATATCGCAGACCTTTTTTATTAATATTTTACCAAATAAAGCGGTGATTGTTCATTGCATTTGTCAAATAAGTAAAAGAAAAACCGGAATTATCCGGCCTTCCTTATTTTCAGATGTTAAACATATTGTAATTGACGATTTTTATTATAGGCCCGATCAATAATCGCACTACCGAGACACTCCTGACCATCATAAAAGACAACCGCCTGACCAGGGGTAATGGCCCGAGCCGGCTCATCAAATTCGACGGTCACCTGTTGACCATCCGCAGAAATGTGGGTAGTCACCCCGACGTCCCTTTGACGATAACGGAACTTAGCCGTGCAATGGAAATCATGGCCATAACGACTAACCACGTCATCAACCCAGTGAATATCACTGGCCTCCAAGTGCGTCGCATAAAGGTGTTCATTGTGGTAACCCTGGCCAACGTAAAGAATATTCTTCTTAATATCCTTACCGATGACAAACCAAGGAGCATTACTCTTCTTGTTACCTCCTAGGCCGAGGCCTCGACGCTGACCAATCGTGTAATACATCAACCCCATATGGGTGCCGACAACCTTTCCGTCAACCGTTTCCATTTTTCCAGGCTGAGCAGGAATGTATTGACTAAGGAATTCTCGAAAGTGGCCATCCTCACCGATAAAACAAATTCCCACAGAGTCCTTCTTATCAGCAGTGGCCAGGCCGGCTTCACGGGCAATCTGTCGAATCTCCGGTTTAGTGTAATTAGCTAATGGAAACAATACCTTATCCAGTTGTTGGTAATCAAGTTGGCTCAAAAAATAAGTCTGGTCTTTATGCTGGTCACGAGCCCGCATCAGGTGCATCCGACCATCAGCATCCCGCTTCAAGTCCGCATAATGACCCGTAGCCACGTAGTCAGCCCCCAATTGATTGGCATAATCTATAAAGGCCTTAAATTTAATTTCCTTGTTGCAGATCACATCCGGGTTGGGTGTCCGTCCCTTTTTATATTCCGCAATAAAGTACTTAAAGACCCGGTCCCAATATTCCTTTTCAAAATTAACAGAATAATAAGGAACACCGATCTTGGTGGCTACCTTAGCAACATCCTTGTAGTCTTCTGTAGCGGTACAAACCCCGTTTTCATCGGTGTCATCCCAATTCTTCATAAAGACACCGACAACGTCATAACCTTGTCGCTTTAACAACAAGGCCGCAACGGAAGAATCCACTCCGCCGCTCATGCCAACAACAACTCGTGTGTGACTGTGGTCAGTCATATTTACATCACCATCATTTCAAATAGATTCTGGAATAATCTACGATTGAAGGTCGCATGCATCCAGTATTTATCATTGTACCAAAGGATTCCGTTCACTGCACAGAATTAATCCTTGGTCATCAAGACCTGACGTTTTAACATTTCAGCTAAAATATAGTGGTATTGTTCGACAAATTCAGCAGATCGTTTCTGTTTAAAGATATTAATTTTGCGAAACTCGTTACCAGACAGAGTTTCCATCTTAAAGCCGGTTAAATCGGCATTAACCAAAATCCGCAACTTTGCTACCGGCTTAAAGGGATTATCAGTGTCTAAACTACCCTTATATTCAAAATTTCCCCGCTTGGTCTGTTCAAAGCCAAGATCGAGCAAGGCATATTTCTTGATGTCCGGACTAATGTAGTAGGTTACCGTATCACCCGGGATTCGTACACTCTTGGTAAACTCCACCCTTATCAGTCCTCCTTTTTTTGGTTAATTTGTTTGAGCTTATTAACAATTTTGATAACAGCCGCGATCAATTTATCAATATCCTCTTCGGTATTCATAGCGCCAAAGCTGATCCGGATAGACTGGCTGATCCGCGGGCTGTCTTTTCCATACATAGCGGTCAAGACATGTGACGGTTCAATACTACCAGCCGTGCAAGCGGATCCCCCAGAAACGGCAATCCCGGCTAAGTCCAAGTCGGTCTGCATGACATAGGTTGAAATACCCTTAAACCAAAGATTAAGAACGTGGTTCAACCCATCTGGGTCTAACTTACCATTGACTTCAAAATCAACTCCGGCATCACGTAAGGAATGAACGATCTTTTGCTTGAAATGGTAATAACGTTTCTGACGTCGTTGCTTTTCGGCCGGGTTATCTAACTCAACTGCTTTAGCAAAGGCCGCAATTGCCGGAACATTTTCAGTACCGGCTCGACGCTTAGTTTCCTGGTCGCCCCCCTTGATCAAGCTCGGGAAATTAATTCCGTCACGACGATAAAGGAAACCAATCATCTTAGGGCCGTTTAATTTGTGGGCCGAAGTCGATAGCATATCAATGTGGTCACGTTTAACATCAATTGGTAACAAGCCGTACGCCTGAACAGCATCGGTATGGAACCATGCCTGATGATCCTTCAGGATTTCACCGATTTCATGAATTGGCATCCGACTACCAACCTCGTTGTTACCCGTCATGATCGTTACCAAGATGGTATCATCACGCAATGCTTTCTTAAAATCATCTAAAGAAATTTCACCATATTCATTCACCGGCAAGTAAGTAACTTCGAACCCATGTTGTTCCAAAAAATGAAGGGGCTTTAAGACGGCTTCGTGCTCAATTGCCGTAGTAATGATGTGCTTACCAAGCTGCTGACGGGCCAAGGCTGTCTGAATAATGGCGGTATTGTCACTCTCGGTCCCACCACTAGTGAAAACAATTTCATTATCGTCGGCATTAATGCTCTGGGCAATCACATGGCGACTGTTTTCCATCACTAACTTAGAATGCCGACCATAGGAATATCCAGTGGAAGCGTTTCCCCAGGAGTGCTTCATCTCCTCGGTCATTGTCTTGATCACTTCAGGCGCCATTGGTGTTGTAGCGGCGTTATCTAAATAAACTTCACTCACAAATATACTTCCTTTCAATTAATTATTTAGGTCCGCAAATAATTGCAGCAACATTTTAGCAGAACGCTTACCGGCTTCCACGATAAATTCGTCAAAGCTGACTCCGGCATCTTCATCCCCGGTGTCCGACATTGCCCGCACTACCACGTAAGGCACGTCATGGTCAGTAGCAACTTGACCCACTGCCGCGCCTTCCATTTCACTGGATAAGGCATCTGGGAAATAACGTAAGATTTTGGCAATAGCATCCCGACTGGCTACAAATTGGTCACCAGAAACAATTAAGCCCCGTTTAATATTGAGACCGGTTTGCTTGCCAGCCTTCTCCAGGGCCTGTCCCCACTTTGCTGATGCTTTAAACCGGGGCTTTTTACCAGGCAATTGTCCATAAACGTAATCGAAGGCCCGTGCATCAACATCATGATAAGCCGTTTCACTGGAAATTACGACGTCCCCAACATGCAGGCCCTTACCAATTCCACCAGCGGAGCCAGAATTGATTACCACGTCCACCTGAAAATCGGTAATCAGGTGTTCCGTAGTAATGCCGGCTTCAACCTTGCCAATTCCGGATTCAACCAAAACCACATCTTGATCAGAAATTTTACCGGAAAGATAATCTTTCCCACCAATGGTTTCAACCTGTTTATCAGATAACCGTGCCGTCAGCTCTTTTATTTCTTCTGGCATCGCACAAATAATTCCAAATTTCATTTTCTCCTCCTAGCCAACATAAAAAAGAATTAAATACACCACAATAATTGCCGCTACCAAGGCCACGATGGCGATATTCAATCGTCTTTTCAAACGTTGTATTTTCTCTTCTTGTTCCTGTGCTTGATGGTCATCGGCCCATTCATGCCGGTGCATTATTGGTGACGACTCTTGACCATTGACTGCTTGAGCCGCTCGTTCCTGCTCCTGACGATACTGTTGCCGTGATACAAATGACGACGATTGCCCATCATCATGCTTAGGGCCGGTCGGTTGTTCAGACATGATTCTTCATTCCTCGCCAGTAATAAATTGCCATGATCGTTTTAGCATCTTCAATTTTTCCTTCATCGATCATCTTTAAGGCCTGGTCCAAGGTTACTGTTTGTAACACTAATTGTTCGTCCTGGTCTTGTGGTAACTGGTGATCAACCGGTTCTAGACCCGTAGCAAGGTAAAGGGTCATGTACTCATCCATACAGCCTACCGAAGTATAGAAAGACGAAAGTTTCTTTAATTCAGTGGCCTGATAGCGAGTTTCCTCGTTTAGTTCTCGCTTTGCAGCGTGAACAGCACTATCCGCATCCCGACCGTCAAGCTTACCAGCGGGAATTTCAAGTGTTGTTTTAGCAACTGGCGCCCGCCACTGTTTTTCCAAAATCATCTGATTATCCTTAGTGAGGGCCAAGATGGCAATTGCCGGAGCGTGGTGAACAATCTCCCGTTGAGCAATATTGCCCTGAGGCGTTTTTACCTGCTGAACCTCAACGTCAATCAAATGGCCATGAAAAACATACTTGCTTTCAATTGGCTTTTCCGCAAAATCCATAATTACATTCTTCCTTTTACTAATTTAAAATACGTACATGTGCTGCCTGCGGACCCTTTTTACCCTGAACAATCACCAGGGAAACCTCTTGACCTGCTTTCAAGACACGTTGAGAGCCTTCGATTCCTCGATAGTGGACGAAGATCTCGCCTTCATGGGGAACGATAATAAACCCCCAACCTTTATCCTTATCAAAACTCTTTACTTTACCTTTTAGCATTCTTTCACCTACTAATTAAAAAATACCAAGTGGTTATCGCCACTTGGTATTTTACACCGCTCAAGAATAATTGTCATGAAATGGCCTATTCTGAGCAACATTATTTAATCATTTTTCAAGGCCTTCGTCCACTGTCTCCGGAAAGTTTTCCCGAACGATCTTAGCGCATCGCCCACAGAGGGTTGGGTAGGCACTATCAACACCAACGTCCTTCTTAACCATCCGGCAACGAGCACATGGTTCACCTGGCGCTGCGGTAATCTTAACCGCAATCCCATCATCGTACTTATCAGCACCTGCCGGAGCATCGGCAGCTGGGTGAATTTCCAAGACTGGTACGCCAAGTAAGAGAGCTACATCAGCATTCAGGTTCTTTAACGAAGCCTGTTGTTGATCATTGAGGTAAAGGTCAACTTGAGCATGAGATGCTTTACTAAGCAATTTAGCATCCCGTGCTTCTTCTAAGCCCTTCAAGACATGAGATCGTAATTCCATGAAATCGGCCCACTTGGTAAGAAGGTCATCTTCATTATTAAAGGTCCGAGGGTCAGGAATCTCAGTTAATTGAACGAATTTTTCCGGTTCATCCATATAACCCCAAACTTCTTCTGTTGTGTGTGGCAAAATTGGTGTTAAAAGCTTAACCAAAGTTACTAAGATCTGGTAAAAGACCGTCTGCATCGACCGCCGAGCATGAGATTTAGCTGGTTCAATGTATAATACATCTTTAGCCACGTTCATATAGAAGGCGGACAGGTCATTATTAACAAAATTAATTAATAACTTGTAAGCATCGAGGAAGTCATACTGATCAAAATCAGCCCGCATCTGCTTGAGGAAGTGATTTAATTTAACCAGCATATACTGGTCAACCACTTCCAGTTTATCGTAAGAAACCGTATCGGCCGCCGGTTCAAAATCACTGGTATTAGCGAGCAAGAAGCGGAAGGTGTTGCGGAGCTTGCGATAGGCTTGAGAGATCTGTTGAAAAGTCCCCATAGAGACCCGAACATCGGCAGAAGTATCGGCACTCATAACCCAAAGACGAATGATCTCGGCGCCCATTTGCTTAATAACCTTTTCTGGATCGATGACATTTCCCATGGACTTACTCATCTTTTTACCCTTTTTATCAAGAGTAAAGCCCTGAGAAATAATGCTTTTGTAAGGTGCACGTCCGGAGCAAACAACACTAGTGATCAAACTAGAGTTAAACCAGCCCCGATACTGGTCGCTTCCTTCCAAATACATATCAGCCGGGTAAGTCAGGTAATCTCTTTCGGCCAAAACGCCCTGGTGGGAAGAACCAGAATCAAACCAAACATCCATAATATCGGTTTCCTTGGTGAACTTACCATGTGGAGAATGTTCATTAGTATAGCCCTTGGGTAAGAGATCCTTAGCATCACGGTCAAACCAAACGTTAGAACCATACTTGGCAAAGAGGTCCGCCACGTGATTAATGGTCTTCTCTTCCATGATCGGCGTCCCGTCTTCCGCATAGAAGATCGGCAGCGGAACTCCCCAAACCCGTTGGCGAGAAATGACCCAGTCGCCACGATCTTTAATCATGTTACGTAACCGAACTTTCCCCCATGATGGATGGTATTCAACGTCTTCCAAAGCATCTAAGATGTCCTGACGCATTTTTTCAATCGAAACAAACCACTGATCAGTTGCCCGGAAAATAATTGGCTTCTTGGTCCGCCAGTCGAATGGATAGGAGTGCTTAAGAGGTTCTTCTAGTAATAGTGAACCAGCATCCTTCAACTTCTTCAAAGAAATGTCGTCGGCATCTTGGTAGAAGACGCCATCAAAATCGGCCCCATTCTCCTTAGTTAAGACACCCTGATCATTAACGGGAGCAAAGATTGGCAGGTTGTATTTCTTACCAAAGTTATAGTCGTCATCACCATATCCCGGCGCAGTGTGAACTAAACCGGTACCGGTATCAGCAGTCACGTAATCAGCGCAGCCAACCAAGATATCACGGTCAATATACGGATGCTTGGTAACCATGCCTTCCATGTCTGCACCTGTTAAGTGTTTAACGACTTCATAATCAGTCCAACCAAACTTCTTGGCAACATTTTCTAACAGTTCGGTTCCGATGACAAACTTACGATCATCATTAGCTGGCTTAACCACGGAATAATCGAACTTAGGATTAACAGCAACGGCTTCAGAAGCAGGAACCGTCCACGGAGTCGTTGTCCAGACTACCAAGTAAGTATCATCATCAAGCTGACCCTTACCATCCTTTACCTGTTCAGCAAAGAAGGCCGTCTTAGCAACCACATCATGATATTCCACTTCGGCTTCTGCTAAGGCAGATTCAGATGACCATGACCAATAAACTGGCTTTTTAGCCTGGTAAAGCAGTCCCTTCTTAGCAAACTCGCCAAAGACCCGGACCTGAGCAGCCTCAAATTCCTTATGCAACGTTAGATATGGATGGTCCCAATCAGCGCTAACACCAAGCCGCTTAAAGTCTTTTCGTTGTTTATCAACCTGCTCTAAGGCGTACTTGCGACAGAGGTCCCGAAAGGCAGAAGTAGACATCTTCTTACGGTCATAGCCCGCCTTCGTCAGTTGGTGTTCAATTGGCAATCCATGGGTATCCCAACCAGGAACGTACGGTGCCCGATAACCGGTCATTGACTTATAACGAATAATAAAATCTTTTGAAATTTTATTCATGGCGTGACCAATATGAATATTTCCGTTAGCATACGGAGGCCCATCATGAAGGACAAAAGTTGGTTTGCCCGCATTTAATTTTTGTCGTAATTGATAAACTTTATTTTCTTCCCAAAGCTGTTCACGTTGAGCTTCGGTAACCGGTAACTTCCCACGCATAGGGAATTTTGTTCGGCCGATGTTAAGCGTGTCTTTAACCCGCATTACAATTACTCCTTTCTGTTATGCATGTTTAGTAAACTCTCTAACAAAAAAAGCTTCATCCCGCTATGGGACGAAGCTTTTCGTGGTACCACCCAAATTCAAGGTCAATTGACCTCCTCGTGGCATTGATAACGGTAATGGGCCGGACCAACCTACTAGTAATTTGAGTTAGTCACTCAGAGATGATCAGAGAAAACGTATTAATACCAGTCTCACACCAACCACTGGCTCGCTGTATTTGCTACAATCTTCTCAATTCTCCTCAACGTTTTTAAAGAGAGCTATTCACTCCAGCGGTAATTTAGTCGTTAGAATCATCATCAGGGAAAACAACCACCGTCTGACCGGCATCACTAGCTGCTGAATCAGAATCATCAGCAGCCATAGTACCAGCTGCCGAAGTAGTCGCTGATGTCGTATCTGGCGTCGAAGAATCGGCAGCTGTCATTTCAACTGCCGGCTGATTCGGGTCAATAGCCGTTTCCGTTGACGATGCAACGTCATCTGAAGTAGTTGTTGATGATTCTACACTGTCCGTCGAATGATTGTCAAGGTTCGTACCCAGGATCTTTTGAATTTCATCGTACTTATCCGTATCATCCGTTGCCAGCAACTTATCCCATTCATCACTCTTCACAACTTCTAATTGGGATTCCAACATTACTTGCAAACGTTGACGGAAAATCCGCGTTTGCTTCTTCAGATCATTGGTCTCCGTCGTCAGTTTACGGGTATCCTCCGCACTTGCTTCAATCACCTGGTTAGACTTCTCATTAGCCTCAGAGACAATATCCGTTGCCTGCTTCTGGGCTTCCCGAATCATAATGTCTGCTTCTCGTTTAGCATTTGTTTTAACCTTATCAGCGGCTTCTTGAGCCACTAAGATTGACTTATTCAAAGAATCCTTTAACTCAGTAAAATATTTTAACTTACCTTCATCAGCTTTAATATTTTCCTTTAATGCATGGTTTTCTTCCGTTAATTGTTGGACGGTTTGTGAAACAGCCTGAACAAACTTTTTAACTTCTTCTTGGTTATAGCCACGCATCTTTGTTGAAAATTCTTGATTATTGATTTGATCGATTGTTAACCCCATTGTTCATTCCTCCAATTAAAATTACGCCCGAATCACGGACATCCTTACCTTATCCTTTTGCTTTCTCGTTTTGCCACCAAACGCATCAATTCGTAAACGCCCCGCATGACGAACCGATAATAAATCATGTTCAACGATTGGATAATCAGGACGATCAATTTCTTCCCAATTTAACCGCACGAGACCATGTTCAATCAGCTGTTTAGCCCGGTTACGTGAATAATTAAAGCCAGCCGCCACAATGCTATCCAACCGCAACGATGTTACAGTAGTAGTTAACTTTTCCCAATCCTCAACCGGCGTTAAAACAGCCGTCAATTCAACAGGAAGCCATTTAACCTTAACTCGGCCAACATGATTAACATTTTGCCGAAGAAAACGTGCCATCTCATGTGTAACGATTACTTGCCAATGAATTTCATCGGTCAAAATATCCCCAAAGGCTTCCCGACTCAATCCTTCTCCTAGCAAAGTACCCATGATTTGTCGATGATGCAATTCAGCAAACTTGATTGGATAATCAACCGCCAGCGCCTGTAAATCAAAGTCGGCTGCTTGTGGATGATAATAAGTCGGATAAAATAGCAATCTTTGCATTTCGGCACCAGGCCAACCGCCCGCACTGCTCATCTTAATCTCAGTTGATCGGTTAACCAGGGTCCGTGCAATGTAACGCTGACGTGGATTCAAGAAGGATGTTAAAACAGGGCGATATTGATTAGTTGCCGTTGCAATCCAGTCATTAATCTGGTCAATCAATGGCGCTTCATCCGGCCGAAAATGTTGTTTAATGTTTCGTTCGTCCATTATTAACGACCCCACTTAAAATAGGTGCCCTAAGAAGAGTAGTCCATCTTGAACTAGATATAAAACAATAATCGCTACTACCGGTGAAAAACTAATCCCGCCCAGCGGTGGAATAAAGTTAAACCACCGTATATAGGGTTCCACGAGGCGATTAATTATTTCACCAAGACGAGTTCCCCGAGCATTAGGGAACCATGATAATAAGCACCAAACCACAATCACCATGATGTAGGCATTTATCAACCAATTTAAACACCAGATTATATATCCCACTACCATGGCCTCCTAATTTGTCAGCTTACCATCTAATTGCATATCCGTCCCCAGATTTCCAGAAACTTCATAGTTTTTAGGGGTACACAGGAAAATTTCTTTTCCAATTCGTTTAATATCACCGTTAATTGCATAAGTAGCACCATTTAAGAAATCAACTACCCGCTTAGCATTACGATCATCCATTTGGGTAAAATTGACAATTACCGCTTGTCCTTTTAGTAATTGGTTAGCAATTTGCTTCACATCTGCATATAAACGGGGTTCATATAAAGAAATCTTGCTCGTGCGATTAGTCCGCAACTGCTTAGCCTGGTCAATTGGGACCACATTCGTGTTCTGCCTTGACTGGTCCGCTGAATGATGGTCGTCATAATAATCATCCTGAGCAACATCATCGCCAAATAAACTTTTAAAAAGATGGACTGCCATTCTAATTCCTCCTTTATCTGCAGAAAATACGAAAAGGGGCGTCCTCAACTTAGATTAAGTCGCCCCATAAATCAATTATTTACGCCGATTCTTAAAGAATGGTGGCGTCGACAAGTTGGTATCATCATCATCGGAATTAGCCGTATCGTCGTTAAAAACATTAAATTTTGGCTTAGCGACGTGTGAAAATTCATTATTGGCAGTTGCGTCATTATTTGAATCTTCATTATCAGCAGTTGGGTCATTCCAACCATCAAAAGGATCGCTCTGTGGCTTAGTCGTTTCAGCAGCCGAAGACTGGGGACGAGTCTGTTGTTTTTCAGGAGCCGTTTGGTGAACTGGTTTTGATTGGTTTCCTTGATTATTATGGTTAGCCTTAGTCTTATCAATTCCAGTAGCAATCACGGTTACTCGAACACCGTCACCCATCTTTTCATTCAAAGACATCCCAAATGCAATGTCAACATCCGTCCCGGCAGCCTGGCGAATAACATCAGAAGCTTCCTGAGCTTCAAACATTGATAAGTCCTTGCCACCAGTAATATCCATTAAAACATGTTGGGCACCATTAATTGAAACTTCCAATAATGGTGAAGAAATGGCCTTCTTAGTAGCTTCCGTTGCCCGATTCTCACCGGTTGAAGAACCAACACCCATTAAAGCCGCTCCTTGATTAGACATCAAGGTCTTAATGTCGGCAAAATCCAGGTTAATATACCCGGGAGTCACGATCAAGTCCGAGATACCTTGTACACCCTGGCGCAGAACGTTATCTGCTTCTTTAAATGCTTCCATCATTGGTGTCTTCTTATCAATCATTTCTAGTAAACGATTGTTGGCAACAATAATTAATGTATCAACATTTGATTTTAGATTTTCCAACCCTTCAGTAGCAAATTTAGCACGGCGAGGACCTTCAAAAGAAAATGGTCGAGTAACCACTCCAACCGTCAAAGCACCACTGCCCTTTGCAATCTTAGCAATTACTGGAGCGGCACCGGTCCCAGTACCACCACCCATTCCGGCGGTAATAAAGACCATGTCAGCTCCTTCTAGTGCTTTTTGAATTTGTTCTTCGCTTTCTTGAGCCGCTTTTTCGCCAACTTCAGGATTAGAACCAGCGCCTAACCCCTTCGTTAACTTAGGTCCTAATTGAATCTTGGTTGAGGCTTGTGATGCATTAAGTGCCTGCAAATCGGTATTTGCGACAATAAAATCAACACCCTGTACCTTTTCGGTAATCATACGGTTGACGGCATTACCACCACCGCCACCAACACCAATTACCTTGATGCGAGCACCAGCAAATTCATTGTCCATCGTCTTTGTTTCATTGTCCATACAGCTGTTCCTCCGTGAAATTTAGTCAAATAAGTTATTCAGCATGCTCTTAAAGCGACTGCCAAATGAGTGCTTCTTAGATTTCTTAGCTTGTTCCCGTTTTCCTGGTATCGATTGAGACTCGTTAGTGGTCTGATTACGCTGTTGGTCATTCCAGCTTTCAGCAGTCGACTGGTTAGTCTGTTGCTTTTCCTCGCGAGGACGCCTAATAATATCAGACTGCTGCAAGGTTTGCTTAACAAGCCGATCAACGTCAGTTAATCGACTTTCATACATTGTTAAAGCAATTACCAGTGAATAACTCGGGTGACGAACACCCATCTGATTTGGAACATTTACTTTAATATTACCGCTATAATACTGCTGTGCAAGTTCTTTTACTCCTGGTAAAGCAGCCCCACCACCAAGTAGAACAACACCACCTGGTAATTTAGGAGCATGAATTGCCTTTAAATGTTGGCGACTCCGCTGAAAGATCTGCCGTAGCCGGGCCTCAATAATTTCGGCTAGGTAAGCCTCAGAGAATTGAACCGGCGTATTCTTACCCACTACCGGAACATCAACTTGCGCCTGAGCATCTGCTAGTGAACTCAAGGCATAGCCATGATTAAGCTTAAGATGTTCCGCATTGCGCAGTGAGGTATTCAACACGGTTGAAATATCCCTCGTCACATATTGACCACCCTCGGGGTCAACGTAAGTATATTTCAACTGATGATCATGAACGATACTCGTCGTTGTTTGGCCACCACCAAGGTCAATCACCACGGTACCAAAATCCTGCTCACCATCATTGAGTAGGTTAAAATCTGTGGCGATTGGCGCAATCACAAAGTCACGGATGCCATAGCCAGCCTGCCGAACAGCTTTCTTTGTATTATGAATAATAGTCTTAGGCCCCGTGTAAAGCGTCCCTTTCATCTCGAGCCGAACACCAACCATCCCCCGTGGGTCTTTAATCCCGTTAAAACCATCAACGGTAAACTCAGTTGGGACAAGGTCCAAGACCTCGCGCTCGGGTGGAATGTTCTGGGTTAAAGTCTCCTGGGCAACGTCAATCACATCGCGGTCAGTAATTTCTCGTGATTGATGTTGTGATGCTACCGTAATAGAGCCTTGCACGCGTTGCATTTGTAAATAATTAGCTGGTAACCCAACAATCACATTTTTAATACCGATATTGGACTTTTCCTCGGCACGCTTGACAGCTTGAGAAATTGCACGAGCGGTTTTATCGATATCAACAATTACGCCACGATTTAGTCCGGCTGAGGAAACAACACCAACGCCAATGACTTTTAACTGCCCCTTAACATTTTCACAGACCATTGCCTTGATCGAGGTGGTTCCAATATCTAACCCAACATAAATTTCTGAATTATTCATTTGGTCGGAACCCTCCTAAAACTATTATCATATTAACTTTTTTGTAAGTAAATTTTGACCTATAAAAGATTTTACCACAGTTGAACCCACTCTCAAATGGATTTCATTTAAAGCTTTGATAAATATTATTTATCTTTTGATCCATAAGCATATGAATAGGCACCAACTTGTAAGTCAATTACCCCTGCTTGTTTCATGTTAGCTGCAATTGCCGGATAAAAAGACATCTTCTTACCAACCGTATGTTGATTTGCTAAAACAGTGTTACCATCTCGCATATACAAGACGATTCGGTCAGGCATTTCCTTAGTAGGTTGATAAACAACAGTAGAAATACCCTCTCGAACCGCTGGTTTTAATTTACCTAACTGACGAGCCACTTGTTTTAGTGCCTGACGATGACCGGCAAAGCATTGGTAATTAATTCCCACTTGGTAATGATTAGTGACCTTTTGCAACTGACCATTAGCTAAAACTGCATAATTCTGGTGACCAAGGTGAGTCGTCCCCAATAGAGCATTCTCCCGAACTACCAGACAGATACTCTGGGGACCCGTTACTCTTATTTTAACATGAGCAAGGCGGGGCTGGCGGAGCTGCGCTTGTTGACAAATCTGTCGTTGGTGTACCCAGACTCCCCAAATAAAACGCCCCGGATAAACACGAGTGGCATGCTCAATCCGCAATTGACTCAATTGATCATTACCTTGAACAGCTACCGTTTTTACTTTGCTTAAGGGTGAAAGGATGTAAAGCATTAGGAGCAAAACCACCCCAAATAAAAATACTAACTTAAAGACTCGTTCTCCATTGGTTTTATAGAAATGCCAACGAAGATGTGGCAATCGATAACCAATATGATGAGCAGGTTTAGCAGCTGCTTTACGTCGGGCTTGGGCGCTACGCTTCTCAAGTTCAGCCAAGCGTTTAGCATATTGCTGGTGTTCGGAAACGTAACGATCGCGCGCCATTTATTTCACCCCTTATCTTTCTTAGTGATGTTCAGCAATTGCGGTACGTAAAACTTTAATCAAACGGTCAGCAGCATCTGGACGGCCCATCTTTTTAGAGGCTTGCGACATTTGTTTACGTAGGTCTGCATTTTCCATGATACGGTCCGCCTGTAGTAACAATGTTCGAGCGTCTAGGTGATCTTCGGTGATCATTACTGCTGCCTTATTTTTAACCAACGCTTGAGCATTTTTAACTTGGTGGTTAGCAGTTACATAAGGACTGGGAATCAGGATAGTTGGCACTCCAAGAGCCGTAACTTCGGCAATTGTCGTGGCACCGGCTCGGGAAACTAGTGCCGCAACTCGTGGCATCTTAGCCGGCATGTCTTTAATATAAGGAACCACTTTAACATTTGGTCCAATCTTAACTCCTTGTAACTGCGCCTTAACATGATCATACCGTTTCCGACCAGTCGCAAAAATCACCTGGTAAGGACGCCGGTTGAACTCTGGAATTGCATCTACAACTGTCTGATTAATCTTTGGTGCACCTTGACTACCACCGAAAATCATCATCGTTGGCAAATTATCTTTCAAGCCATAACTAGTCCAGGAAAAATCACTGGCCGCCCGAGCAGCTACCTGCTGTGCTCGTGGGTTACCAACCATTGTTACCTTAGCGGCTGGAAATTGACTACGGGCCGCCTCAAAAGCAATTGCAATCTGGTCAACATAACGACTCAGAAACTTATTAGTAACACCAACCACACTATTTTGTTCATGAATCACTGTCGGGATATGGTGTTTAGCTGCTGCGTACAAAACTGCTCCGGAAACGTAACCCCCAGTGCCAAGAACAACATCTGGCTTGAAATCACGAATAATCTTTTTAGCATGGTGAACTGATTTCAAGAAGAGATAGATTGTCTTGAGGTTATCCAAGGATAACGAGCGTTTAAAACCTTGCATATGCATTGTTTCCAGTTTAATGCCAGCATCCGGAACTATCTTATTCTCCAATCCCCGAGTCGTTCCAACATACAGAACTTGAGTATCAGGTTCTACTTGTTTTAATCGTTCAATTAGGGCCAATGCCGGGTAAATGTGACCCCCAGTACCGCCACCAGATACTAATAACCGCATTTTACTTACCGCTCTCCTTTTGACCAGTTAGTTTTTCGACCGCTTCAATAAACTTATCACCCCGTACTTCAAAGCTTGGGAACTGATCCCAGCTGGCATTAGCGGGTGACAATAAAATTACATCCCCAGGTGCACTAACTTTCCAAGCTACCGGTACCGCTGTCACAGCATTTTCACTCTCTAAAATTGTTGGAATATGGGCCTGCTCAGCAGCAGCACGCATTTTATCCTTGCATTGTCCAAAGACGATAATGGCCTTAACGTGTTTCTGGAAGTACGGTACTAACCGTTCAAAGGTATAGCCACGATCAAGTCCACCCGCTAATAAAATTACTGGCTGAGTAAAGCCAGCTAATGCTACCTCAGTTGCTTCAATATCGGTTGACTTGGAATCGTTATAGAATCGCCGTCCCTGATAGTCCATGACGTATTGCAGGCGGTGACGAACTCCACCAAATGTGGTTAGAACACTAATGATATCTTCATTGGAAACACCACTCAACTTGGCAGCAGCAATTGCCGCTAAGGCATTCTCTACATTTTGTGGACCGATCAGGCGAATATCTGCCGCCTTCATAATTTTTTCACCCCGCCAATAAATCACACCATCTTCTTCATATGCACCTGCATGACTTTTATCCAAGCGAGAAAATGGAACAATCGTTGCCCGTGAACGCCGAGCAATTTCTTGCCATTCATCACGATCCCAATTCATGATCAAATGGTCATCCTTGGTCTGATTACGGGTGATATTTAATTTAGCATTAATATAGTTTTCCCGAGTCTTATGATAATCCAAATGATTAGAAAAGATGTTGGTAATAATTGCAATATGAGGATGAATCGTTGGACAACCAAGCAGTTGGAAACTGGATAGTTCCGTTACCAGGGTATCATCCGGTCCCATTTTTTCAGCTACTTTACTGAAAGAAACGCCGATGTTGCCCGCATACTTAACCTGGTGTTGCGAACTTTTGGCCAGCATTAACTGAGTCAGTGTTGTCGTCGTTGTCTTCCCATTACTCCCGGTAACACTAACTAAGTGACCATCGAAAATTTCCCAACCAAGTTCAGCTTCAGTAATAATTGGCGTCTTTTGAGCAACAAACTTGGCAACCAACGGATTATCATAAGGAATTCCTGGATTCTTAACTACCACATCAAAGCCTTCCGTAGCCAAGCTCAGAGGATTTGAACCAGTAATCACTTTGATCCCATCATCTTCCAGTTCCTTGACAACCGTCGGATCCTTAGGTGTCTTCATATCATTAGCTGTTACCTGAGCTCCTAGCTTTACTAAGAGGTGGGCCGCATTGAGTCCACTAATTCCAAAACCAATCACTAATACTTTCTTACCTTGGTAAGTATCTATCTGCTTCATAGTTATTTTCCCTCACTATTAAAATTCTTAACCGGCAATTAAAATCCAACTAACGGCAATAATCGCTCCAATAAGGCCGATCAGCCAAAAAACAATATCAATTTTCCATTCGCTCCAGCCACACAATTCAAAGTGATGATGGATTGGAGTCATCTTAAAAATCCGCTTCCCAGTAAGTTTAAAAGAAGCTACCTGGAGCATTACACTGGCCGTTTCACAAACATAAACAATCCCAATTACTAGTAATGACCATTCATGGTGAAGTAGCAATGAGACGGCTGCTAGGGAAGCACCAATCGCTAATGACCCCATATCACCCATAAAGATTTTAGCAGGCTTATGATTGTACGGGAAGAAGCCTAGCATCGTCCCAATCATTGCCAAGCAGAACAAGGCAATTTCCGGATAACCAGGTTGACTGATATTGACTAATGCGATGATTAAATAAGCAGCAAACGAAATAATCGATAGGCCACTGACTAACCCATCAAGTCCATCCGTTAAGTTAACCGCGTTTGAAAAGCCGACCATCCAGAAGATGATGAAGAGGCCATACCACCAACCAGCCTGACTAGTTCCAAAGCCCATTTGAAAGCCTTCGTGCTGGTAGATAACGGTAAAGACCATCGCTGCTACTACTTGACACAAAGCTTTTTGCCAGGCTTTAAAGCCCTCATTCTGGTGGTGAAAAATCTTGATGCTGTCATCCCACATCCCGATCAAACCATAAACAACCAGGATGAAAAGCAAAGCCCACAGAGTATTGGAAATTAGGCCACGCCAAGCTGCTACCCACAAGATGGTAATTACTGCTGAGATAATAAAGAGCAACCCACCCATAGTTGGGGTCCCGGCCTTCTTGGCATGCCAAGTTGGTCCCTCTTTACGAATCTGCTGCCCCTCTTTTTTAGCACGAAAATAACGAATTAAGTACGGCATTAACAAGAAAGTAATCAGGAACGCACTGATTACCGTCAATATAGCAGTCAATATATTCATAGTATCTCCTCTTTAGTCTTTAGGTTTATATTTAACAATCAACGTTTTCTGATGATTAATTATGGTATTGGCTTTAATGCTTTGCGAGTCAACGTAACCGTCTCCCTGTTCATCCAGGTGCAAATCCAGCATCTTAGCCAACTGCTCAACATCCGCAGAACTCCAACCAGTCAAATCCGGCATTTGATAATTACCACCAGTAGTTAAAATGACTCGTTGATCAACTAGGGATTGGCGCCCTGGTGTTAGTGATTGTTGGCGAATCGTCTTTCCACTACCAATTACTACTGATTGCAAATGCTGTTGATTTAACTCATTAGTAGCTACCTGACGATCTTTACCAACCAAGTTTGGTATTTTTACCATACTATGATTAAGGTTCTCAGTAGTAGCCTGACGATCCAAAAGCATCTTCATCGTTGGATTGAAAATGTTAGCAATCTGTTTAGCAGCTGGTGTACTAACATTTTGTGGCTGGCGCAACGTAATATAGATAATATAACGCGGATTCTTAGCTGGCGCCATTCCAACCATTGAATACAGATAATTAGTATCGCCCTTACTGTAACCATTTGCGCCACCGATCTGGGCGGTCCCGGTTTTTGCAGCGATCCGATGGCCCTTAATTTGGTACATATGTCCGAGACCCTTTTGATCATAAACTACTCCTTGCATATAGCCAAGTACCTGTTTAGCCGTCTTAGCTTTAATTGGCTGGCCAACTTTTTGGGGATGGTTGCGTTTAACCAACTTACCCTTACTATTAACTACCTTAGAGACAAGATATGGTTTCATCATTCGACCATGGTTAGCTACAGCACTAAAGGCCTGCATCATTTGCATTTCGTTCACTGTAATTCCCTGACCAAAGGCGGTATTAGCCTGCTCTAGTGTTCCTCTAAATTGGGTAAAGCCACTGACCTCATTACCCATTCCATCAACATTGACCCGTTTAAGAAGGCCAAAACGTTTAATGTATTTATACCAAGTTTGAGCACCCATATTCTGTTCAACATGGGCAAAGCCAACGTTGCTTGACATATCAAAAGCATCCTTATAGCTAATCACACCCCAACCAGAAGATGACCAATCAGTAATTTTACCACCACCTATTGACCAAGTCCCAGAATTAAAGGTGTCATTAGGATTAAAATGCCCAGAGTCAATGGCTGCACTAAGGGCTAAAACCTTCATTGTTGAGCCGGGTTCATAAGCATCTTGAACCAACATATTTCGCCAAACCGGGTTGGGCTTAGAATGTAACGTTGGTCGTTGGGTTGCTGCCAGAATTTTACCAGTTTTAGCATCCATGACCACCGCCGTCGCGGCATTAGCACGTGATGCCTTAAAGACCTGATCAACCTTAGTTTCTAAGAAATGCTGGGCTTGAGAATTAAGAGTAGTATATACGTCATCACCATTAACCGCCGGCTTAGTAATCCCCTTAGAATTGGCGAGACGATAACCATAAACGTCTTGTTTATCTTGACGAATTCCATTTGTACCCGTCAATTGCTTATTAAAGTAGCCTTCCAAGCCAATTTGACCAATTAACTTAGTTGTCCCATTGCTTTCAACCTGGGGACTAGCCATCCCAATGATCTGCGAGGCAAAATTTCCTTCAGGATATTGCCGAGCTGGTGTTGCTATGAAGTTAATTCCGGGCAAGTGGTAATTTTTAATTTTTTGCATCGTGGCTACAGAAAGATTGCTACCTGCCGGGCCAAATTCAACTTGATACGTTTGTCCATCAGTTACCAGTCTTTTTTCAATTTTAGCCGGTGACATATTAATATATTTTGCTAATATTTTGGCTGTTTTCCGCCTATTCGTAACATAAAGTGGCTTCCCGCTATTTGAATGTTGATGATGATCAACAATTGCATACAACGTATACTTACTGGTATCCGTGGCTAAAGCATTTCCTTCACCATCATAAATGGTTCCCCGATGAGCTTGAATTATCCGCCGTTGGGTATAAATTTGTTCAGCTTTAGAGCGAAGGTTGACATGTTGGACATTTTGATTAATAGCAATATATGCAAAACGAACGATAAACAAGATAAACAATCCAATCGCAATCAAAAATAACCATTTTCCAAAGGTCCCTTGATTTCTATTATTTCTCTTGTTTCTCGCTCGTTCTGGCACTTTATTCATTATTTATTAATGTTCCTTACGTTTGAATTTTGATCCGACAAGCCATATTTATGAGCGGCCGCTTTGAGGTGCGACTGGCTTGTCAATTCCGCAATTTCTTGTTGTGAACTAGTATTAGAATTTTTAACCTTACTAATTCGACCTTGTAAGTCTTGCAAATGATGTTGTTGGTTATTAATCGTAACCTTCGTTGATAAGAGAATAATAACAAGGCAAAGTGAAATAATACTACCGATAGTTACCAGCAATCGCTCAAAGGGTGACCAACTAACCTTATTAACATCTGGTGATTGAATTGGTTGCCGCTTTTCTTGAGGTTGTTTTTTTTCTAACTTTCGTGCCGTATTTGAAACCACTTTACTCACTCTTCCTTATTTGATTTTCTCAATAATACGCAATTTAGCGCTATGTGCCCGGTGATTATGAGCTAATTCCTGAGCACTCGGCAGAATTGGCTTCTTATTGATCAACTTGAAATGCGGTTCCATTCCCGCCGGAATAACGGGTAGGCCTTGCGGAAGGTCGGCGCTCAAAGACGACTGTTCACGGAACATCGTCTTGACTAAGCGATCCTCCAAAGATTGAAAAGTAATAACGCTAATCCGTCCACCAATCTTCAAAAGATCAAATGCTTGCTCTAATGATTCTTCAAGAGCACCCAATTCATCATTAACAGCAATCCGAATTGCCTGAAAACTCTTCTTAGCTGGGTGACCACCATGACGACGGGCCGCTGCCGGAATAGCTTCCTTAATCACCTCAACCAATTCGAATGTCGTTTTAATTGGATGGCGTTGTCGACGACGCTCAATCTTACGAGCAATTTGCTTAGCAAAGCGTTCCTCACCATAACGGTAAAGAATCCGTACCAGGCGTTCATAGGGCCATTCATTAACCACTTGCATCGCTGATAAGGATTGATCTTGATTCATCCGCATATCTAACGGTGCATCATGTTGATAGCTAAAGCCCCGCTCAGCATCATCAAACTGAGGTGAAGAAACTCCTAAATCATAAACAATCCCATTAATTTGGCGAACTCCGGCCCTAGCCAAGGCCACCTTCAGATGGCGAAAATTATCTTCAACCAACGTTAATTTGCCAGCTTTAATAGCGGCGCTCAAATGTTGTTGATTATAGTTAATTGCTGTCTTATCTTGGTCAAACGAATAAAGGTGGCCGCTAGTCAGGTGTTGCAAAATTTCACCAGAATGACCGCCACCACCTAGGGTTGCATCGACATAAGTGCCAGTTGGTTGTACATTTAAGCCCGCCACGGCTTCCTTTAGTAATACCGTTACATGGTTAAATTCTGCCATCGACTTGCACTTCCTTACTTAAAATTAAAAATCAATTTTTAGTTCCTCCGCAATCTCGTCAAAGTCAGCGGCGGTATCATGGTTATACTTATTCCAACAATCAACATTCCAAATTTCAAAACGATTTGCCACTCCGATTACCATGCACTTTTTGACTAAATGTGCATAGCTACAGAGAGAACTAGGAATATTGATTCGACCTTGTTTGTCAAAAGTACAGGCACTAGCTGCTGAATATAAGAAACGAACAAATGCCCGGGCGTTTCGCTTAGTTAATGGAAGAGCCTGCAGTTTACTGCTTAACTTTTGCCATTCAGCATGCGGATAACCAAATAAACAGCCATCTAAGCCTCGTGTCAAAACCACATCAGTTCCGAGTTGGTCGCGAAATTTGGCGGGGATAATTAATCGGCGCTTAGCATCTAATGAATGTTGATATTCACCCATCAACAAGCGCACACATCCCCTTAGCCACTTTATACGACCAGTCTACCACAATCCCCCACTTCTCACCACGGTATTTCAAAAATTTCCACTACAATTCAGACTACAAAAAAAGAGTTAAAGAAAGTCAACAATTCTTTAACTCTTCTTAGAACTTTTATCAACTACACCAGCGGTAAGTTATGACTAAAAAGCGAAGCAACAAAAATGATTCCGGCATAATAAGCAGAAAGGCGCCAAAAGACAGGCCAATAACGTCGGTATATAAATTCATGATTGTGAACTAATTGTAATAAAATAAGGAGTAGTGCCCAGATCATCCAACCAGCAAGGGGATAAGCAATCCAATAAACGTCTAAATTCTTTAAAGCTAATAACCAAAATACAACCGACCAAACAACATGTTGGCTTCGTCTCCGCCTAGTCAAATGACGCCAGATTAACATTGCTACCCATAATATTCCTACAATCAAAAGTTGTATTAGCAGTTGCCGATAGTTAATTAACATCCTTATTTTCACGCCCTTTTTAATTCAATCATTAAATTTTAGCATAAGTTTAGCCCTATGTTTGAAAAACACCCAATAAATGCGTTACACTACAAGGAGTTTATCATCGTGAAAGGCGGTTAAGTTCATGCAGCGAAAAAAGAAAACGCGGTTTCAAAAAATTACCATGGTTGCTATTTGGTTAATGTTAATTGCTATGTTAGGCTCACTAATCTTTGGCGCCGTTGCGTCTTTGAATTTAATCTAATTATAAGACTAATAAGGCTGGCGAGATCTTTTCTCGTCAGCCTTATTAGTTTGTTCAGTTGATTGACGATTGGTCAACCGCTTTTTTATAAACTTCACGCGGCTTGGAACCATTAGCTGGACTGATATAACCACGCTGCTCCATATCATCAATAATCCGGGCCGCCCGATTATAGCCAATCCGGAAACGACGTTGAATCATTGACGTAGAAGCCCGTTGTTCTTTCACCACAAAATCAAGTGCTTGTGGGAAAAGCTCATCTTCATCTGCCTGCTTCTCTTCTTTAGCCATTTCTTCGTCGGAGACAACCATTTGTTGGTCATATTCAGCCGGACATTCATCTTTAATAAATTTAACAACTGCTTCAACATCTTGGTCTGAAATAAAGGCCCCTTGAACACGAATTGGCTTATTTTGGTCAATTGGTTCAAAAAGCATGTCACCTCGACCAAGCAGCTTTTCGGCACCATTAGTATCAATAATTGTGCGTGAATCTACCCCACTCGAAACAGCAAAGGCAATCCGTGACGGCACGTTAGCTTTAATTAATCCGGTAATTACGTCCACTGATGGTCGTTGAGTTGCTAAAATCATGTGAATTCCGGCAGCTCGGCCCATTTGTGCAATTCGGACAATTGCATCCTCAACATCATTAGAAACCGTCATCATTAAATCAGCCAATTCATCCACTACTACTAAAACTAGTGGAAGAGTCGGCTGCTGTTCATCAGAATGAGCAGCATTTTGTTTCTGAACTAGGCGATTGTAACCCTTCAAGTTCCGCACGCCCCTTTTTGCAAAAAGTTCGTAGCGATGTTCCATTTCTGCTACTACCTTTGCCAGGGCCCGGGCCGCTTTCTTAGGATCAGATACGACCGGACTAAGTAGGTGGGGAATATCGTTATAAACGCTCAGCTCAACTTTTTTCGGGTCAATCAACAGCATCTTTACTTGGTGAGGCTTGGCCTTCAGCAATATACTGGTTAGAATCACGTTAATGGCTACCGACTTACCACTTCCCGTTGCTCCGGCAATCAATAAGTGGGGCATTTTGGTTAAGTCAGCCATTGCTACATCTCCAGTAACGGTTCGACCTAGAGGAACATTTAATGGATTATCATCTTGAGGGGCTGCCTCAAACATATCACGAAAGCCCACCGTAGCTACCTGTTGGTTCGGTACCTCAATCCCAATCAAAGATTTTCCAGGAATGGGTGCTTCAATTCGAATATCCTTTGCGGCCAAGGCCAACGCCAGATCATCCGTTAAATGTGTAATTCGGCTAACCTTAACCCCTACTGCCGGGCGTAATTCATACTTAGTGACTGACGGACCAAGGCTAACATTTTCAACGGTCGCCTGAACATTAAAGGATTGGAGAGTCTTTTGCAAGATCTTCGTATTCTTTTTGATATTCTTTAAGTCTTGTTGCTGATCAGTCGGCTTAACCTTACTCAAAAGCGTTAACGGTGGCAACTGATAATCCTTGTCCGTTTGGGGCGAACCACCAGCCATCACTAAATTAGATGGTTGCGATGAATCTGGCGCAGGCTTTTCATCTTGATTGTTGCTGGCAACCGTAATTTTCGGCGTAATTGGTTGCGGCTGCCTAACTGTTGGGGCATTGGTCGACTGTGTTGTTGAATGATCCTTAAAATTAGTTGCCGGCTTAGCAGCTGTCGTGGGTGATGTCACATTACTTTTTAATGGTGAAATAGTAACACCAGGTTGATTTGCCTTAGCTTTAATCCCTTGTCCAGCTTGCTTTCCCAAAACAGCCATCCGCTGAACAAGCCGACCACACAACTTTAAGAAATCACGCCAGGGTAAGGCAAAGAAAATAATGATTCCACAAAGCATCAAAAGCCAAGCAAAAATAGCCGTTCCAACCTGACTAATTAGAGCATCACTAGCCGTATAAAGGTATGCGCCAATCATTCCACCACCAATTGGCAAGGTCGAATCGCCATTTAACAAAACCTTACTAAGGTTACTCCAGGTAACTGCTGGAATTTTGGCATGAACATTCAATTGGTTAACCATTAAGGCATGCAACCAAATTAAAAGGCCCAGATAACCAACAACAAAACCACTAATTCGCCGTAAACTAAAGTGTAACCAACGGGCATACAATGCAAAACCCACGGCATAAAGGAAGACAATCAACATCAAAATAGGATATGCAGTCCCGACCAATAATTTAAAAATTCCAGAAATTAAGGTACCAAGTGCACCTAACTTAAAAAGGCCCACTAACATGAGCAGGGCGACAATGATTCCTAACAAGTTGTCGACTAAACGACGCTGCTTCTTGGATGAACGGTTGACCCGCCGGCGTCGGTTATTCTTCTTCTTTCGCTGTGCCATGCCAACCTCCTTGCTTATTTCAGCTTGTCAAAATGGTAAGTATGAACACGAGCCAGATTAGGAAAACTCTGTTGACGCAAAGCCTCGTAAATTACAATTGCGACACTGTTCGATAGGTTCAATGCCCGGATATTGTTATCATTTTGCGGGATTCGAATTGCATTGTTTGGATACCGGCGCATAAACTGGACCGGTAAACCAGTCGTCTCTTTGCCAAAAAGGAAGTAATGATCACCCGGAGTCGTATAATCCACATCAGTATAATCACGACTGGCAAACTTAGAAACTAGGTAAAGCTTCTTAACATCAGGTACACTCTTCATAAATTCCTGAAGGTCATCATGATAGGTAATCTTAACCTTATTCCAATAATCAAGGCCAGCTCGTTTCATATGTTTATCATCAGTTGAAAAACCCAGCGGCTTAATCAAGTGCAGTTCCGTATTGGTTCCGGCACAAGTGCGGGCAATGTTTCCCGTATTAGCAGGAAAGAGTGGTTCAAATAATACAATATGATTAGTCATTTTATCTTATCTTCTCCTCAAAGCAAATAAAAAAAGCAGGGTCTCGGTGTGGGCACGGCGAAACGCTGCTTTAATGAAGTACTCCTTAGCAACTACCAACGAATCTGTTCGATGTCAATTGCTAAACGATTTCAATTAGTACTTTAGCACCGTTAGATCGTTTGTGCAAGTATTTTTCTAATTTTTCCGGGCCATCAGTAGGCTGACGTCAACCGTAACGACTCTTAATTTGGCTAAAGCGGTTGCTGTTAACTGCCTAATCCCTTTGCCCCAATGCAATGGAGTCATTTCTACCAAGGCAGCTTGTAGGCCTGTTGGAACGGTGAAGCGATAACGGATTCGTTGTACCCGGCTACCAGGATAATGCTTAGCAAATAATTCACGCACCCGCGAATTATCGTAATGGGAATGACGAGCGGTGGAACCATACAAAAGATGGCGCACCTCTATTAAATAGTCACTGTTAGGGATTACTTTAAGCAGTTGTCCATTTGGTTTAAGGACTCGATTGAACTCAGCATAGTCAGACGGAGAAAATAATTCCGTTACAACATCAAAGCTATCGTTAACAAAAGGTAGTTGCCGCAGATCAGCCACACAGAAAAAAGCCGGTAAATCAAGCTGGGTTGCCAGAGTAATCCCGGCTTTAGAAATATCAAAGCCAACCAGATAGTCAGTTATACCGGGGCGAAAACCAGCTAATTGTTTCAGCGGTGTTCCTTCCCCTGTACCAACATCAAGAATTTTTAAAGCACGGTTAGGTAAAGTTTGGGCAATCTGACGTACAATTGGCTTAAATAATCCTGCTGATAACAACTGACGCCGGGCAAGAAACATCTCCCGACCATACTCAGTATCAGCTGCTCCTTTTAGAAAGTGTAGGTAACCATGCTTGTTAAAATCAATTTGGTGACCTTGAGTACAAACGATACTATTACCAACTAATTTAGTAATTGGCTGGTGACAAACCGGACAGCGAAAGATTTCTAGGTGTTGAGCTACCAGCTGGCGCTTTTTTTCTACTTTCTTCACATTAATTCTTCCTTTATTTTTCAATATTTATAGTTTACCATAGTCAGAATTTTGCTATTATAGTAAGTAAACATTTTAAAGGAGGATTCCATTTTGGAAGAAAAATTTCTTATCGGAACGTACACCAAGAAGGACAGTAAGGGTGTCTATGCCGTTACTCTCGATGATGATGCCGGCAAATTAACCAATGTTAAATTAACCATTCCATCACAAAAACCAGCCTACTTACAAGTTGGGGATCATAATCTGATCTTCGCAATCAAGCAAATCAACGACCAGGGTGGCGTGGCTTCGTATTCTCTTAAAGACGATAATGCTAAAATGCTCAGTAAGGTTCTAGCTGCTGGTGCCCCACCGGCTTATGTTGGTCTGGATAAGCAACGTCACCTACTTTACAGTGCTAACTATCACACGGCTAAGGTTGACGTCTTTCGCATCAATGCTGATGGTACTCTTACCCAAACCGATTCTGTAACCCACCAAGGGGCAACTGGCCCCCGTCCTGAACAAGAAGCACCGCACGTTCATTACGCTGATCTAACACCAGATCAACGATTGGTCGTTTGTGACCTTGGAATGGACTTAATTGTAGTGTATGACGTTTCTGCTGCTGGTAAATTAACTGCGGTTTCTCGTTACCATTGTGAGGACGGTTTTGGTACGCGCCATATTGCTTTCCACCCTAATGGTAAATACGCTTACGTACTCGGCGAATTGAGCAGCAAACTAGAAGTCCTTAAGTATAATGCTGCTGATGCTACCTTTACCCATGTACAAACTGTCAAGACGATCCTAGACACCTGGACCGCACATAACGGGGCTGCGGCGATCCGCTTCTCTAGTGATGGTAAATTCATTTACACGTCCAACCGGGGTGAAAACACGATTGCCGTTTTCGCCGTTCAACCTGATTTCACCGTTAAGCACATCCAGTCTATTTCAACTGAAGGTGACTTCCCAAGAGACTTTAACTTGAGCCGGGATGAATCCTTCCTGTTAGCTTCTAACCAAAATAGTGACAATTTAACTCTTTACAAACGAGATGCCACAACTGGCAAGTTAACCTTGTTGCAAAAGAACGTTGCTTGTCCTGAACCAGTTTGTGTTCAACGGTGGAAGTAACTATTTAATATCTAAAAAAGCGGATGATAAGGAAACAAGATTTCCTTATCATCCGCTTTTTTAATGTTAACCATGATTTATTGACGGCTAAATACAAGCTGGCATTTCACTTCAGGCTAACCATGTGATAATTATTCCCTATTCAGGTTTTACTTCAGTTGATTAATTGCGGTATGCAAATCCGCTGGAATCGGCG
>NZ_JBFLGB010000076.1:0-7726 GCF_041859915.1 Limosilactobacillus sp.
GTGGCGGGTGAACATGCGCATCAATTTCGAAGTCGATTGAGACGTTGGCTCAGCGAAGTGCAGTGCCGAGATGTCCGGCAGCAGCGTGAGGGGACCATGCGGTTGAGGGCGCGAAGAAAACAATGAGTGCTGTGACGTGGACGATCGGCTGTGTCGAGGATGATCCCGACCAGGCCGCACTTTTGCGATTGTGGTTGGAGCAGGCCGGATACGGATGCGCGGTCTTCCGGTCTTCCAGTGACTTCCGGCGCCGCCTCGGCAACGAGGCGGTCGATCTGGTGTTGCTGGACCGAAGCCTGCCGGATGCCAAGGGGCTGGACGTGCTGGCCTGGATCAGGCAGTCGGCCATAATTACCGAATGAATCGACCGTATTCATTGGTGACAACGCACATATCCCGTATGGTGATAAAACCAACGAAGAGGTTATTGCGTTAACTCGGCGCAGTGTTAAGTTTTTATTAAATACTGAACCAGCTATTTACGGTATTAACTTAAGATATAAAGTACAATTGCAGATGCAATAACGGCTAAGATAAGTAAGCCATATTGACCCCAAGAAATATGGCCCGTATCTAGTTGGTCCGCCATTAAACCTAAAACTCTTGGTGGAACTAAATTAGCAAAGGATGTCAAAGCTAAAAGAGTAATTCCAAGAATATAACGTTTCTTGGTATGTTTAACTGCTAAGGATTCAAAACCGTGTTCCCGAGCCAGATTAATCCAGTGCTGTGCGATTGTTTTATCCGCCATGCCATATTTTTTGCATAGTTTATATTGGCTGATGCCACCTTGTAAATATTCTTGAACAACTTTGATTTTGAATTGTGTTGAATACTTTGTCATATAAAAAAGCCACCCTAAAATTGTTAGATTTGTCTAACAATTTTAGGGCAGTTCAAACTTGGGAGACTTATTTTGTTATGGCTTACAAATTAGAACAATTAGATTAATAAACATAAAAGTATTTCAAAACAAAGAATTTACTTTGAAATGTCTATCATTGGCGTCATTTAATTCTTTAACGCTTCATCCAAAGCAGCCCCTAGTTGTTTCATCCCAACCATGATCTTGTCTTCCTTGGCATTAGAATAATTTAGACGGAAAGTACCAGGATCTGCTTTACCAGCAAAGAATGGGTCACCAGGGACGAAGGCCACGTTGTGCTTCAAACATTTCTTGAAGAGAGCCACTGTATCATCAACCCCGGGAACAGTTACCCATAGGAACATACCACCTTCAGGATTAGTATACTTAACCGACTTAGGGAAGTATTTCTTAATTCCGTCGGTCATTAATTTCTTTCGCTTACCATAGAGGTTACAAATGTCTTTAACATGGGCATCCACGTCGTTATCCTTTAGAAATTCAGTAACGGCATATTGAACTAAGTTGTCAGTGTGTAAGTCTGCTGACTGTTTCAAAACAGTTAGTTTTTGGATAACTTCTGGTTCAGCTACGATCCAGCCAAGACGAAAACCAGGTGCCAAAATCTTAGAGAAGGTGCTCATGTAGAAGACGTGGCCGTCGGGATCGAAAGACTTCACGGATGGGACATGCTTCCCAGCAAAGCGAATCTCACCATAAGGGTTATCTTCGAGCAAAGGAACGTCGTATTTGGATGCCAATTCAGCGAATTTCTTTCTTCGTTCTGCTGGCATCGTCCGACCAGTTGGATTTTGGAAGTTTGGCACTGAATAAATTAAAGAAGTATTTGGATGGGCCTTCAAAGCATCTTCTAAGGCATCCATACGCATACCATCTTCATCCATTGGGACACCAACGATATTAGCGCCGTATGTTTTTAAAACGTTCAGGGCACACAGGTAAGTAGGTTGTTCAACTAGGACGGTGTCACCGGGGTTAACAAAGGCTTTGCCAACCAGGTCGATTGCTTGTTCAGAACCCGTGGTCACCAATACATTTTCCAGCTTGGCATGCACGTCTTCCTTGCGGGCAATTCGTTTAAGAATCAATTGCCTAAGTTCAGTTAAACCAGCTGAAGAACCATATTGCATTGCCTGGCGACCATGTTTTTCAAAGGCCTTGTCGGTAGCTTCTTTCATCGCCTTAACGGGGAACATTTCTGGAGCAGGCAGACCGCCGGCAAATGAAATTACTTTTGGATCCGCCGCGGCTTGGAGGATAGCTCCAACTGCATCATTACCACCAACAGGAACACGTTTAGAAAACTTAAATGTCATTTTAATCACTCCTTAGTTTATTACTTATGTTCACGAGTTGCTTCGGCTAAATGGACTAGGTTGGTAACAAAATTATGAGTTTTAGCTTCATAATGATATTTACGACCTAGTCGAACTAAATAACCATTGATATAATCAACTTCCACCGGTCGATCATGGGTCATGTCTTGGTACATTGAAGGGTAGTGGTGGGGGTTGCCAACTTTGGAAACATAATCGACAGACTTTAACTCTTCAGCCCGGGTGCTAACTAATTGCACCCCAGCTCGTTCGCAGACATCGTATGCCTCATCAATTAGTTGCCGTGATAGCTCATCGGCTTTTTCAAAGTTGGCATATTCACCCATTGTAATTTCAAACATGGTACAGAGAGTATTAACCACTGAGTTGAAAACGACCTTTGCCATTAACGTTCCCATGAAGTTGGTCTTGAGAGAAGGGTTAAAGTTGGCTTTCTTTAGTTCGGTCATTAACTGTCTTGTTTTGTCGTCGGGCTTTTCGGTGTAATTAGCCCAATTGGTGGTCCCTAGCCCGGGCTTGCCCACGAATTCGACTTCACCGGGACCGGTGAGAATGGTAGCCACCAAGGCCGTGCCTGCAACCAATTTTTCTTTCGGGAAGAATTTTAGTAATTTTTCGATATGCCCCATGCCGTTCATGGCGGTTAAACAGTATTGGTTCTTAAAGAAATGTCGACAACGTTTTAGCATATCATCGAGCTGCATCTGTTTTAATTCAAAAAAGACAAAATCAGCATCCGTCGCGGTGTACTCTTCGGGGGTATATACATTCACGGGAACCAGATGTTTATTCTGGTGCTCCCTAGTAACGTAAACCCCTCCTTGTTCTTTTATTTTGTCGTAATGTGGCTTCCAGCCTTCAACAAAGTCGACTTGGTTACCAGCTTCTTGTAGTAACACACCAAAACGCAATCCCATAGCACCAGCGCCAACGATAGTGAATTTCATAATCAAGACTTCCTCTCTTTTGCTTATTAGCTAGAGAATGGTTATAAAAAAGCGTCCCACTGATTCTTTGACGAATCGAGGGACGCTTCTGCGTGTTACCACCCTGTCTTTGTTAATGGCTTACACCACTAACTTCAATGTTCAATGAATAAATCATTAAACACGGTAGCGATAATGGGCTACTCCCACCGCGAATTACTGTTAGTTCATTCGGGCACTCAAAGTGATTTTCGTTGTAATCTCGTTATCCTTTCGCATCAAACAAGGACTCTCTGAAAATTTAATTACAATTACTGTTCTTTTCAACGTGTTTTTATAATCATTTTCTAATTGTTTTTTAATATACATGCCTAACCATGAATTGTCAAGGGTATTTAAAGAATTTATTTATCGAAAAGTGCATTTTCAACGAATAGCAGTTACCAATGTGTGATGAAAATTACGAAAAGCTCATTTTCGTAAAATAGAACGGACCATCATTAACTAAAATACCCCCGTAAACACGTTTTTCGATGTTTACGGGGGTTAAAGTTATTGTTAAATTTGGTTTGTTATGGGCGTAGCCGGTTGATCATCCGTGGGAACGGAATGTTTTCCCGAATATGATCTTGAAGAGTGACCCAAGCGAGGAACCGTTCTAGTCCCATCCCGAAACCAGAGTGGGGAACAGAACCGTACTTACGCAGGTCATCATACCAGCCATAGTCCTTCTTGGACAGGCCATTTTCTTCCAACTTATTGGTGATATAGTCATAATCGTAGGAACGTTCAGAACCGCCAATGATTTCACCATAACCTTCAGGTGCTAACAGGTCAGCACAGATAACTTGGCGGTCGTCTGTAGGGTCGGTTGGCATGTAGAAGGCCTTGATGGACCGTGGGTAATTTTTGATGAAGACGGGCTTCTTAAATTGGTCGGCCAGGTAGGTTTCTTCCGGTGAACCGAAGTCATCGCCATACTTAACATCGAGGCCACCCTTTTGCAGCATTTCAATGGCTTTCTTGTAGGTAACCCGTGGATATGGCAGTTCGGTGAATGGCTTCAGGCTTTCGACGGACCGACCCACCATTTCGAGCTCGGTGGCACAGTGGTCAATGAGGTCTTGGATCAGGTAGGCAACGTATTGTTCCTGAATCTGTTCACTTTCTTCTTCGTGACACCAAGCCATTTCTGGTTCGATCATCCAGAATTCAGTCATGTGGCGCCGGGTCTTAGACTTTTCAGCCCGGAAAGTTGGCCCCATCGTGTAAATTCGCCGCAATGCCATGCAGCCGGCTTCACCATAGAGCTGACCGGACTGGGATAGGTAAGCATCGGTATCAAAGTATTTAACGTCAAACAGTTCCGTTGTTCCTTCAGGAGCGGAGGAAGTCAGGATTGGTGCATCGAACTGAGTGAAACCATGCTTGTCAAAAAATTCCATCGTAGCTAATTTTACCCGGCTCCGGATCCGCATCAATGCCCAAGGCTTGCGGGACCGTAACCAGAGATGACGGTGGTCAAGCAGGAAGTCGATTCCGTGTTCCTTGTTACCAATCGGGTAATCTTCGCTTTCGCCAACGACCTTAATGTCTTGAATATGAATCTCATAGCCAAACTTAGACCGTTGATCCTCAGCAATCTTACCGGTTACCACGAAACTGGTTTCCTGGTGGAGGTCATGCTTAGCGAGGTTAAAGATCTCTTCTGAGACATCGTTCTTGCGGATGATTCCTTGGAAAAATCCGGTACCGTCCCGCAGCTGCAGGAAGGCAATTTTTCCGCTAGACCGCTTATCCGTCAGCCAAACACCGATTTTAACGGTTTCGCCAACGTGCTTTGGTGATTCACTAATTGTAATTGTTTCCACTGTACTATACTCTCCCAACCTTTGTTATTTTACAGAATCTGGATGTGTGCCTTGGCGCACTTTTCAAGCATATCCTTTGGCCAAACACTGGCTTGTACCTCACCAACATGGGCCTTGCCAAGCAGGAGCATGCAGAGCCGGGACTGACCAATTCCTCCACCAATTGTATATGGTAATTCGCCGTTGAGCAACATTTTATGGAATGGTAGTTTAGCCCGTTCTTCTACGCCGGCTTTCTTCAGCTGTTCACGCATTGATTCAGGACTAACCCGGATCCCCATGCTGGAGATTTCAATCTTGCATTGCAGTGGTTCGTACCAGAAAATGATGTCCCCGTTAAGCTGCCAATCATCATAGTCGGGTGCCCGACCATCGTGCGGCTTACCGGAACGACGTAACTTGTCACCGATCTTCATAACAAAGACAGCACCCATTTCCTTAGCGATCTTGTCTTCCCGTTGCATTGGGGACAGGTCTGGCCAGCGATCTTCCAGTTCCTGGGTAGTAATGAAGTGAATATCATCAGGCAGTTGGTAAACGGCGTCAGGATAAAGGTTCCAGAGTTCCCGGGAGATCTTTTTGATAACCTTGAAGATCTGGCGAACGGTGGACTTCAGCGTTTCTTCTGTCCGTTCTTCCTTGGCAATGATCTTTTCCCAGTCCCATTGGTCAACGTAGATGGAGTGGAAGTTGTCGACGTCTTCGTCCTTCCGAATGGCGTTCATGTTGGTGTAGAGGCCTTCGTGCATTCCAAAGCCATACTTCTTCAGGGCTAACCGTTTCCACTTGGCGAGGGAGTGAACAACTTCAATCGTCTTGCCCGGTAGTGATTGCATGGTGAAGGAAACTGGCTTTTCAACCCCGTTCAAGTTATCGTTGAGCCCGGTTCCCTTTTCAACAAACATTGGTGCGGACATCCGCTGTAGGTGTAACTCGTGACCAAATTCTTCCTGGAAGTTTTCCCGGATGAACCGGATCGCAGCTTCGGTATCACGAATAGATAACTTTGGATCGTAATCTTTTGGAATAATTAAACTCATAGATAGCACTCCTTAAAGAATTTAGATTTGAAGACGAACAAAAAAGCCTTCCGTCCCCATTAACTAAGGGACGAAAGGCTTCTTTCCGCGGTACCACCCAAGTTGCCTAAGCAAAAGCACTTAGACCTCTTTTAGAACACGAGCATGTTCTCCCGGTGTGGTAACGTACCGGCGACGACTGAGCCTACTTTGCATAACGCATTTGGGTCAGCGGCATTCGACAAAGTGTTTTTCAATAGTCCGGGGTCGACCGGTCTCTCACTGCCACCGGTTCACTGGACGAACGCGACTATTTACTCTTCTTTCTCATCGCTTTTTTAATTCTTTAATGGTATTCTAACCTAAATTTTAGAAATTGCAAGAGTTTTTGGCAATTATTTCTTATCTACTAGTCGGTAAGTTGATTTTGGCGACTTGGCGAAGGATAAAGTAAACGACTAATCCTTCGATTGGCCAGGTAATAATTTCTTTAGGTAACCGAATCGTTAGCAGGGCCATGAAAGTACGGCCGGTACTAGATGAACTCAGACTCATCAGGTAGATCCATAGCGTCGTGAAGATAACGTTGGTGATCAGGATCTGGAAGAATTCATAAACCAGGGCCCGTTGCCAAGTGATTTTTTGATTGTAAAGAAACATCCCCGCAATCACGCCAGACACGAAGGCCGAGAAGGTAAAGCCCGGGAAGAAAAGGGTTCCGGAGCTCAAAATGGTGTTGGAAATCAAATCGTTGATGACCATTGCAATTCCGCCGGTCCAAGGCCCTAAGAAGTAACCAATTAGGGCCGTAGCCATGAAACCTAGGCCGACTTTAACAACGGTCGGGTCACCAACCGAAAGCTTACCCAGGACGACCTGTAAGGCGATTAGCATTGATGCCAGGGTCATCTGCCTGGTTGTGAAACGTGGACTAGTAAAAGATAAGATTGACATTATCAAAACCTCCCTAAGATATTTTGTTGGGGACGACATTGACGAGTGTCCAATGTGGTGAATGCGGAAAACCCAAGCAGCCCAAATGACTTCCTTTCGACGTTCACATTCCGTTCCGCCGAACAATTACTCGGGAGTTCCTACCCCAACACGAAGTAGTATATGATATACACGGATTATTTTCAACAGCTAAGTCTATATCATTGTCAAATCGTTAACATTTATATTAATTATAGATAAATAGTTCATGAATTTGAAATACGGCATTAACTGAAGCATTTGAAATGGTCTATTATTGGTAATCTTGGTTTGGTAAAAGTTATAAAAAGTTATAAAAGTATTTTAAAGTTATAAAAAGTTATAAAATGAGGTGTCCCTGATGACAAAAAATCCATTTAATCCGAGCTTTGGAGCGGTCCCTAGTATTTTCCTTGATCGTGATTCATTAACCAAGCGGATTATTACCGAGTTGAATCGTCAGCGTTCACCATTTCAAACATCCTTAATATACGGACAACGTGGTGCTGGGAAAACAACGTTGATGACTGATGTAGCAAATGAATTAAGTCAAGATAAACATTGGCAAATTATTAATCTGGTTTTAGATGACGATCTTTTGGATTCTTTGATAGTTCAATTACGTGATAAGTTGTTAAACTTGCATCTTTTTAAAGACCTTGATTTGACTATTAACTTTAAGGGAATTCAGTTGAATACTAAAGTTGGTAATCAA
>NZ_JBFLGB010000077.1:0-7533 GCF_041859915.1 Limosilactobacillus sp.
TTTTTAGCTAACTGGTATGAACTTAAGCCATCTGTTGCCCATTCACGAACAAGCTTTACCTTGAATTCAGAACTATATTTAGTCATAAAAAGTGCCCCACAATCGTTAGATCTTTGTCTAACAATTATGGGGCACTTCAAAGCAGGTGTAGATGGTTTGATTATCGACGAGCGGTTAACGATGGGTTAAGCCATTTTAAAATTACCACCAGATTGGTTGGTTAATTTTGCAAAGAGGGCGGATAATTCTAACCGCCGCTGGTGAGGGGTAATGAAGACCCCCATCTTTTCCTGGTCGAAACCCGTAATCAGCTTGTGACTATTAAAAATAATTGGGTTTTTCAGGATGTGTGGATTTTTTTGAATGGCAACAGTTAATTGGTTAATGGTGACATTCTCACTATCCATTTTTAATGACTTAGTTTCTCGTGACCGTTTGGAAATGAGGTCATCAGTACCGTTTAAGCAGAGAGTGAGCAACTTGGTCACCTCCGCCTTAGTTAGCGGTTCTTTCCCCAAATTGCGTTGCGTGACTGCGATATTATGGTCAGTTAGCCATCTCACCGCTTTTCTTTTCGATGGATCGTTAGTATGAAAGTACAGGTTGACCATCTCATCACTTCCTTAGCACAAGCTGCTAATTTTATTGTAGCAACCTGGTGATCAAATGGCCTATTATCGAATGATTGTTAATAAATTCTTTAAAGTCGGGGGTCCAATTCATAAATCTCTTATTAATTTAACTAAATCTTAATCATTTGATAGTCTGATGGTGAAGGCCGGCGTGACGCCGTTTCTGGGTGGATAAATGCTCTTCAGTGGTCAGTCGATCATACGTTCGCTGTTAGAATAAAAAAGCTAATGATACGCTAGTTATAACGTGAGCTAAAACTGAAATGGGTCGCGATTAATCTATGGGAGGGTGTTAAGGAATGAAAAAAGTTGCCAAACCGGCTGGTCATCACCAAACCGTTCGCCAACTAATGTTGGGAACGGTCAGCACACTTGGTGTGTTAGCGGCTGCCGCGACGACAGCCAGTGCCAAGACCATCACCGTGAAGCAGGGTGATACTGTTTGGAACCTCGCCAACCAGGCGGGCGTGTCAGTCAAGGCGGTTGAACAAGCCAATCCATCGGTTACACGGCTGAACAATAGCGTTGACCTGATCCATGCTGGGCAAACTTTAAACTTACCATCAGCAGACAGCTACTACGTTGTGCAATCTGGTGATACCTTAGGGCAGATTGCTCACCGCTATCATGTGACTGTTGGCCAATTGACGGCCTGGAACCAGTTAAGTAATCCAGACCTGATTCATGTCGGTCAACGGCTATTAGTTCGTGGTGGTCAGGTGGCTGACCAGGCGTCAGCAACGCCGGCCACTGATCCTGCGGCCGCCACGACGGTGGTTCCGCAGCAATCACAGTCCAATGCTCAGCAGCAGGACCAACAACAGCAGGCTCAACAACCGACTACTGCCCCGGTTAGTGGACAGCAGCAAGCACAACCCGCTGCTAGTCAGCCGACAGCGCAAACTGGTCAACCAGCAGCTCAAGCTGGCCAGTCAGCAGACCAGCAAGCGGTTCAGACTAGTCAACCGGCGCAACCAACTGCTGCACCTGCTCAGGAGAGTCAAGCTGCTCAGCCTAACCAGGATGCTTCTGCAGCTCCGGTTGCTGACCAGCAGACTGCGACCTCACAGGAGACTACCAACCAGTCCACCACTGCCAACAATGACCAGCCGCAAGAGCAGCAGTCATTTAATGTTGCTAATAGCCAACAGCAGTCAGCTGCTCCCCAGGTTCAGTGGGGGCAGTCGGCGGTTGCCCAACCACAGGCTCCGGCAAATTACCAGCAGGACAGTCAAACTACTAATCAGCCTGCACAACAGCAGACACCAGCTAACAATAACGACTCGACGGCCCAAGCGCCAGCTACCAACCAGCAAAACGGGTCGCAAAATAGTGCCAATGCTGACTTACAGACTGGTTCAGTAGTTAGTCTGGCGGTGAAATTGGCTAATAGCAATATTCCATACGTTTACGGTGGTAACAGCCTTAGTGGGATGGATTGTTCTGGCTTAGTTGATTATGTTTACGCCCATAGTGAGGGTAAACAGCTGCCACACTACACCGTTTCACTGGAGAGCTGCGTCAGTCAAAAGCCAGTTTCCCAGGCACAACCAGGGGACCTGCTTTTCTGGGGCCAGCATGGTAGCACTTATCACGTTGCCATTTACATTGGCAACAACCAATACGTTGCCGCACCGCAACCAGGACAAAACGTCGAAATTCAGACGATTAGTCCTTACTTTGCACCAAGCTTTGCGGGAAGTGTCAACTAGTCTTTTTGCATTATCAAAAAACGTGGGAGAAGCTTATTGCTTCTCTCACGTTTTTTATTCTTGATGACGGTCTGCCCAGAAGGGGTAGTGGTCAGTTGAAATGGTCAGGTCCACGAAACGGTTGCCCATTTCTTCGCCGTCGTACTGACCAAATTCGAGCGAAGTTGTCGAATAATGCAGGCGTTTCCCCCGGTAAACGTGTGCAAAGCGTGACTTGGACAATTTGCCACGAGCTAACTGAAGACATTCCCAGAGGGTCAGCACCCAGTTATGGCGTTCAGCAACGACCAATTCCACCTCGTCATTAAAGAGGGACATCTCAGGGGCGACTTTGAAACCACCGCCGATGTAGGGATGATTGCTAGCAATGACAATCATGGCGTTTTGGTAGTGGTCGTGGAAGTGGCCCGAATCGACAGACAGGGGGAAAGAGGTGATGTTATAGAGTACCGAAATGGCGTTAGCCAGGTAGGCAAAGGACCCAAGTTTAAACCGGTTGAGTTTTTTCTTGCTCTGTGAAGCGTTGGTCCGACTGACAATGGCCGCGTCAAACCCGATCCCCACATTATTAAGGAAATAACGGTGTTCATGTTTGATCGCTTCATTATACTCGCCAATGGTGACCCTGGTTGGGTGGGTCGCCGAAAGAACTTGCTGCATTGCCTTAGTCGGGTTTTCACTGAGGCCAAAGCCCCGGGCAAAATCATTACCCGATCCTGAAGGAATATAGGCGAGTGGGACGCGTTCTTCTTCAGGGATACCGTTGGTCATCAGACCATTGAGTGTTTGGTTGAAGGTCCCGTCACCGCCAACGACGAGGACTGCTTGACCGCTTTGATCCCGCAATTGGCGGGCCAGCTGGGCGCCGAGGCGGGTGGCATGACCAGGTCGCTTGGTAAAGGTCACCGTGTAGGTATCTCCATGGTTGGTAATCAACGGGGCTACTTGCTCCCAGACCGTTTTAGCGTTGCCACCGCCGGCAACGGGGTTGACGATTACTGAGTAGTGCACTGCGCTCCTCCTTTCGAAGTAGTAAAAAAAGCCGGGCAAAAAAATCTCCCGGACAAATTTAATCACTGATGGATTACAGAATTAAAAGGTCGTTAACTTAAAGTTGGGATCCTTTTTTTCAAATTCTAAAGCCTTGTCATCCAGCAGTTCGACAAATTCAATATTGTAGTCTGTATTCTTTTCGACCAGCGACAGTGCTTCTGGTTCGGAAGCAGCTTCAATGTACAGAGCACGGGTGTTTTCACGCCGGGGAGTCGCTGTCTTTGTTAATTGGTAGTATACCTTAAAAGTCATTTTACAAATCCTCACAATCTATTTGTCACATAATCATCTTAGTATTTTATCACATCTCTAGGTGATTGTCGTCAAAATCACCATGTGGTATGCTGATAGCGGCGAAACTTGAGGAGGAACACAATATTATGACAATGGTCATCTTCTTTATTGCAGCACTGGCGATCGTGGCAATTATTTACCTGGCAATTCACCGGGTGTTGATTAATCGGGCCACCTTGATTGTGCGGCGGCAGGCCGAAACCCTGACTAATGAGGCAGTTAATGCCGTGTTAACAAAGTTCTTTCACCGCTCGCTTAACTTACAGTCGCAAACCGTTGCTGATGTTTGGGGCCGCGGGGTTATGGCGTTTGAATATGTTATTGAACAATCAACGTTAGCAGAGGCCGATGGTCAGCTAACCGTTCAGTCAATGAGCCAGGCGTTGGCCGACTATGCAACTGCTCACCAGGTGGCCCGGGTGAAAGGTGCTAAGGAAACGTTTCGGGTGACCGATTGGTGGACGTACGAACAACGATTGCATATCGATATTGCCTACTTGATGAATGAAGCCACTCGCGAGTATGTTGATGACCTGAAGAAGGTGGCCAAATCACAGGGCGAACGGTTATAAACGTTGGTACCTTAGATCAGATGTGAAGTAACGAAAAAAGGCATTGCCAAGTGATTAATCTCACTACTACCTTTTTAATTTCATCAAAACTAATTAATTAATTAATTTTCTCGTTTCTTTCTATAGGTAAACCAACTTGTTAAACTTCCTAATATTAGTAATAGAACACCTAGGATTGAAACAGAACTTTTTGATTTTTCACCTGTTTGCGGTAAAGCAGTATTATTTTTAGATGCTAAATTATTATTCTTAGGTTGATTATTTGTTTTACCATTAATTGAAGATATTGTGTGACTATTGTTTTTGTTATTTTCAATTAATTGAGTTGGTTGAGTCGGCTGAGTCGGCTGAGTCGGTTGAGTTGGTTGAGTCGGTTGAGTCGGCTGAATATCCCATCTATGCGATTCTCCACCTGTTATATTAACTATATTAGCAACAATGTTCCCATCGATATTCACGCCGGCGTTGATGGTTGCATTAGGAGCCAAAATACTTCCCATAAAGCAGCCTTCAGTAAAATTAAATGTTTGGTTCCCAGTTCCAAAATTCCATAATATATGATTTGGTTCAGAATGTGACTCCCCATTAGATAAAGAATTTGTACCATCGTCGTAGTTTAATTGAACTTGTGTAGAAATATTTTGATTTCCATCGGGAATGCCAGTGACATTAATTACTATGGTTGGACCAGTCAATAAATTAGATATTCCTTTGATTGTAATTGACTGTGGACTACTTAAATATTCGAATGGAACATTTACATAAATAATTTGTGTTCCAGCTGCTACTCCTGAAACATCAATATAGCGATTATTCATATCAGAATAATTTGAAATAACACCTATTGACTGAGAAGTACTAGCATAACTAGTGGATGCCTTTACCAATTGTTGGAATACATCACTAAAATCAATATATTTCTGCCCATTGGTATCTTGATAGACATCTTCAGGTTTTAAATTATCCATAGTAATACCATTGATTAAGACTTTGTTGTTTTCAATTGATACATTAACATCTTTGCCTAATACTACATGATTAAATGTTTTATTTCTAAAAGCGTTACTTTGAAGATCTTTTGCCAGTTGTTGAATGTAATAAATATCACCACTAGTTAAATTGTATGAATCACCACGTGTACCAAAATCATTAGAATCATTTAAAATACCAACGGCCAAATTACCATTAGTATCGGCACTTAGACTAGCCTGATTTGCAAAAATATGGAATAAAGAGGCCAATTTCAAAACACTATTAGCATTTAAATTATTGATATCAATTCCAAGTTCTTTTAAATAGTTATCTTTACCAATAGAAGTAGCAGGCTGTACATTGTTAGACGCCAATATAGTACTTTTAATCATGGGATTATCTGTATTCTTGGTTGTTATACTGTTATTGGATATAGAAATGGCATTTACCAATCCATTATTAACTGTAGTTACTTTAGGATTATCAACCAATGAAGTAGTGGTGTTGCTATCCGTAGAATTATTATTTGTTGAATTATCAGTTGATGCAGTAGTTACAGTACCGCTATCCGTAGAATTATTATTTGTTGAATTATCGGTTAATGCAGTAGTTGCAGTACCGTTATCCGTAGAATTATTATTTGTTGAATTATCGGTTGATGCAGTAGTTGCAGTACCGCTATCCGTAGAATTATTATTTGCTGAATTATCAGTCGACGTAGTAGTTGCAGTAACATCCGCTCTTGCTGTGTACGTGCCCTCGCTTACTCCAATACCCAAAGCAACAACTGCAATAGCTGCAAAAACCCCATTTTTCCCAGATTTATACATTTTGTAATTTAATTTTTCCATAAAATAAATCCCTTTCAAATAATCAATTGTTAATACCTAGGGGGAAGTATATAATTAACAGTGACGAAATTAACTATATTATTTTGCAAATAACTATACTATTTTGTATATTTGATTGAGGCCAAATTTATGAAAAAAGAACTGTTTTCCTTATTAGGTAATGTAGCATCAGTGGATTTTTATTTTTTCAATGGAACTGATATTTCCCTAATTTCTGATAATAATGCCTTTAATATGACAGAATTAGCTAAAGAATCGCTCCAACTTCAAGTTCCCAATACTTTAACTATTGTTAATCTAAATAATTTTTATGTCACAATCATTCCAATCGATAAAATTCGTCGATTACTTATAATCCCACACATTAATACAACTAATATTCCACAAGATTATCGTGAAATTACTAAATTTGTTGATAATCTTAATTCATTAAGCTCTTTGGCTTATCAATTGTTTACTAATAAGAAAAAGCCTAATTGGAAAACATGTGTAAAAAAAATACCTACTGCTCAAAAGGAAGTAGATTTTAATTCCAAAATAGACTTAACCGCTAAATTTAAAAACGAACAAACAATTTTTAAGACTATTAAGAATCTTAATTTTAATCAATTTAATATGGCCTTAGATAAATTAACATTGACTCAGTATATGGGTACGATATTCGAACAAAATAACTATGCTCGAGGAGAAAAGGACGTTATGATTCGTTTTGTAAGCTTATTAATGAATAACGTTATTGAAAGCGGACAAGTACTAATAGATGTTGCTCTTAAAATACAAGATGACATTTTAGGGACAATTGAATTCAAAAAAAATATTCCTCCTTTTGAAATTTGGATGAAACAAGTGGCTATTCGTTGTTTTAAAGAAATTCAAAAAATAAAAGATGAATCTGCTTTATCAATTCCTGAAAAATGTTCATCTTATATTAAAAATCATATTAATCAAAAATTATCTTTAACAATTTTAGCTCAAAATTTAGGCTGTTCTAAAAGTTCTTTGGCTCATTCATTCAAGAAAAAATATAATCAAACAATCAGCTCATATATTAATATCCAAAAAGTTAAAGCTGCTCAATATATGCTAATAAATAGTTCTGTAAATATTTCTGAGATCGCCTATACTTTATCTTTTAATAACCCGAATTATTTTACGCGGATTTTCAAGCATTACGTTGGAATGTCTCCAACAGCTTATAGAGTAAATAGTAGCCCGAATTATTCATAGCTTCAAAACAGCCCACCATTTTAACGATTTCGTTAAAATGGTGGGCTGCTTTTGACCTTAATGAGCACTTTACTGATGCTTCGATCATGTTTGGTGATCGCTTAACGAAACTTTTCTAAATTTGGGGCGCACTTATCCCTTGGTGTTAAAAAATTGATTTTTTGGTTAAACCAACAATGCGGCATGCTGGTCAACTCAAAGCTTGAATCCGAGCTAACAA
>NZ_JBFLGB010000078.1:0-7405 GCF_041859915.1 Limosilactobacillus sp.
GAAAATGTGGCCAAGGCTTATGAAGCTCTGTAATTAATAAATAATCACCTCAACAGGTGCTGGTGTTGGCCGGCACCTGTTTTTTTAGTCAATAAGACCCCCAAGCTATCACTTGGGGGTCTGACTTTAGTTGGCTAGTAAGTGACTTTGTTGGAGGAGGTTCATCAGCTCATTTTTTGAAGTGCAGTCATCAACCTGCTTTAGCCACTTGCTATCAGAAGCATACCTGAGCATGACTTCCAGAAATGGTACCTGGAGTTTAGCATCTACGGGGGCCAGGGTGATGACAATGCGAATATTTTGTCCACCCCGGCTTTTGAATGATTGTTTGAAGAGGTTAAGGCCAATCCCTAACTCGTTGACACCATCTGCCGGACCGCCATGGGCCAGCATAATCCCATTACCGATGACCATGAAATCACCGTGTTTGATTGTTGAATCAATAATTTTTTTAACGTAGCGGCCTTCGATGGCGCCACTTCTTTCTAAGGGGGCAAATGACTGGTGGATGGCATCCCGCCAGTCCATCTGACTGTTAAACAGCTGGAGATAATGGGGGTTGATCCCCAGAAACTTTTCCTTGTTCGGATAGTTCATGCTAATACTTTTGGCCGAAAGCAGGAAGTCAGTTAAAGCCTCTTTCAACTGCTGGGGATGTTCAATCCGGGCATAATTCTGAGATCACATCCATGAGTGATTCAATGTTGATGCGGGATACGGTATTCTTTGACAGGATGTGCGTGTCTACGAGGAAGCGTTGGATAGCATGCCAATCAGCCTTCGAAGGCATGGGCTGGATTTGAATGTGGGGAACGTGGTGGTCATGGTTGATGGGCAAGGTGCTGATGATGCCGGCAACGTTGCTCCAGTTGACGTTTTCCAGTTCCAGGGTGTTGAAGGGCCGCCGGAAGTTGACTGACGGGTAAACATTTCTGAGCTGGCTAAAGAGCAGGTGTGAAGTACCAATCCCACTCGAGCAAACCACCAGGATCTCGTTTTTCTGGGTTTGCTGGTGCTGATTGCGGAGAGCACTCCCAAAGTAGATCGAGATGAGGGAGATTTCATCGTCGGACAGCTTGGTATCTAAGAATTTTTCCAGTGGCGATACAGATAACTTAGTTAATTGAAAGGTTTCCTGGTAATTGGTCGTAATTTCGTTGAGCAACGGGTTGTGGTACTGGATGTGGTATTTACAGCGGTAGTAGGTGGGAACCAGGTGAACAGTGAGGTTTTCAATCAGTTTATTGATATTCCTTGATAGGGGGGCATTAGCCGACAAGATACACAGGTGGACAATTTTTTGGCAATTGGCCGCAGCTTATTCATCATCGGGTTGTCACGATTAATGTAGGAAAATTGATTGGCGTTAACAATCTCACTGAGATAACGGACTTCGGCAAGGTTCTCGACGTTCAACCCCTCCAGAAAGCGAGTTGCCCACATATTCGAGAGTGAGTAGGTGATGGGTTGCTGAGTATCAGAATGAGTTAGCCAATAGTGGTGGTTGGCTAGTCGTAGGGTGTACCACTTAAGATATTGCGTTAATGAATTGAACGCATTCCCGGTGAGTGTACTCCCGGTGATTTGTTCAAACTTTTGGAGTTGTTCCTCAATGTAGGCCTGGTGTTGGTCAAACTCGGGTACTTGAATGAGCTCGAGAATCGTTGAGAGGTTGGCTAACACCCAACGTCGTTTTAAGATTTCAGTGCCTTTAATGGCCTTCCCATGCGAAGTGTTGACTAGTGATAGTCCCTCTGGCAAGTTGGCCTTAACGTAGCGAATATCGCTGAGAATAGTATTCTTGCTGACGTTAAAGAGCTGCTGCATGCTCGAAATCACCGGGTAGTAGTCACTAATCATCAGGAAAGTATCAATGGTTTGCCGTTCATTATTGCGTGGTGTTTTCAGCAGTTGAATGTTTAACTTGGGCTGTTCTTCACTAACTATCGTGAGGTGTTGTAAGGCTTGGTTAGTTTCGCTGCTGATGAGGTAACCAGTCGGTCGAATATAAGAGATAGGGCCAAGGCCAGCAGCGTTTAACTAGCTGTTGACCTTTTTAATTGTGTAGAAGAGTGAACGGCGAGAAATATGCAATTGGTCTGTTAAAGATTGTGAATTTGTGAACTTAGTTTTCGATTCACATAGCATGGTGAGTAAATCGTTGCCGTGACGACTTTTACTGAAAGTAATCATTAAAATAGCCCCCAATTTGAGTGAGCAGTTTTTGCACTCTGCTATAAGATATTATTGCGCTTATGTACCTTTTTGTAAATATTTATACTGCTAGACGATAAGACATGGAAATGAGGTGATTAGGGGGTGTCTTTAATCGATCCGGGACTGATCCAGGTTAATGTTGAGGCCAGTGATTGGAAAGACGCTATTAAGAAAGCGGTTCAACCACTTGTTGATCATAACAAGGTGACGGATAAATATTCTAAACGGATCATCGAAATTGCCGAAGAAACTGGGCCTTACATCGTGATCGCCCCTCATGTTGCATTGCCACATGCCAGTTCGAAAGATGGTGTCCTGGCGGATGCAATTGGGCTAACGGTTTTGAAAACGCCAGTTAAATTTGGCAATAAGGATAATGATCCAGTGAAGTATCTCTTTACCCTTAGTTCCGTCAAGCCTGAAGGCCATTTGGACCAGATGGCAGAGCTGGTGCAAGTACTCCAGAAGCCAGATATCTACCAACAATTAGATGCGGCGCAGAGCCCTGCACTGGCTGATGAAGTTGTGAACAATTAGTTGAAAGGAAGTATTAGTTATGGCTAGCGCATTAGTAACATGTCGTAATGGGATGGGGACCAGCACGATGATGACGGTCCAAGTACGGGACGTTGCCTCCAAGAATGGCTGGGACCTGGATGTTTCTCACTCCAGTCTTGATGGTGTTGGTAGCTTTAACGGTGACGTTGTCATTGCTTTGAACGACGTTGCAGCCGACCTGAAGAAGGAATACCCGAACAAGAAGGTCATTGGAATTACCAACATGATGGATGCCAATGAAATTGAACAAAAGTTAAAGCCAATTATGGAATGTTAATGGGGGATAGTTAGACATGAAATTTGTCGTTGCATTACTTAGTAATCCAGCCATCCTGTTAGGGCTGGTTGCTTGTATCGGTTTGATTGCCCAAAAGGGAAAGACCGGTACTGACGTCATTAAAGGGACGATTAAGACCATTGTCGGTTTCGCCATCTTCCAAGGTGGGTCGCAATGATCACCGCTGCCCTGCAAAGCTTTAACAAGCTGTTCCAAACTGGGTTCCACATTCACGGGGTTATTGCCGCTCCTGAAGCAGCGACGGCAGCTGCCCAAAACCACTACGGCTTCGTTGTTTCCGTTGTTTTGATTCTGGGCTTTGTCTTCAACTTGATTTTTGCCCGGATTACACCATTTAAGAACATCTTCTTCACTGGTGGTCACAGTTTGTTCTTTGCTTGTGAGCTGGGCTTGATTCTGAAGTCCTACGGGATGAGCGACTTCTGGTCCTGCATCCTTGGTGGGGTCATCTTAGGGTTCTGCTCTACTGCACTTCCTGAACTGTGTCAGCCATTTATGCGGAAGATTACTGGCGGTGACCAACAAGCGATCGGTCACTTTAACATGATTGGTTACGCCCTTTCTGGTTGCGTTGGTTTACTGTTCAAGAAGCACGCTGATGAAACTACCGAAAACATTCATTTTCCAAAGTTACTGTCATTATTCAAAGACTTTATTATCGGTGTTGCCATCTTAATGCTGATCTTGTTCTACGCCGCAACTCTGGCTGCCGGCAAGGCTTGCACTACCAAGGTTTCTGGCGGTGTTCACTGGTTGGTATTCCCACTGCTGCAAGCCATTTCGTTCACTGCCGGGATGAGCATCCTGATGTACGGTGTTGGGATGTTCCTGGAAGAATTGACGAACGCCTTCGTTTCAATTTCTACCAAGTTTATTCCTGGTTCTCGTCCAGCACTGGACGTGCCAACGATCTTCCCGTACGCACCAACTGCAATCCTGGCTGGATTCATTAGTTCATATACGGCCGGGTTGGTTGCGATTGCGATCATGCTTGCCCTGCACTTCTCAGCTGTTATTATTCCAGCTGCCCACATTTGCTTCTTCTCTGGTGGTGCTTCCGCCATCTTTGGGAACTCTACTGGTGGCTGGCGTGGGGCCATCGCTGGTTCATTCGTCATGGGGCTGCTCTTAGCCTTCCTGCCACTCGTTTTGATGCCAACATTCCAACACATGGGGATCAACGGTTCAACGTTCCCGAACGTGGACTACAACGTTATTGGTATTTTCCTTAAAGGTGTCTTGAACTTGTTCTAATTTGAAAGGACTTTGCAATGATTCAAAAAGTAAACACTGAAAAGAAAATGGCAGACTACAACTTGATGTCTGTTGTTCGTGCAACGCCTGAACGGACCTTGGAAATCGCTAAGGCCTGCTACGAAGGCGGCGTCAAGATGATGGAAATCAGCTTTACTGTTCCGACTGCGCTGGATTCAATCGATCTGGTCAAAAAGGAAATACCTGAAGTGGTTATTTGTGCCGGGACGGTACTGGACCCAGCAACTGCGCGTTTAGCAATTCTTCACGGCGCAGATGCTATTCTGTCACCACAATTTGACCGAGAAGTAGCTGAAATTGCTAACCTGTACCAGGTTCCTTACTGCCCAGGTTGCCACTCAATTACTGAGATGACGACTGCGCTGAAGGCCGGAGCTTCATTTATCAAGTTCTTCCCTGGTTCAGCTGTTGATGGTCCAAAGTTGATTAAGACTTCAATTACCCCAACGCCATACGTTCCGGTACTGGCTTCTGGTGGGATCAACTTTGACAATTTCTATGACTTCTTGGATGCAGGTGCCGACATTACCTGCTTTGGTGGCCTGCTGGCTAAGGGTGATGCAGCCACTATTAAGAAACATGCAACCAAGCTGAGTCAGATGTTGGCTGACTACCGCGCAAAGCACTAGTCAATCCACCTCATGGCACAATCGCGATAACAATATTCTCTTCCCAAAAAAAGATTGTGCCATTAAATTGAACAAATAGCGGTGTCGCTAAGACTCTTTGAGTTGAGGCGACATCGCTATTTTTATTTCGACTGCTTATTGTTGAGTCAAGGGTGGTTGGTCCTGATTGTCCATTGCAAAGGACATTAGTTGACTGAAGACGGGGAGCGCTTTCACCTACAATGAAATTGTATATAGAAGACAACTCACATGAGGGAGGAACAATCATGGATAAACTTGACCAAGCCGGAGTTGATTCACTGCGGTTCATGAGTATTGATATGATCGAAAAGGCAATGAGTGGGCACCCGGGCATTACGATTGATGCGGCCCCAATGGCCTACGTACTATGGGAAAAGTTTTTAAACTTCAACCCTAACGATCCTAAGTGGCTGAATCGCGACCGCTTTATCCTATCTGCAGGGCATGGTTCGGCGCTGCTTTACAGTTTGCTGCATTTTAACAAGTATGACGTTAGTCTCGAAGACATTAAAAACTTCCGCCAACTGAATTCAAAGACGCCAGGTCACCCAGAATACGGCCACACAGCCGGTGTGGATGCCACTACTGGGCCACTGGGACAAGGCCTGGGGATGGCTGTGGGGATGGCCATGGCTGAAGCACACCTGGCCGCCAAATATAACAAGCCAAATTACCCGTTGTTCGACCACTACACTTACTCCTTAGTCGGTGATGGTGACTTGATGGAAGGCATCAGTCAGGAAGCAATTAACATTGCCGGTGACAAGGGCCTCAATAAGCTGATTGTTCTTTACGATTCCAATGACATTTCACTGGACGGTCCACTGAGCCTCAGTACCAATGAACGTGAAAAGACCCGTTTTGAAGCTGCTGGTTGGGATTATCTGAAGGTTGCTGATGGTAACAACTTTGACGACATCAGTAAGGCAATTGCAATGGCCAAGACCACTGATAAGCCAACCTTGATCGAAATCAAGACGATCATTGGCTACAACACTCCAGATGCCGGGACTAACAAGGTTCACGGTTCTGCGCTGGGCGAAGCCAACGTTGCTGCTGCTCGGAAGGCGTACAACTGGAACTACCAACCATTTGAATACCCTGACGGGGTTGAAGACCGCTTTGGCCAGTACGTTGATGCCAAGAAGGACGCCTACGATGCTTGGAAGCAGTTGGCTGGCAAGTACGCCGCAGATTACCCGGCAGAATACAAGCAATTGACGACAACCGAACTAGATACCTCAGCAGTCAAGGATGATTACGAAAACGGCTCTGAAATTGCAACGCGGGTTGTTGGTGCTGATGTCCTCCAAGAATTGGCTGCCAAGAACCCTCAACTGTGGGGTGGGGCTGCCGACCTCTTCTCATCTAACAAGACTGACTTGAAGAACGACGGGATTTTTGCCAAGGACAACTATGCCGGCCGAAACATTTACTTTGGTGTCCGTGAATTTGGGATGGCCGCTGCCGTTAACGGGATCAACCTTCACGGAGGAAGCCGGGCATATGGTAGTACCTTCATGGTCTTTAGTGATTACTTGAAGGCCGCTATTCGGCTGGCTGCACTGCAACACTTGCCATCAATCTTTATCTTTAGTCACGATTCCCTGGCAGTTGGTGAAGATGGACCGACCCATGAACCAATTGAACAACTGGCAATGTTCCGGACGATTCCAAATGTCCAAGTGTTCCGTCCAGCTGACGCTCACGAAGCGGTTGCTGCCTGGAAGGTCATTGCTAAGACCACTGACAAGCCAAGTATTTTGATTGAATCACGGCAGAAGTTGCCAGTCCTGGCTGAAACTGAAAATGCCGATGTTGATCGTGGTGCTTACATTGTTTCGCCTGCTAAGACTTCAACTCCGGATGGAATCCTGATGGCCACCGGTTCAGAAGTCCAACTGGCTTTGGCTGCTAAGAAGCAGTTGGAAGCTGCTGGCAACTATGACATTCAAGTTGTTTCGATGCCAAGCATGGAACGGTTCAACTTACAACCTGACGAATACAAGAACAAGGTTCTGCCAAAGACAGTTCGGAAGCGCCTTGCAATTGAAATGGGTAATACTGGATTGTGGTACAAGTACGTTGGTCTTGACGGTAAGGTGATCGGTGTTGACACCTTTGGGAAGAGTGGCAAGGGTCCAGAAGTAATTAAGGACTTTGGCTTCACTGTTGACCACGTGGTTGATACTTTTAACCAATTGTGGCAAGACAAGTAATTTCTAATATTCTTTCAACCTAAACCAAATAATTAGCAAACAAAATGGTTTCCCCGATTTAAAATTGAAGTGCAACACTTGATAACTAGACCAATTAGACTAGCTTAAAAGGCCATGAAGGCCTATTCTTATTATTAACGACAAAATCAACAGATAAGGATAGGTGTCTTCATGACCCAAACTAAGAA
>NZ_JBFLGB010000005.1:0-55803 GCF_041859915.1 Limosilactobacillus sp.
CGCTCAATTAATTGATGACGTAAAGGGTGTGACGCTCGCAAGTGCCTCCACAATGGACAGTGAAGTTAGTGGTAAGACAAAGACTGAGCAAGCTAGTGGTGTTGGTGCATTAATCGCCAAACGTGCTGCTGCAAAGAACATTTCTAATGTTGTCTTTGACCGTGGTGGTTATCTTTACCATGGCCGTGTTGAAGCTTTAGCTGACGCTGCTCGTGAAAACGGACTTAAATTCTAAAGAGAAGGAGGAATAACCTGCAATGACATCATCAGAATTCATTGATCCAGCAAAGTTGGACTTAGACGATCAAGTTGTTGCCATCAACCGGATTACCAAGGTTGTTAAAGGTGGTCGTCGGATGCGTTTTGCTGCCTTAGTTATCGTTGGTGATCGTAAGGGTCACGTTGGTTTCGGTACTGGTAAGGCACAAGAAGTTCCAGAAGCCATTCGGAAGGCTCAAGCTGCTGCTGAAAAGAGCTTGATTGCTGTACCGATCGTTGGAACGACGATTCCCCACGAAGTAATTGGTAATTATGGCGGTGGCAAGATCTTACTTAAGCCAGCCGTTGAAGGTTCTGGAGTTACCGCCGGTGGTGCGGTACGGAACGTAATGGATCTTGCTGGGATCGCCGATGTTACTTCAAAGCGTCTTGGTTCAAATACTCCTATTAACGTTGTTCGTGCAACGTTTGAAGGTTTGAAGCAATTAAAGAGCGCTGAAGAAGTTGCTCAACTTCGTGGCGTTTCAGTTGACCACTTAGCAGATTAAGGAGGGCACTAATTATGGCTAAAGTTAAAGTTACCTTAATCCACAGTGTTGCCCACCGTGAACCAACCCAACGAAAGACAGTTAAAGCATTGGGCCTTGGTAAGATCGGTAGTTCTAACATTTTGCCGGACAATGCCGCAACACGTGGTCAAATTTTCAAGGTTGCACACTTAGTTTCAATTGAAGAAGTTAAGTAATTACAATTAAATAATAAGGAGGTGCCTACTAAATGAAGTTAAATGAATTGAAACCTGCTGCAGGTTCTCGTTCAAACCGTCTTCGTAAGGGTCGTGGCCTTTCATCCGGTCATGGTTTTACTTCTGGCCGTGGTACAAAGGGTCAAAAGGCTCATGGTAAGACTCGTTTGGGCTTTGAAGGTGGCCAGATGCCACTTTACCGGCAAATTCCAAAGCGTGGATTTACTAACATCAATCGGAAAGAATATGCCATTGTTAACTTAGCAGCACTGAACAAGTTCGATGATGGAACTGAAGTTACCCCACAAGTTCTTGTTGAGAGTGGTTTGGTTAAGAACCTGAAGAGTGGTATTAAGATTCTTGGCAGTGGTAAGCTTGAGAAGAAGTTAACTGTTAAGGCTAATAAGTTTTCCGCTTCTGCAGTTTCTGCAATTGAAGCTGCCGGCGGTAAAACTGAGGTGATGTAATTTGTTCACAGCCGTCAAAAATGCATTCAAGGTTAAAGATATTCGTAAGAAAATCTTTTTTACCTTGTTTGTGTTAATCGTCTATCGGATTGGGGCGGCAATCACTGTTCCCGGAGTTAATGCTGCAGCTTTACAGAATATTTCCTCGACAGGGTTAGCATCGATCCTCAATACGTTTAGTGGTGGTGGCCTGGAAAACTATTCGTTATTTGCGATGGGAGTTTCACCATACATCACTGCCCAAATTGTTGTTCAACTGCTGCAAATGGATATTGTTCCGCGGTTTGTTGAATGGAGTAAACAGGGTGAAGTCGGACGGCGAAAGTTGAATCAGGCAACCCGGTGGTTAACGATTGTTTTGGGCTTTATCCAGTCAATCGGAATTACTGCCGGTTTTAATGCATTAAGTTCGATCCACTTGGTTAATCATCCTAATGCTCAGACTTATTTAACGATTGGTTTGATCTTAACTGCAGGTACCATGTTTGCTACTTGGATGGGTGATATGATTACGGAACGTGGCCTTGGTAACGGGGTTTCTGTTATCATTTTTGCCGGGATTGTTGCACAGATGCCGAGTGGAATTCGGCAACTCTGGGACGATCAAATTGTTGGTGAATCTGGTTCTGCTCTTTGGATGGGGATCGGATTTATTGTCTTAGTAGCAATTGCTCTAATTATTATTGTAGCCTTTGTTACTTGGGTTCAACAAGCCGAACGACGGCTGCCAATTCAGTATACTCGTCGGACAACCACTTCACCATCAAGTAGTTATCTACCACTTAAGATTAATGTTTCTGGAGTTATTCCAGTTATCTTTGCTGGTTCATTTATTTCAACGCCACAAACAATATTAATGGCGTTCCAGCAGAGTCATGGCGGTGATACTTGGTATCAGGTTCTATCAACTATCTTTAATATGCAATCTGGGCCAGGAATCACTCTTTATATTCTGTTGATTGTTGTCTTTACCTTTTTCTACGCCTTTGTTCAGGTTAATCCCGAAAAGCTTGCTGAAAATCTTCAGAAGCAAGGAAGCTATATTTCCGGTATTCGTCCTGGAAGAGGAACGCAGGATTACGTTTCAGCATTATTGATGCGCTTAAGTACGGTTGGTTCTCTTTTTCTAGGCTTGATTTCATTGATCCCATTGGTTGCCAGCAATATTTGGAACCTTAGTCAATCAATTGGTCTTGGTGGGACTAGCCTGCTAATTATTGTTCAAATTGCGTTGGATGTTGTTCGGCAATTAAATGGTTTGACAATGAAGCGTGAATATATCGGATTTATTCGTGAACCTGAAGGAGGAAATGGCAAATGAGTATGAATCTTGTCTTAATGGGCTTGCCAGGTGCTGGTAAAGGTACGCAAGCACAAAAGATTGTAGAAGATTTTGATATTCCCCATATTTCAACGGGGGACATCTTCCGTGCGGCAATCAAGAACGAAACACCAATGGGACTTGAAGCTAAGAAGTACATCGATAAAGGTGAATTAGTTCCGGACGAAGTTACTAATGGTGTCGTTAAGGAACGATTAGCACAAGATGATACTAGTAAAGGCTTCATGTTAGATGGTTTTCCACGAAACCTTAACCAGGCTGAGGCACTGGATAAGATGTTAGCAGAGAGTGATCGCAAGTTAGATGCTGTTATCAATATTCATGTAAAGCCTGAAGTATTGGTTCAACGGTTAAGCGGTCGGTATATCTGTCGCAAGTGTGGAGCAACTTACCACAAGATTTATAATCCAACCAAGGTGGCTGGAACTTGTGATGTTTGTGGCGGCCACGAATTCTACCAACGTGAAGATGATAAACCGGCAACGGTTAAAAATCGTCTGAATGTTAACATCAAGTTAAATACACCACTGGTAGATTACTACCAAAAGCAAGGTATTTTGCACACGATCGATGGTCAACAGGATATTGACCAGGTCTATGTCGATGTCAAGAAAGTGCTCACTAGCCTTTAATTGGGGTTATACCTTGCGAAGTGCAGTTAGTTATGCTAAACTAAGCAAGGTTTATCTAGCTGACAGTGGGAAGTGGCAGCACTTTCCACCGTTTTTACGTAATTTTCTTGATTAGGCAAGGAGGAACCATTTCGTGGCAAAAGCCGATGTAATCGAAGTAGAAGGTAAAGTTACTGAAACTTTGCCTAATGCAATGTTTAAAGTTGAACTGGAAAATGGTGCGGAAATTTTAGCTCACGTTTCTGGTAAGATCCGGATGCACTATATCAAGATCCTACCAGGTGACCGGGTAAAGGTTGAAATGTCTCCATATGATCTGACTAAGGGTCGGATTACTTTCCGGTTTAAGTAAAGTAGTAATTGTAACAGAAATAACTCTCTAGGAGGATTTAATAATGAAAGTAAGACCATCAGTCAAGCGGATGTGTGAGCACTGCAAGATCGTTAAGCGTCATGGGCGTGTTATGGTTATTTGCTCTGCTAACCCTAAGCACAAGCAGCGTCAAGGTAAGTAATTAAAATAATTAGAATGGAGGTGTAATTAAATGGCTCGTATTGCAGGTGTCGATTTACCACGTGACAAGCGAATTGTAATCGGCTTAACATATATTTACGGTATTGGTAATTCCCGTGCACAGAAGATCCTAGAAAAGGCTGGCGTCTCAGAAGATGTTCGTGTTCGTGATCTGACTCCAGATCAAGAGGAAAAGATTCGTGCACAAGTTGACCAAATTGAAGTTGAAGGTGACTTGCGACGTGAAGTTTCTATGAACATCAAGCGGCTAGAAGAAATGGGTTCTTACCGTGGGATGCGTCATCGTCGTGGTCTGCCAGTTCGTGGTCAGCATACGAAGAACAACGCCCGGACTCGTAAGGGTAAGGCCGTTGCAATTGCTGGTAAGAAGATCAGTAACTCACCAAAATAATCTAGAGAAGGAGGTTAGTTAGTTTATGGCAACCAAAAGAGGTACGCGTAAGCGTCGTGCAAAAAAGAACGTTGAAACTGGTGTCGCACACATTCACTCAACGTTTAACAATACTTTGATCATGATTACCGATGTTCAAGGTAATGCTGTTGCTTGGTCATCAGCCGGTGTTTTAGGCTTTAAGGGTTCACGGAAGTCCACCCCATTTGCCGCTCAAATGGCATCAGAAGCTGCTGCTAAGCAAGCAATGGAACATGGTATGAAGACTGTTGAAGTTGAAGTTAAGGGTCCAGGTTCTGGTCGTGAATCTGCTATTCGTGCCCTACAAGCAACTGGTCTAGAAGTTACTGCCATTCGGGATGTAACGCCAGTTCCACATAATGGTTCTCGTCCTCCAAAGCGTCGTCGTGTTTAATTGACATTGTTGGACTTGTTTTTCATCAATTGCCTTTTCGTCTCAAATGCGAACCACGTTTTGAAAGGGGTACGGGGATAGAATGATCGAATTTGAAAAGCCAAACATTCACAAAGTTGAAGAGACTGATAACTACGGCAAGTTTGTTGTAGAACCACTTGAGCGTGGTTATGGAACCACTCTTGGTAATTCATTACGTCGTGTGCTGCTGGCTTCACTTCCGGGTGCAGCAATTACCAGCATGCAAATCGATGGGGTTTTACATGAATTTAGCACTGTCAAAGGGGTTACTGAAGATGTAACCCAAATTATCTTAAATCTTAAGAAGGTTTCCTTAAAGATTAATTCTGAAGATCAAAAGGATCTTGAGCTTGATGTTAAGGGGCCTGCTGAAGCAACCGCTGGTGATATTCAAGGTGATGGTGACGTCACGGTTTTAAACCCTGATCTCCATATTGCGACTGTTGCTGATGGTGCTGAGTTACACATTAAGATGACAGCTGATAAAGGTCGTGGTTACCTTTCTGCTAATGATAACAAGGCCCGGATGGATGATCTGGCCATTGGTGTTTTACCAATTGACTCCATCTATACCCCAATTGAACGTGTAAACTACACTGTCGAAAATGCACGGGTTGGTCAACGTAACGATTATGATAAGTTGACTTTGGATGTTTGGACTGACGGTTCATTGACACCAACCGAAGCGGTGAGTTTGGGTGCTAAGATCTTAACTGAACATTTGAAGATGTTTGTTGACATGACTGAGGAAGCTCAGAATGCTCAAGTGATGGTTGAGAAGGAAGAAACCCACAAGGAAAAGATGCTGGAAATGACAATCGAAGAGTTGGATCTCTCCGTTCGTTCTTATAACTGTTTAAAGCGGGCCGGCATTAACACCGTGAAGGAATTGACTGATCGAACTGTTCCGGACATGATGAAGGTTCGGAACCTTGGTCAGAAGTCACTAGAAGAAATTAAGCTTAAGTTAAGTGATCTTGGCCTTTCATTCCGCCAGGATGATTAATAAACACCACTTGCAAAGGAGGGAACCACTTTATGAGTTACCGTAAATTAGGACGTACTAGTTCACAACGTAAAGCTTTATTACGTGATTTAACTACTGATTTAATTGTTAATGGTCAAATTACCACGACTGAATCACGGGCAAAGGAAGTTCGTAAGACTGCTGACAAGATGATTACACTTGCCAAGCATGGCGATCTTAATTCCCGTCGTAAGGCTGCTGCATTTATGCGGAACGTTGTTGCTGATGTAAAGGAAGATGGCGACAACATTCGGATTCAATCTGCACTTCAACACTTGTTTGAAGAAATAGCACCAAAGTATGCCGACCGTAAAGGTGGCTATACACGAATTTTGAAGACGATGCCTCGTCGTGGTGACGGTGCACCAATGGTTATTTTGGAACTCGTTGACTAGTTAGTCAGGCGAAAACTAAATACGTAATAAAGAATCACTATCATCGGTGGTATAGAGCGTTACGATGGTGGGAGCAATCCCTAGTCTAGTTCGAATGCAGAAACCCTGCGCACCCCGGTGGTAAGTGATTTTTTAGTTTAAAGCAATTTTGCTGTTTCAAACACATTTTTTTGCTAAAATAATGGTATTAGACTATTAAAAGAAGGGACAGCAAATCGTGGATGCGGTGACGCTTAAAGATATTCAATTTCAATATCCTAATGCTGAGAGCCCGATTCTCGATGGGGTCGATCTTAGCTTTCCGGCTGGTAAATGGACGGCCTTAATTGGTCGGAATGGTAGTGGTAAAAGCACTATAGTTCGTCTGATCGATGGCCTTTTAGTACCCCAACATGGTCAAATCACCATTGGTTCACTCCCGGTTACTGAAGAAAATCTAACTAAGGTCCATCAGCAGGTAGGAATTGTCTTTCAGAATCCTGACAATCAATTTGTAGGAGCTACGGTGGCTGATGACGTTGCCTTTGGCCTAGAGAATCGACAGGTGCCGCGTGAAAAGATGCATTCTAGGATTCAACAAGCACTTGCGGAAGTAGGAATGGAAGCATTAACTACCAGTGAACCCGCAATGCTTTCGGGTGGCCAGAAGCAGCGAGTAGCGATTGCCGGAATTCTAGCGCTACGTCCACAAGTGATTATTTTGGATGAGGCGACAAGCATGTTAGATCCAGCTGGTCGACAATTGGTTCTTTCACTTTTGCAACGACTCCGCACCCGCCGGCAATTCACTATTATCTCGATTACTCATGATCCAAATGAAATGGCAATTGCCGATCGCTTGGTAGTACTAGAGAGTGGTAAAATAATTCGTCAAGGATCCACGGCTGAGGTTCTGCAAGATGTGCCGTTATTACAAAAAATTGGAGTCGGCGTCCCGGCTGGTCAAGCTCTTCGTCAGCAGTTAGTTGAACGGGGAATTTCTGTGCCGCTCCGATATTTTACGGTGAAGGAGATGGTTGAATGGTTAAGCCAGCAATTGAAATAAAAGATGTTAGTTTTAGCTATTCGGACTTCTCTACCCGCCAGGCCTTGGACCAGGTTAAGCTGACAATTAAAGCAGGTAGTTACGTTGGAATTGTTGGTCATACTGGCAGTGGTAAGTCGACTTTAGTTTCATTGATTGATGGCTTGATTCGCCCAACGAAGGGAACAATTCGTGTTGGGTCGGTTGTGGTTGGAGCAAGTTCTTCAGCCCAGGAATTGAGTCGCCTGCGTCGGCATGTCGGCTATGTTTTCCAATTTCCTGAGCAACAGCTTTTTGCGGAGAATGTGGAAACTGATATCGCCTTCGGTCCAACTAACCTCGGCTGGTCAGCGGCAAAGGTCAAGCAAGCAGTTCATGATGCGCTTGACCTAGTAGGCTTGCCTCAGACACTAAAATCACGGTCACCGTTTTCATTATCAGGTGGACAAATGCGCCGGGTGGCAATCGCCGGAGTCCTTGCAATGCGACCAGCAATTTTAATTTTAGATGAACCAACGGCTGGTCTAGACGCGATGGCTACTCACCAATTGATGACTAATATTGCCCACTTGCATGCCCAGGGGACAACAATCTTGCTAATCACCCACCAGATGGATCAAGTTGCACAATATGCTGACCAAGTGGTGGTTATGAATCATGGCCACTTGGTAAAGGCGGCCCCACCACAAGTCATTTTTGCAGATCCTAATTTTCTGGTGGCCAATCATCTGAACATGCCAGCGGCGGTTCAAATTAATCACCAGCTAGGTAGGGCCGGAGTTACTTTACCGCCGACAATGAGCATGACAGCCTTGGCTGACCAATTGGTAACCCGGTTAAGGGGGCGGCAGATTGAATAATAAGATCGTCTTTGGCTCCTATGTCCCAGTTAATTCACCATTGCACCGCCTTGATCCGCGGATGAAGCTTTTAATGTGTATTTGGTACGTAATCTTAGTTTTCTTTGCCAATAGTCTTGGCACCAGTTTGTGGCTTCTTGCTGGCCTTCTGGTGGCAATTTTGCTTAGTCGAGTTGGTTTTAATCAGTATTGGCAGGGGATCCGACCGCTTGCCTGGGTTATTATTATTACCGTTGCCTTTCAGATTCTTTTTAGTAGCGGGGGCAAGATGTATTGGCACTGGGGCATTATGTCAATCACGCATGATGGCCTAATCAACTCACTGATCATCTTTTATCGTTTCATGGTAATTATCACGGCATCAACGGTCTTAACCGCTACTACACCGACATTGCGAATTGCTGATGGCTTGGATTGGTATATGCAACCGTTGAAGATTATAAAAGTGCCGGTGAACCAACTGACTTTGATGCTTTCAATTGCCCTGCGCTTTATCCCGACGATCATGGATGAAGCAGGCAAGATCACCAATGCCCAACGCTCCCGGGGGATGAACTTTCATCAGGGAGGCCTTCTTCAGCGGGCTCGCCATTTGATTCCAGTACTAATTCCACTCTTCGTCAATTCTTTTAAGCGAGCCGAAGACCTAGCTACAGCCATGGAAGCCCGGGGTTACGATCCTGATGCTCCCCGAACCCATTATCGGCAACTGCATTGGCGGTATCAAGACACGATTACTCTGTTGATCATGGTAATGGTCACTTGTGTCTTATTTCTAATCAGAGGAGGTGCTTTTGCGTTTGTATCGTTATAAAATTACTTTTGCTTACGACGGCACAAATTTTTTTGGTTTTCAAATTCAACCGCACAAGCGAACAGTGGAGCAAACCTTGAAAAATGCGGTAAATAAGATTGCTAAACATCCGGATCCACCAATTCCGGTAATTGGTTCTGGACGAACTGATGCCGGTGTACATGCTCTTAACCAGGTGGCACATTTTGACCTTCCTTATCACCTGACTAATGAGTCAATGCGTAAGGCCCTGAACAGTTTATTGCCACTCGATATTCTGGTAAAGAAAGCAGAATTGGTGGATAGTAGTTTTCATGCCCGGTATAGTGCTCATCGCAAGACCTATCGTTACCGGGTCGATCAAGGAGAATTTGTCAATCCCTTTAAGCGTAACTACACTGCCCACTTTAAATACCCGCTTGATATTAATAAAATGCGTCAAGCCGCTCATGATTTTATTGGTGAGCATGACTTTACCAGTTTTGTTGCTTCAGGGAGTCAGGCCAAGAGTAATGTACGAACGGTTTATGCAATTACCATTCGTCGGGACAAAACTAATAACGAGGTTGTTTTTGAATTTACTGGTAATGGTTTTCTTTATAATCAAATTCGAATCATGGTGGCTTTTTTACTTGAAGTTGGTAGTAATCAACGACCAGTATCGGATGTTAAACGAGTCCTAGCAGCCAAAGACCGAACTGAAGCGCGAATGACTGCTCCGGCAAGTGGCTTATACCTTGTTTCAGTAGATTATGGAAAATGATTGACGATCAAGGGAGAAAAAGGTATACTAATGCTTGGTATTTCTTTTCCATCTAATAACTCGGTACACTATTATATGTAAAAGAAAAACAAAATTGGAGGACTTAATCGTGAGAACGACATACATCGCAAAACCTGGTGAAGTTGATCGCAAGTGGTACGTTGTCGATGCTAAGAACGTCCCAATGGGTCGTCTGGCAACCGTCGTCGCATCAATTCTGCGTGGTAAGAACAAGCCAACATTTACTCCACACGTTGACACTGGTGACAACGTCATCGTTATCAACGCCGCACAAGTTAAGTTAACTGGTAAGAAAGCATCTAAGAAGATGTATTACCGTCACTCAGACTACCCTGGTGGTTTGAAGTCACGGACTGCTGGTGACTTTCGTGCTAAGGAACCAGAAAAGCTGTTAGAAACTGCCATTAAGGGTATGCTTCCACACAACTCTCTTGGTCATAAGATGGGCTTAAAGCTGCATGTTTACGCTGGTGAAGACCATAGTCATGCTGCTCAAAAGCCTGAAACACTTGACATCACGAACTTAATTTAAGGAGGGAATGGAATTGGCTCAACAAGTACAATACAGTGGTACTGGTCGGCGTAAGGATGCAACCGCACGTGTTCGCTTAGTACCAGGTTCAGGTAAGATTACGATGAACGGCAAGGCAATTGAAGACTACATTCCATTTGCCAACTTACGTGCTATCGTTAACCAACCATTTGACGTTACCAAGACTAACGGTCAATATGATGTTATTGCGAACATCAATGGTGGTGGCTTCTCCGGTCAATGTGGCGCTGTTCGTCACGGAATTGCCCGTGCATTACTCAGCGTTGACCCTGACTTCCGTGACGCTCTGAAGAAGGCCGGTCTTTTGACTCGTGACCCTCGGATGAAGGAACGTCGTAAGCCAGGTCTGAAGAAGGCTCGTAAGGCTGCTCAATTCAGTAAGCGTTAATATTTCCGATTATCGCTTTCAATATCAAAAGCACCAGCAAGGACTGGTGCTTTTTTTGTTAGATTTAGTATTGATTTATTTTGACAAGATTTTTAATTTTTTTTAAAAGTGGCGTCAAATAAGAGGTTCTTTGCTACAATAAAAAATTAGTAGGATAAAGGAGGCCTTCTTTTGGCAAAACGGAGCAACAGGAAGAAAAAAAGAAACTCAAAAACACGGACACTTGTCTGGATCTTAGTAGTAATTGCCGTTTTCTTAGGTGTATATATTGGTCACCACTTTTATCGAATTTGGAATCAACAGCGAATTGAGCAACAAATGCAAAAGCATGACCGGCAAGCCAAGCAGCGTTTCATTACCCAGGTGGCCCCGGAAGCTCAGGCAATGCAGAATACTTACCATGTTTATGCTTCGATCACGATTGCTCAGGCAATTCTTGAATCACAATGGGGGACTAGTAGGCTGGCTTCCCAGTATCATAACTTATTTGGAATCAAGGGAACCGGCCCTAATTCTCGAGAGTTGACTACTAAGGAATACATCAATGGCAAGTGGATTGTCACGAAGGGTCGTTTTCGTGTTTATGACAGTTGGAGTGATTCAATTAAAGACCATACTAGGTTGATGATGAATGGAACAGATACTAACCAGCAAAATTATGATCGAGTTGTTAAAGCAGCTAATTATCAGGAAGCAGCTAAGGCTTTGCAAGATTCCGGCTATGCGACAGATCCTAACTATGCCCAAAAATTAATTTCGGTAATTAAGGCCTATAAGTTATATAATTATGATAAATAATTAAAAAGGGGTAAGAATTAATGCGTGAATTAAACGAAAAAATAAGGGAATACGGAACCGTGCTGCCTGGTAATGTTCTGAAAGTTGATGCTTTTCTGAACCACCAGGTGGATCCTGTCTTGATGTTGCATATTGGTCAAGAATTTGCCAAGTTGTTTAAGGATGAGGGCATCACCAAGGTTTGGACCGTAGAATCTTCTGGCATTGCACCAGCGGTCATGACTGGTTTAGCGATGAAAGTGCCGGTAATTTTTGCACGAAAGCACAAGAGTTTAACCCTTAACCACGATATGTACGTGGCTGACGTTTATTCTTACACTAAAAAAACTACTAACCGAATTTCAATCTCTAAGAAATATGTTTCGCCGAAAGATAAAGTGTTGTTAATTGACGACTTCCTGGCAAATGGTCAGGCAGTTGAAGGAATGTTAGAAATCGCTGATCAGGCTGGCGTGACTGTTGCTGGTGCCGGTATTGTGATTGAAAAGAGCTTCCAACCGGGTGCTAAAGAACTTAAGGACCGGGGAATCCGTCTGGAATCATTGGCCCGAATCAAGTCTTTGGCAAATAACTCAATTGAATTTATGGACAATTAATAAGGGGAGTTTATGTATGAGTAGAACTGCTATTTACCCGGGAAGTACTTTGGGTATTATTGCCGTTAATCGGAATGGGGGAGCATTGATTGCGGCGGCAAAGAAGGCTGGCTTTAACGTAGTGGTATATGATGACCATGCCCAACCGGCAATCACTAAGATGGCTGATGAAACGATCATCGGTGCTTATAACGATAAGATTAAGTTAACCCAGTTTGGACAGAGTTGTGATGCTGTTATCTATCAGACCCCTAGTGTTGATTCGCGAGTTCTTCGCTATCTCAGTCAGTATGCTATTGTTCCGCAGGGAATTAATGGTTTGGAAATTGTTCAAGACCGATTAATGGAACGGGCCTTTTTGGACCAGGTTAATATTAATATTGCTCCGTACGTGACCGTCGTTAGCCTTGATGATGTCTATCAATCAATTGACTCGATCGGTTACCCAGCCCTCCTAAAACCAATTCAGCGGGGATTAGGTGAACAGTCGATGATTATTAAGCGTCAGTCCGATATCACTAGGGCAGCCGATTTCATTGATACTGGAACCTACCTGTTGGAATCATGGATTGATCATACCAGTGAATATACGTTAACTGCTGCGACTGATGGCCAGGATACCGAGATCTTTCCATTAGCTAAATTGCACTTTAATGCCAATCGTCAGTTGATCTCCGTTGCTGCTCCGGCAGAGGTTCAAGATGACTTGTTGAAGGAAATGCAACGGATCGTAAAAAGTGTTGCTAATTCTTTGCAATATCGGGGAATCTTTTCAATTAATTTTTACGTTACGGGAACTGGGACCCTTTATGTTAAGAATATTGAACTAGGTTTGACCTCCATTGCTAACGTTTATGATACGACAACTAATGTTGACCAATATGAAGAGCAGGTTCGAGCAACGGTCGGGATGCCGTTGCACCTGATTCAGCCTTTACAAACTGGACTGTTGATGGTTGTTCGTAAGTACCAACAGGTTGCCATTCAACGGCAGTGGTTATTGAAAAATAATTGGCAGTTTCGTTTCTTCAATGATGAAGAGGGAGACGACCAAAGTATTCTGGGCTTCGTTTGGGTAACCGGCAGTACGAACCTAGTTGACCTGGAAAATCAAGTAGATGATACGGAAGTCTGGCAAGAACCGGTTACCGAAAAGAAAGATAACGGGCAGTCTAACCAGCAGGAATGATTTCAATATTTAAGCAGTGACAGATGAGCCACTGCTTTTTTGCTTTTCAATTCACGAATAGATAGATAACATCATTGCTGATTATTTGGTATAATATTAGCCGATCATTTTTTAGAGAGGACGGTAACGGCGTGAATAATAGTCAAGAGCTTTTAGAGGGAATGAATGATAAGCAGGCATTAGCGGTTAAAACCACGGAAGGGCCCCTGCTTGTCATGGCCGGTGCAGGTTCCGGTAAGACTCGGGTACTGACTCACCGGGTAGCCTACCTAATTGAACATAACGGAGTGTTGCCATGGAACATTCTGGCGATTACCTTTACCAATAAGGCTGCTAAGGAAATGCAAGAACGGGTCGGCAAATTACTTGGGGAAAGTGCTCGTGATGTCTGGGTTTCAACCTTCCATGCTCTCTGTGTGCGGATTCTACGGCGAGATATCGAGAAAATTGGCTATAATCGAGCCTTTACGATTGCCGATACCAGTGAGCAACGGACGTTAATGAAACGGATCTGTGCGGAACTCAATATTGATACCAAGAAGTTTGATCCCCGTAGCATTCTCAGTGCAATCTCAAATGCTAAAAATGCTCTGCTAACTCCTGCTCAGTACAGTGACAAGGCCAGTTCGCCGTTTGAAAACATGGTAGCGCGGGCATATAAACTTTATCAGCAGGAATTGACGGCTAACCAGGCCCTTGACTTTGATGACCTGATTATGAAGACAATTGAGCTCTTTGAGTCCGACCAGGAAACCCTTGAATTTTATCAAGACAAGTTTCATTACATTCACGTGGATGAATACCAGGATACTAATGATGCTCAATACCGATTAGTGAACCTATTGGCGCGAAAATACCAAAATATCTGCGTTGTCGGGGATGCCGACCAGAGTATCTATGGTTGGCGAGGTGCCAACATGAACAATATCTTAAACTTTGAGCATGATTATCCCCAGGCCAAGACGGTAATGCTGGAACAAAATTACCGGTCTACCCAAACAATCTTGGATGCCGCTAATGACGTGATTGCTAATAACGTTAACCGAAAGAAGAAAAAGCTGTGGACTGAAAATGGTAAGGGAGAGAAGATTTCCTATTACCGGGCCCAAAGTGAGCATGACGAAGCCCAATTTATTGTTGCCAAAATCAATGAAGAACGGCAAAAGCATGGCTATCACTATAACGATTTTGCGATCCTTTACCGGACCAATGCGCAGTCGCGGGTAATTGAAGAGACTTTCTTAAAATCCAGTGTGCCTTACACGATGGTCGGTGGACATAAATTCTATGACCGAAAAGAAATTCGTGATGTGTTGGCTTACCTGACATTGATCGCGAACCCCCAAGATTCGATGAGTTTTGAGCGGGTCGTTAATACGCCTAAGCGGGGAATCGGAATGACGAGTGTTGATCACCTGCGGGAATTTGCCCAGGGTTACCACTGGTCCATGCTAGAAGCCGCTGAAAACGTCGATACGGCCACCCAAATCACAACCCGAACGCGGAACAAGATCGCCGCATTTGGTGATTTGATGAAAAAATTAACTAAGCAAGCCGAGTTCTTAAACCTGACCGATTTGACTGACCAAATCTTGGAACTCAGTGGTTACAACAAGATGCTCAGAAAAGCTAATAGTCTGGAATCTCAGGCTCGTCAGGAAAACCTTGATGAATTCAAGTCGGTAACGCAGGAATACGACCAGCAACACAAAGATGATAATGATGATAATATCCAAAAGATTACCAATTTCTTAGCGGATTTAGCCTTAGTTTCCGACCAAGATGATGTTGATGAACAGGCTCCAGCCGTAACCTTAATGACCTTGCACGCGGCGAAGGGACTAGAATTTCCAATTGTCTTCTTAGTTGGTATGGAAGAAGGGATCTTCCCGCTTTCTCGGGCTGTCTTGGAAGATGATGAATTGGAAGAGGAACGGCGGTTGGCCTACGTTGGTATTACCCGGGCCAAGAAGAAACTTTACCTGACCAATGCTTATTCTCGGTTGTTATATGGTCGAATTCAACGGAACCAACCATCCCGTTTTGTTAAAGAAATCAATCCCGACCTGCTACAATATGAAAATAGCAATGATGATGACAAATTGAGTGAACGACAATTGCCATTCGGTAAGACCTCCGCTACCGCTACAACTTATCATCACCGTCATCATTACCGAGATGCTGGCAGAAAGAAAGCGCCAGTGACTAATACCGGAACCGGAGCCGATAAGGTTAGCTGGAAGACCGGTGATAAGGTTACTCATAAGAAATGGGGACAAGGAACCGTTGTCAAAGTCAGTGGGACCGGCACCGATATGGAATTAGACATCGCTTTTCCACAAGAAGGTGTCAAACGGTTACTTGCGAGTTTTGCCCCAATAACTAAGGTAAGTTAAGGAAGGGGTCATAAAAAATGGATCAGCAAACACCGGTTAGTCAGCTCAGTCTAGCTGCGGCTAAACAAGAGATTGGGCCCCTGCGTAAGCAACTAACCCAGTGGGGAAAAGAATACTACGAACAGGATAATCCGACGGTTGAGGATTATGTTTATGACCGGGCCTACCAACGATTGGTGGAGCTGGAGGCTAAGTTTCCTGAATTAAAGACTCCCGACTCACCAACACAACGGGTCGGGGGCCAAGTGACAACCCAATTGACCAAGGTCCGTCACGCAATTCCGATGTTGTCGATGGGGGATGTTTTCTCAGTCGATGAATTAATGGATTTTAACCAGCGTCAACAGGATAACGGTGACGTGACAGTAGAACCGGAATACAACTTAGAGTTAAAGATTGATGGTCTATCGTTATCGTTGGTCTATGAAGATGGTAAACTCGTCCAGGGCTCGACCCGGGGCAACGGGACGATTGGCGAGGACGTGACCGCTAATGTAATGACGATCAAGTCCGTCCCTCATGAGCTGCCAGAACCATTAAGCCTCGAATTTCGTGGTGAATGCTATATGCCCAAGGCGTCCTTCGTTAAATTAAATCAGGAGCGTGAAGCGGCAGGTCAACCCGTCTTTGCTAATCCTCGGAATGCGGCGGCTGGTAGTCTACGTCAGCTTGATCCGCAAGTAACAGCTAAGCGCGACCTGGCTACTTTTATGTATTACGTGCCAGAGTATCAAAAACTAGGAGTGACAACTCAGGCCGAATCATTAGACCGAATGCGCGAACTCGGCTTCACCGTCAATCCGACCAACCGAGTAGTTCACTCTAAAAAAGAGATTGCTGATTACATCGCTGAGTACACAGCTAAACGCGATCAGTTATCGTATGGAATTGATGGGATTGTGGAAAAGGTTAATGACCTTGCCACTGAAACGGCATTGGGGAATACGGTTAAGGTACCACGGTGGGAGATTGCGTATAAGTTTCCACCGGAAGAACAAGCTACTATTGTTCGAAAGATCGTTTGGACAGTTGGCCGTACCGGCAATGTTACCCCAACGGCTGTAATGGATCCGGTCCAATTAGCAGGAACCACAGTGAGTCGGGCCTCACTTCACAACCCTGATTACTTGCGGGAAAAAGATATTCGGCTCGGTGATACTGTTTACCTGCACAAGGCCGGTGACATTATTCCTGAAATTTCCCGTGTTGACCTTAAGAAGCGGCCAGCCAACAGTCAGCAATACGTCATTCCGACTACTTGTCCGGTCTGTGGGGCTAAGCTAGTTCACCTTGACGATGAAGTAGCCTTGCGGTGTATTAACCCGATGTGCCCCGCTCAGCTCAAGGAAGGGTTAGCGCACTTTGCTTCTCGAAATGCGATGAATATCGACGGCCTCGGTCCGAAGATTATTCAGCAACTTTGGGATAAGAAAATGGTGCGTGACGTGGCTGACTTATATCACCTTACTCACGACCAATTATTAACTTTAGATAAATTTGGGAATAAATCGGCGACTAACCTATTGACATCAATTGATAATAGTCGTAATAATTCTGTCGAACGCCTGTTATTTGGCTTAGGCATTCGTCATGTCGGCGCTAAGGCAGCGCGGCAGATTATGGCCCATTTTGGTGATCTTGACCACCTGATGGCGGCCTCGGCTGATGAGGTTGCCAGCGTGGATGGCATTGGCCCTATTATTGGTGAGAGTGTTCATACCTATTTTGCTAATTCACAGGTAACGGACTTAATTGAAGAATTGCGGTCCGTTGGTGTGAACTTTACCTACCAAGGGCCTAGTACAACAAGTGTTGATACTGATAGTCCGTGGAATGGCCGGCGGGTCGTTTTGACCGGAAAACTGGCAGAGATGACCCGTGGTGAGGCCAAGCAATGGCTAGAAGACCATGGGGCTAAGGTTACCGGAAGTGTTTCAAAGAAAACTAATATTGTCATTGCTGGGGCGAAGGCGGGAAGCAAGCTGACTAAGGCCCAGGATCTCGGAATTACGGTCTGGGACGAAGACCGGTTTCGTCAGGCAATGCAGGAGGATAAGTAAATCGTGAATGCAAAATTAAAGAAGTTAACAACGGCCACGGTTATCTTGATGAGTACCTTTGTATTGGCCTCGTGTGGCTTTGGCAATAAATCGTCGAAAAACTACACGACGACTGGGACGAGTAGTGGTGCCTACCAGGGAGTCATCCAAAATGGTCGGTATAAGACCAGTAAGGCCCGTGGAATTAATGTTTCCCAAAATGATAACCAATATAACCTGAAGAGTTTTGAAAATGGGTTGACCGAGGTTTCTAAACAGGTCTTTTCACCTAAGAGTTATATCTTCCAAGAGGGACAGTACCTGAATACCAATACCCTAGAGGCTTGGTTGGGGCGAAAGACGAAGAATAATCCGAATGGTTTAAACCCTGCTCAAGGTAAGAAGAGCGATCCTAATCCAGTCTATGTTCAGCAGATTGAGGAGCAGGACTATATGACAGAAAGTGGCAACTCAATGAAGCTTAAGGGAATGACAATTGGAATTGGGATCAACTCCGAGTACAATTATCAGAAGAAGACTGGTGGCCCGAACTTTACTAAGAAGATCAGTGATGCGGAAGTTGAGCAGCAAGGAAGAATCGCTGCTGCCAAGGTTCTCAAGCGAGTTCGACAAAAACCAGGTGTTGGCGATGTGCCAATCGTAATTGCCCTCTACAAGCAGGCACCGGATGATAGCCTGGTTGGTGGAAGTTTCTTCGCTTATAGCAAGAACAATGGTGATACGCTAAGCAATTGGCATAAGTTAAATTACAAGACGATGGTTCTGCCAAAGGCCTCCGGTACGAATTCTACCAACAGTGCTAATCAGACCGATAATGACAGTTTCTCAAACTTTAAGAGCCAGATTCAGAGCTTCTTCCCGAACCTGAGTGGGGTTACTGCCCAGGCTCAGTACAAGAATGGTCAGTTGAACGGGATGCACATTACCGTTACTACTCAATTCTACAGTCAGTCTGAAATCACCAGTTTCACCCAATATATTGCTCGGGCGGCCAAGAAGTACTTACCACACGGGGTTCCAATTGACATTCGAATTCAATCTGATTCCCAGATGCAGGCGATTGTTTACCGGAATAGTGGATCTGATACCTTCCAGACACATGTTTTGACGTCATATTAATATATTTAGTAACAATCAGCTCGTCGATTGACGGGCTGATTGTTTGTTAATGACTGTCTTTGCTGAAAATTACCAGTATTCTGTGCTAAAATTAATGAATGTATGTAAACAAAATACTGGAAAAGAGGTAGAGAGAATGGCCAGTAAAATCACTGAGCAACAAGTACAACACGTTGCTGAACTAGCCAAGCTAGAGTTTCCTAAGGAAGAGCTTGGCAAGTTTACCACTCAATTAGGAAGCATTATTGACATGTTTGAAGACCTCAAGGCAGTTGATACCGAGGACGTTAAACCAATGACCTCGGCCACTGATCGGGTTAACGTCATGCGTGAGGATCGGGCTGTTAGATCTTCAAAGGAAGAACGAGAAGCGATCCTAAAGAATGCACCGGACACTGATGACGGTTATATTAGAGTTCCAGCAATCATTGATGAAAGTGAGGACGGCGAATAATGGATTTTTATCAAACCGATCTGACCCAGTTACATAGTGACTTGGTCAATAAAAAGATCAGTGCCACCGAACTGACTAAAGAAACCTTTGATCACATTAAAAGTAATGATGATCAGGTTAAGGCCTTTTTGACCTTAAACGAAGATGCCGCTTTGAAGCGGGCCCAAGAAATTGACCAAAAGGGAATTGCGGACCAACAATTAGTTGCCGGGGTTCCTTTGGCAGTCAAGGATAATATTTTGACTAAGGGCTTGAAGACCACGGCCGCTTCCAAGATCCTGGCTAACTTCAACCCAGTTTATGATGCAACGGTGATTGAACGACTGAACAAGGCTGGTTTTATCAATGTAGGAAAGACCAACCTGGATGAATTTGCCATGGGTTCTTCAACGGAAAACTCCGCCTTCTTTACCACCCATAACCCATGGGATCTGACTCGGGTACCCGGTGGTTCTTCAGGTGGCTCTGCTGCTGCCGTGGCCGCGGGTGATGTCTTAGGTGCCTTGGGTACTGATACTGGTGGTTCGATTCGGATGCCAGCATCATTTAATAGTGTTGTTGGGATGAAGCCTACCTATGGTCGAGTTTCCCGGTGGGGAATCATTGCCTTTGGTTCAAGTTTTGACCAGGTTGGCTGGTTGACCCGGACCGTTAAAGACAATGCCTATCTGACCGCCTTAATTGCTGGTAATGATCCTCATGACATGACCTCTTCTTTGAAGGAGGTTCCTGATTGGGCTGCCAACTTGAATGACAGCACTAGTGTTAAGGGGTTACGGATTGCCGTACCAAAGGAATACTTTGATGACTTAGACGATGATGTTCACGATGTTATCAAGGCAGCTCTAGATCACCTTGAGTCTCTCGGTGCAATCATTGATGAAGTTACCCTGCCACATACCAAGTATGGTGTTTCAGCTTACTATATTTTGGCTTCCTCTGAAGCTAGTTCAAACCTGCAACGGTATGACGGGATTCGTTATGGTTATCGGGCCAAGGATGTTAAGAACCTGGAAGATGTTTACGTCCGTTCTCGGACTGAAGGCTTTGGTGAAGAAGTTAAACGACGGATCATGTTAGGAACCTTCTCCCTGTCTGCTGGTTTCTATGATGCTTACTTCAACAAGGCTGCGAAGGTTCGGCGTTTGATTGCTCAAGACTTTGATGATGTCTTCAAGAACCATGACCTGATCCTTGGGGCTACGGATGCTTCAACGGCCTTCAAGATTGGTTCAAAAGTTGACGATCCAAAGAAGATGTACATGAACGATGTCCTGACCGTACCAGTTAACATGGCCGGCCTACCATCGATGTCCGTTCCGGCTGGTTTCTCTGCCAAAAACGGAATGCCAGTTGGCCTGCAAATCATTGGGAAGCCATTTGATGAACAGACGATCTACAACGCTGGTTACGTCTTTGAACAAACCACTGACTTTCACAAGAAAGCACCGAAGTTAGGGGGTCAAAACTAAGATGAACTTTCAAACTACGATTGGGCTCGAAGTCCACGTGGAATTAAAGACTAATTCCAAAATTTATAGTCCCTCACCGGTAGAATACGGTGACCAGCCTAATGAAAATACTAATGTGATTGATTGGGGATACCCCGGAACGTTGCCAACCCTGAATAAAGGGGTGGTTCGTGACGGAATCATGGCTGGCTTAGCCTTGCACGCCCAGATTGCCCACCACATGCACTTTGACCGAAAGAACTATTTCTATCCGGACAACCCGAAAGCTTACCAGATTACCCAGTCTGATACGCCGATTGCCCATGATGGCTGGATTGAAATCGAAGTTAACGGCAAGAAGAAAAAGATTGGGATCGAAGAACTGCACATTGAAGAGGATGCTGGTAAGAACACCCACACCAGTAAGTATTCTTATGTTGACCTCAACCGGCAGGGAACGCCACTGATTGAAATTGTTTCTAAACCAGATATTTCTTCACCAGACGAAGCCGTGGCTTACCTGGAAGCTCTTCGGCAACGGATCCAGTTTACTGGAATTTCTGATGTGAAGATGGAAGAAGGATCGATGCGTGTCGACACTAACATCTCCATTCGGCCGGTTGGTTCTGATAAGTTCGGTACTAAGACTGAAATGAAGAACATCAACAGTTTTAACTACGTTCACAAGGCCCTGTCCTTCGAAGAGAAACGTCACCAAAACATTCTGTTGTCTGGTGGTCATATTGCCCAGGAAACGCGGCGATATGATGAACCGACCGGCACTACGGTTGCCATGCGTTCTAAGGAAGGTGCCGATGATTACCGTTACTTCCCAGAACCAGATATTCCGGACCTCAATGTTAGTGATGACTGGATCAACGAAATCAAGTCCGAGATGCCAGAAATGCCGGGTGAACGGCGTCAGCACTATGTTGATGACCTGGGATTGACCGATTACGATGCCATGGTTCTGACACAGACCAAGGAAATGTCCGACTTCTTTGAGGCGGCCGTCAAGGATGGTGGCGATCCAAAGCGGGTTGCTAACTACCTGATGAACGATGTTAACTCTTACCTGAATGATAAACACCTGGACCTGCCACAAACTAAGCTGACTCCTGACCACTTGGCCGGGATGGTTAAGCTGATTGACGATGGAACAATTTCTTCCAAGATGGCTAAGAAAGTCTTCAAGGGAATCATGAATGGTGAAAAGCCAAGTGCTTATGCCAAGGAACACGGCCTGGTTCAAATATCTGATCCAGCCCAATTGCAGCCAATTGTTAATGACACCTTGGCTAACAACCAGCAATCCGTTGAAGACTACCAGAATGGTAAGAACCGGGCCTTTGGTTACCTGATGGGCCAGATCATGAAGCAGACCCATGGGAAGGCCAACCCGCAGATCGTTACCAAGTTGTTGAAGCAATCACTGACCAATATGTAAGTTAGGAGGATTGTCATGCGAAAACGAGCACGAGTGATCTATAACCCGACTTCTGGCCGTGAGACAATGCGTAATTACCTGGTGGATATTCTGTCAGTTTATGAACAGGCAGGCTATGAAACCTCGGCCTTTGCAACCACGCCAGCACCGGATTCGGCTAAGAATGAAGCGCGGCGGGCAGCTAAGGAAGGCTTTGACCTGATTGTCGCTGCTGGTGGTGATGGCACCTTAAACGAGGTGGTCAACGGGATCGCTGACCTGCCGCACCGGCCAACGATGGCCATCATTCCAGCTGGGACGACCAATGATTACGCCCGGGCCCTGCGAATTCCCCGTGATGATCCGATTGCGGCCGCTAAGTTAATCTTGAAGAAGAATAAAAAATTCAAGATTGATATTGGTCAGGCTGGTGAGAATTACTTCATGAATATTGCCGCCGGGGGCACGCTAACTGAGCTAACTTACGATGTGCCTTCACAGATGAAGTCACTCTTCGGTTATGCGGCCTACTTTGCCAAGGGAGCTGAACTCCTGCCACGGATCAAGCCGGTCAACGTGGACGTTAAGTATGACGACCACGAATACCAGGGCGAAGCTTCAACAATCTTTCTTGCCCTCACCAATTCGGTGGGTGGCTTTGAGCAGATCGTTCCGGATGCCTCTTTGGATGATGGTAATTTTACAATGATCATCGTTAAGAAGAGTAGTCTGATCGATATGATGACCCTGATGGCGAAGGCCTTGCAGGGGAAACATATTGGTGATCCAGGAATTATCTATGCGAAGGCGGCTAACGTTTCGATTACCCCGTTGGATCCAGATGACCGAATGATGATTAATCTGGATGGCGAATACGGCGGGGATGCACCGATGAAGTTTCATGATTTGAAGCAACACCTGGAAGTAATTGCCAATCTCGACGAAATTCCGGATGATGCGATTACCGAATCGGCTGACTTCAAGCGGGTTGAAAAAGACTTCGTTGAAGGAGTCGACAAGATTAACCATAAGGATCACAAATAAAGATTCTGCATTATTCCGTACTGATAGCAATATCGGTGCGGTTTTTGTTAGCTAAAGTACAAAAATAATTACTTAAACTATGCTGATCGGAGGAGACTGTTGTTTCATGAAATGACCAAAGTGTGTTAATAATTAAAGCCTCCATTATTCCGTTCTAATAGGAACTATCCGTGTGGAATGTGGAATAATGGAGACTATTTTAATTGATCTGCTATAATAAAAGTTAGTTTTAAATCACGGAGGGAATGCGACCAATGAAGGTTCAAGTACCAGTACATAAGAATAATGATTACCAGGGGACGGTTGCCGACCTAACATACCAAGGTAACGGGGTCGTTAAGGTCGATGACTTCCCGGTGTTTGTACCTAATGCCTTACCAGGGGAACAGGTGACAATTAAGGTTACCAAGGTTACTCGCAACTTTGCCTGGGGTCGGGTAATGAAGTGGCAAACTAAGAGTCCCGATCGGGTGGCGGTGAAGAATAAGACCTATATCCAAACCGGCATTGCACCACTGGGTCATCTCAAGTATGCGGCGCAACTAAAATTTAAGCAGCACCAGATTAAGGAATTGTTGGAGAAGGCCCACCTGGATAAGATTGAAGTTCTGCCAACGTTGGGGATGGCAAAACCATATCACTATCGGAATAAGGCCCAGGTGCCGGTCAAGATGGTGCGGGGCCAGCTTGAAACTGGCTTTTACAAGCGGGGGAGTCATACCCTAGTACCGATCGAAGACTTCTATATCCAGGACCCGAAAATTGATCAAGCCATCGTGGTGGTTCGTGATCTTTTGCGTAAGTACCATATTACCCCGTATGACGAACGGACCGGGAAGGGATGCATCCGGACGGTGATGGTTCGCCGCGGCTACTACAGTCATGAGGTAATGGTTGCCCTGGTCACCAATACCCACCGCTTACCGATGGCAGATCAGATCGTTGCTGGCATCGTTGCCGGGGTACCGGAAGTCAAGAGCATTGTGCAGAATATTAATGATAAGAAGACTAACCGCTTACTTGGTACTAAAGACAAAACACTCTGGGGTGCGCCGGAGATTCATGACCAATTGCTCGGTATCAACTTCGTAATCTCACCATTATCTTTCTACCAGATTAATCCCCAACAGACCGAGCGCCTTTACCAAATAGCAATTGATAGTGCTGGCTTAGATGGAAGCCAGACGGTTATCGATGCCTATTGCGGGATTGGAACGATTTCCTTGGCCGTGGCTAAACATGCCAAACAAGTCTATGGGGTTGAAATCGTGCCCGCAGCTATCCGCGATGCCAAGCGAAATGCCAAACATAACGGAATCAAAAATGCCCGCTTCTATGTTGGTAAAGCCGAGGACCAATTTGCTAAATGGCAGGCTCAGGGGCTTAAGCCGGATGTGGTCATCGTCGATCCACCACGTAAGGGCTTGGCTGCTTCTTTAATTGAGGCTACTGGTAAGATGAGGCCACAGAAGGTCGTCTACGTATCTTGCAACCCCGCAACCCTAGTACGAGACATCCAACGTTTTGCCGATCAGGGTTACCATGTTACCAAACCAATTCAACCGGTTGACCAGTTTCCCCAGACGACACATGTGGAGAGCGTGACGGTGCTGGAACGGACAGGAAAATAGGTTGGAAATGCCGGTATGAAGGCATTCTGAATAGATTGAAAGTGTACTAATTTCATACGATTGGAATTAGTACACTTTTTGCTTTTCGGGACAGAGGTTCGAGTGTTCAATGTCCTTTTTCACAAGTTGAGTATACAAGTGTCCGTTTTTGAGAATTGAGTGGATTGATACACTGAAAGTAGCGATAAAGGATGATACGGTAGAATTGATGCGGGTATCAAAATGGTTGAATTTTAGTTTAACAGTTGAAAGGACTAAGTTATTGTAACAAAACAAAAATTGAATTTTGTCTTGTTGAATATGCTTTATTGAGGAGAATTGTATAATCAACTATGTTTAGCAAAAAAGAAAAGCATGGTTGCTAAACCACACTTAGTAATTTTCATTGTTTGGTAAAGAAAATAGTAAATCTGCCGATAAGTATTTATTGTGAAATTAGTGATTTACGTGTTGACTTTAATCACTTCACTATCTTTAAAAACGTGAATTCCATTTAGCGTTGGCAGATGGTGATTTTTCGATTAATTGTTTTTCAAGTAAGAAAATTAACCTTGAACCGATATTTGTCATTAAGCAATATTATAAAGGAGCTTAATACGTTTTTTATGTTAATAAATGGCTTCTCGCAATTAAATCAGATTTGTCACCATCAGAAATGATACTTTTGCTAATTTGATTTTTTATCAACATGTAACTATTATTTACATAGTGTAAATAATAGTAATAGGGGTTCCAGAAATGCGCGAATATTTTAAATTACATAATCAGCTCTTGTTAAATATTGGCGGCTTTGCCATTAATTTAGTTCCTTTTTTATTGTATCTTATGCTTAGCTCACGAAGAGGTGATATAGTCGTCAATGCGTTGCCGTTTGCACTGTTCTATTCTTTTAGAAGAACTGCGTTATTTTCGATTCGTGGTAATGAGCAGCATGATAACTTATTTGGTTGGATCGGATTAGGAGCGGCCGTTTTTGGATTAATTGTTGGTTTGTTTGGCACTCTGAATTCCATGATTTGGGATCTTTCGGGAATGTTCGTTGGAATTGGCGCTGCCTTTTTTCCTTCAGTACAAAAACAGTTTAATTTAACGCATCGCCAATCTAAAAATCAACAAAGAAACAATTCATGGTTATTATTACTTGCAGTTTTGTTAATGATAGGCATGATTATTTTAACTGGGAAAAATCAACCTGTAATTGCCTTTGCAACAGTTTTGCTTTTTGCATCTTTAGGTGTGGTGGGCTTTTACTATGATCCGCTTCGCAAACCAAGTAAAAGTGAAGTCAAATTAAACCCGTTTAACGTTGTGTTGTTCTTCTTGCTTTTTGGGTCGGTCCTTCTAGTCCGAATTGGGCGCAGCCTAGGTCAAGGGCAACCAGTCTTGCTAGGAATTGAACTGTTAGCTGTGATTTTAATTGCCATAATTATGGCGATTATTTCAAACCGGCCACATCAAACCAATATTTCTAAAGGCTTAAGAATGCGCCTAATGATTTTTGGTATTTGTGCAGACTTCTGTGCAATTTTTAGTGCCCTCTATCTTGGCGTGATTTTTGGGATTAAGGTTTATGCTTGGATCCTTGTTTCTTATATTCTGGCCTTTCTTCTGGGAAAGAAAATGGTCAATTGGCTCGCCAATCAATTACCATTTACTCCCTTTATGATTGAATTAGTTGGTATCATTTTGGGAATGCTGTTAACTTTGAATATTTATACTTACTTTATTGGCATCTTCCTCGTTCGAGCCTTTGCTTTTGTGCAAAATCAGGCTGCAATTTGTGCTTATGATGCTCAAGGCAACGTCCATAATTCTTATATGGTCTCATATCGATTGATGTCGATTGGCGGGCTAACTACCCAGTTAATCCTCTGGCTTAGCTTGCTCTGCTTTGTACGGCAAGCTGGCCTTTTCGGTATATTGGCAGATTTTACGTTTCATGAAACTACGACCAAGTTTATTCAACCGCTGTTGTTTACTCAAATTATTCTGGTCCTTTGGGCAACAGGTTTTATCTTACGGACGGCTCAGATAATTCACAGGGAGGAAAAAGATGACTAGCTTAAATCAAAAGTTAATTATTCAAACGGGTATTAGTATTATTCAGCAACAAGAAAAAATGTCTTTCTCAACCATTAGTCATAAATTGGGTATTCATTCTCAAGCTTTATATTTTTATTTTAAAAACCAAAGCGAATTAAATCAGGCTATTGTAGTTACGATTGTTCAACAGATAATTGATGCCTGTAAAGAGCAGGTGTTCGGTAAACAAGGCCGAAAAGCAATAACGACATTTATTTTAACAATTCGACAGCAAGCTTTAGATAATCCAGACTTGGCGCGATTTACCCTCAACTTAATACGTAACGACCCCAAACTGTTAAGTCAGGCGAGCTTTGAACATTTACGTAAGCTTTTTAACATTTTAATCAAGTCAACTTATCAGGAGGGGAAGCAACGATTGTTGGCGAGTCGAATTTTTCGTGATCTTTTAGTTGGGGATATTTATAATAATATTAATGGTTGGTTTAATAATCCGCAACTTAATTCGAATGAAAGCTTTTCCAGGATGATGGAAGGTACTTTTGAATGGCTGGATAATATGAAAAAGTAAAATTGAGTTGGATAACAAATGTAACAATCACATCTTAACTTTAATCATCTCACCGTCTTTGAATGTGAACTCCATGTAGCATTGAAAGATGGTGATTTTTAATATGCTTGCCAGGCTAAGATACCAGCTAGAATAAGTGCAATAATTCCGACAGACGTTTTGATGAGTTTTTCGGGAATACGCCGGGCAATTACAGGGCCGATATAACCACCAATAAATAGTCCAATGAGTAATGGGATGATGAGGTTCCATTGGATCTTTAGCATAATGATAAACATAATAGCTGACACAACGTTGCTACAAAACGAAGAGAAATTCCTGATGGCGTTATAAGTTACGTATTTTCCGCCCACAATTTTGGAAAGAACCGCGATCATTAGTAGACCCGAAGCTGCGCCAAAATAGCCGTTATAAAGACCAATTAGAACAATCCCAAGCCAACCTAAGATAGTTGTTATCAGGCCCCTTTGCTGACCGGGATTAGAACTTGACTTGCTAGGGCAAAGCAACATTATTCCAGCTGCAAAAATAAACAATGGAACGACTTTTTTAAAACTAGCGTTGCTGCTATGAATAAGGATTAGCGCACCGATAATACTTCCACTAGTACAAAGCAAAGCAGCGGTGAAAGCTATTTTCCAGTGGTGATGTAATTCCCTTAGCGAAGCCATTGTGGTACCAATCCCCGCACCAACCGTTGCCACCGTGATTGTTGCATTTGCTGAAATAGCCGGAACGCCGATTGAAACCAGAACCGGATAGAGGGTCAAAGACGCCATCCCAATAATGCCGGTTAAAATTCCGGCAAATAAACTCATCAGTACTAAAAAAGCCATTGAGAGCATAGTAAATCCTTTCTCAACGGCACAATTTTGTTTCGGATACGCCTGCACATACCGATTTCTATTAAATCAATTTTTATTATAGGAAAACAAGGATTGCTTGTAAAGATCGTGTAGATTAGTATTTATTGTGAAATTTACAATTCACATTTCAATCTTAATTGCTTCACCATCTTTGAATGTGAACTCTATGTAGCGCTGGAAGATGGTGATTTTTTAGTTGGTTAAAATGGTATATTTAGTAAAAGCTTGAGTGCTATTAAGAAAGTGATATTGAAAGAGAAGAAGACATAATGCCCTCTTAAATATGCAAGATAAATAGCAGAGAGCTTGATTGCAAAGCAATTTCATAAAGTCAGAATTTAGCAGTAGTAATTAATACTTAAATGTTCGATAGTTCTTCTTATCTATGTTTTTGGCTTTTCACAGTTTTGTATAATTAAGGGTAAAAAATAAGGTATGGTCATCATGGAATTTGATAGATATATTAAGCACTGCTATATTCTGCAAATGATAATCTTAATTGGGATCCAGGTCATCAGTCTTTTTATTCAACCAATACAACCATTGAAAATTGTTGTAGGTATTTTCTCAATAATTATCTTGGGAGTATGTTTAGCCGGTGGATGTTTCAGCCTATCAGGAACAACTCGTAGGGTAAATATAAACGTTCAAATACTATTTGAACCATTTGTTTTTTCATATACTGCAGGAACTTTATTGACACTCATCACACCTTTTAGGGTTGCTCCGATAGTTGGCTTGTGCATTTTAATTTGGTATTCGATATCATTTTTACCATATGTTCAACAATTTATAACCCCAATTAAAAATAATTATTTAAGACTATTTTGGATTATTTACTTCTTCCAGATAGCGATTGCACCGTCAAGTTATTTTGGAATAACTACTTCTACCAATCCCTGGTTTGGAGCATTCTTTTCAACCGGTCTAATTGGTGCAATTGCATATTCGATTAGTTTAACAAGGGCAATGCAATCTTGGAACTTTGGAGATCCAATCTTATTAATTAAGAACCATTCTAAGGGTAATGTTTTGGTGGCATCGGTATTCGTTGTATTAATTATCTTGTTTATATATAGCAATTTAGTGAATATCAATACTTGGACTAAATTAAGTTCACTGCGATTTTGGAAATTGCTGTTAGGAGCAATGGAAGCAGGAATCGGCGAAGAAATGTTATGCCGCTTTGGTATTTTGACCTTATTATTGTATTTTGTTAGAAAATTAAGATTAAGAATACCACTTGCTATTATTGGTAGTTCATTTCTTTTCGGCCTGTTTCATTTCTTTAATCTAACAGGACAAGGGTTAGCTTTAACTATTTATCAATTTTGCTTTACCGCAGTATCGGGCATTTTCTTTTCGTTATTATTCTTATATTCGGGTCACTTAGAACTTATTATCGTAATTCATTTTGCAATGGATTTGCTTTCGTATAGTGTTACCGGGAACTCGTCATTGAGTGGTAACATTACTTTAAATGATTATCAGTCAGTTATTAATTTGGCCGTTTTGATGCTGGTACTGCTGACCTGGATGATGTTTGGTAAAAGGCATCAAGTAATGGAAGATCACGCAGGACTATTAATATATAGAGAATGACATAATGAAAGATTCTGGGGAAATCAAAAGCATAAAAAACAATGAAATTTCCGAAGAATTCATTGATTCTAAAGTATTCAATTTGCTCGTAACTATCACTGATGGTAAAATACAAATGTAAACAAAAAAGCGAGCCGCTTCAAAGGCGGTGGCTTGGTTACTTTTTATCTAATAAAAGATCGTCCGCAACCTGCCAAAATTAACTGGACGGTCTTTTATTATGCACAAAATGTGAAAATAAAAGTTAGTAATGCAACAATAAAAGTTGCAAATTAACGTTAGCATGAGTGCCTGGTAGACGCTCATGGGCTGTAATCCTTTCTGAAGAATAGTTCATCGGAACCACCTCATTTCGAGGAAACAGCCATCGCCCATAAAACTTCTCGCACAATGATTATATCATATGATGTTATAAGCATTGTGCTGTTTAAGGACCTCGGACATTTTTAGTATCGTCGTAATTTGTATTATCAACGGTTTTTCATTGTAGTTGTGAGATTTTATCAGAATTGTGATTGCAATTTTGCACTAAGATATAAAAAGATATAAAATAATATTTGAGATATAAAAAGATATAAAGGAGGACTATCGGTGCAAAATCCATTTAATCCTAGCTTTGGCATTCAACCAACGGTTTTACTAAATCGTAGTGAAATTCTTCAAAAACTAGTAGCTAGCATTAAAGACCTTAATACTCCTTATCGAACTACACTTATTTACGGTACGCGGGGAGTAGGCAAAACAGTTTTTATGAATGAGGTCGGTAAACAAATTAGCCAAGATGATAATTGGTTAGTATTGCACCTAATCATCGGTAATAATATGATTGGCAGGTTAGTTGACTTGCTTTATCAAAAAGCAGCTACACCTCTCCAAAAATTGCTTGATCAGATTTCGGGAGTTCAATTTTCAATTGGTGGAATTTCATTTGATCATTCTTCTTCGCGAGTGCAGTCAACGACTAATTACCAGATTCTTTTAGAGAAAATGCTAAAGATTTTAAAAGAACATCAGCAAAATGTTTTAGTAATGATTGATGAAGCTCAAGATGTCCCTGGTATGGTGGAATTAGCATCAGTTTACCAAGTCCTAATTAGTGAAGGATTGCCCATTTCGATTATCATGACTGGTCTTCCTAAGAATGTTCAAGAACTTCAAAATAACCATGTTCTTACTTTCTTATTGCGGAGTGGTCGAGTAAACTTATCTCCACTTAATTTCTTTGATATTCGCGCTCAGTACCAATATGAACTTACTAAACGCGATCCAAATATTAAACCGGAAGTGGTTAGAAGGGTAGCCCAATTGGTTGACGGCTATGCTTATGCTTTTCAATTAATGGGTTACCTTTTGTGGCAAAGTCCTGGTAAGCGAATAACCAATCAAACAGTTGATCAAATTCTTCCGCAATACCAAGCTCAATTAAGCAGAAATGCCTATAGTAAAATGATGGAAGAACTCTCACCGGTTGACCAACAATTTGTCATCGCTGCCGCTCGGGCCGACCAATATCCGGTTTCGGTAGCTTATCTTGGGAAAAAATTAAAGCGAAATCCTGGGTATATCGGAGTCTATCGTCGACGATTGATTGACAGTCAAATTATTGCTCCGGCCGGGTATGGACATCTTAAGTTTGCTTTGCCCTTGTTTAAAAAGTTTGTAATTGAGGATGGCCAATATTTGATCGAAAATTGATTATTTCGTTGTGATCATCACTTACCGAATGACAGTTAAAAATATTCAGTCAACTGTTTGTCATTTGTGCTATACTTTTCTCAAATTAAGGAGGAGAAGATCACCATGAAGAATGTTTACTTTGACCATGATGGCAACGTTGATGACCTGGTTTCATTGCTCTTATTACTTCAGGTACCAAATATTAAGCTACTCGGTGTTGCGGTTACCGATGCCGATTGTTACGTTAATCCTGCAGTGGAGGCTTCACGAAAGATTATTGATCGTTTCAACCGTCGCCATGATCCATTGGAAGTTGCCAAATCGAATTCTCGAGCACACCATCAATTTCCGTCTAATTGGCGCTTGAGTTCGTTTTCTTTCGATGCTTTTCCAATATTGAATGAACACGGCACGATTAAAACAAAGCAAGCTGCCAAGCCTGCTCATTTAGACATGATTGATAAGATTAAACAAGCGGACGGACCCGTTACCTTGATTATGACGGGGCCACTGACCGACCTTGCTCGTGCTTTACGAATTGATCCTAGCATTCAAGATCACATCGAACGCCTTTATTGGATGGGTGGTTGTCTTGATGGCCACGGTAATGTTAATGAAATGGGCTTTGATGGTACTGCCGAATGGAACGCCTTTTGGGATCCGGAGGCGGTCAAGACGGTCTTTGCTTCACACCTCAAGATTCAGATGGTTGGTCTAGAGAGTACCGAAGAAATTCCTTTAACCAAGGATCTTCGTTTGCACTGGGCACGATTACGCAAATACCCGGCCATTGACTTGATCGGTCAGGGTTATTCTTTGGTATTAGCAGATGAGGCAGATTCGACGTATTATCTGTGGGATGTATTAACAACCCTATCTAGTCTTTATCCCCAATTAGTGGAGTCAACACCGGTTAAGGCAGCCGTGGAAACCAAGGGACGGGCTGCTGGTCGGACTTATAAGACAGCTACTGGTCGGCCACTAACTTTGGTTACTAAGGCAGATAAGGACGCCTTCTTCCAAACGATGGATGACCTAGCGAAGTCAGCCCATCTTGAATAATAAACATTAAACACTCGGTTAACTAAATCGAGTGTTATTTTATATGGACAGGGAAGTGAGCAGATGGGACTACGACAAACGGCGCCATGGCCGATTCCGGCTGGGGCACGGGTAAGTAATCAAGTTAAAGTTGGTTATTACCAGGTCAAATACACCTGGCAAAAACAAGGCTGGCGTTATGAAGCCCGTTGGCACGAACGGACACCCCATGCTCGCTTGATTACTCGGCCGAGTTGGCGTCTGGATCGTGCCCGGCCGGGCAAGGGATATGGGCCAGATGCGGCACCTCGTCTAGTACAAACTCTGGTAGGAAAGCAATGGTTGCCGATCCGACAGCTGCGCTACTGTGCTCGCCGTTATAATGACGGGATTGCCACTCCTGCAGAAATTCATCTCCTGCAGATTGCTCATCCTGCTCCACGGGAGGATCATAATGACTAAGATGAACCGACAGTTAATCACTGATGTTTTAGGCGTGGTGGCAAAAATCCCATTGGGGAAAGTTGCTACCTATGGACAGATTGCGGCAATAGTTGGTCGACCACACGATGCCCGCTTGGTAGGCCGGATTATGCATAATGCTAGTAAATATGGGAAATATCCTTGTCATCGGGTTGTGACAGCCACTGGTCGTCTGGTTCCTGGTTGGCTTGATCAGCGTCCGATGTTAATTAGTGAAGGAGTCCCATTTAGAGATAGTGATCACGTTGATATTAAACGTTGCCGATGGCAGGGTTAATTAATATTTCCCGGGAAATTATTAATTGATATCAAGATCATGTTAAAATAGGGTTCAACTTAGGTACTTGCAGGCGATACCTATTTCAACATTGCCGTTGATGGAAAGGGACTACTATGCGAATTAATGTATTACAACACACTCCTAACGAAGGACCAGGTTCTATCCAAAACTGGGCCCATCTGCACCATGCCGAATTTTATGTTTACCATCCTTATCAATTTGGTAACTTGCCGACTGCAGATGAAACTGACTTGCTCGTTATCCTTGGTGGGCCAATGAGTCCTAATGATGATTTAGATTGGATTAAACAGGAACGGGCACTGATCCGTCAACTCTTGGACCAACATAAGCCCATCTTTGGAGCTTGCTTTGGTGCTCAACAGATTGCAAAGACGTTAGGCTGTCAGATTGGTAAAGCCCCACATAAGGAAGTTGGTTGGGCCCCGGTTTATTTGCAAAGTAAAGCTATTCCAGGGATCCCTAATCAGTTAGAGGCCTTGCACTGGCATGAAGAGATGTTTCAGGTACCAAATCAAGCCCAACTGCTTTTTTCATCTGACTTAGTGAAAAACCAGGGCTTCCTGCTCGGTGACAATGTGATTGGTTTGCAATTTCATTTTGAACCACAAATTGACAATGTGCGTGAAATGGCAATTAATGACAACCAATATTCATTGATTCATAATGACCTTCATCAAACACCACAAGAGATTATTGCTCATGGCGTGCCGAAGGAAAACCAACAAGTAATGTTTAAGCTATTAGATTACATTAATAAATAGTCATTTAATGGATAGTTATTGCTAAAAATACTGTACTGCAACAACTATCCTTTTTAGTTGTGCTAAAATAGGGCCTGTAGTTTTAAAATGAAGAGGAATTAATAATGGATAAACAGGAAGAACATAGGATGGGACACCGCAATTTCTACGATGACTTTTTTGAGCGTGGCCATTGGTGGTTAAAAATTCGTCAGGTGTTAGTGGCATTGTTGTGTTGGCTGATCTTTATTATTCCCTGTTATGTGACGATAATGACTTACCGGGCTCACCTAACGCATGGGCGCCACGGTTTTTTCTTTTGGCGTTATTGGGAAGGCTTTCAAGAAATCGATTTTTTGATTGTTTTCCTAACATTTGCCCTGGGGATGATTGCGGTCTTTTGCTTGGCGGTTGGCTTTATTCAAAACCAACGCCGCCATGGTTTAGTTGAAAAATGGCCAATGATTGACCTGGACGAGAATCAACGTAAGATTGACGCTGCTGAGAATTTCATGACTAAACGTTTTGGACCAGCTAAAAAGCGGCATGCAGTTCGTTACTACGTGGTTCAGCCAGAACAAAATCTGACTAAGAACCAATTAAAAACGATTATTGAGAAGAAGGCGAAGTAATTGGTTTCGGAAATTATGAATGAGGCCTTTGGCACGACTTCTCCGTGGCTGACCTTTTTATTAGTAATTAATTTAATTCTTTGTATTTATCCAATCTTGGGAGCCATGTTTTGGTTCTGGGGAGCTGTTTCTTATACTATTTTTCGCCGTCATGATGAACTAGCACCAGATGGTAAATTGGAACGAGAACCTTTCGTTACTATTATGGTTCCGGCTCATAACGAGGAAGTAGTAATTGAAGACACCCTTAACTATCTTTTAAATGAATTGCATTACCATAACTACGAGGTATTGGTGATGGATGATGGTAGTACCGACTCGACACCCGCAATTTTAGCGCGTTTGCAGAAACGCTATGCTAAATTACGGGTTATTCGAATCGCCGACAATCAAGGTAAGGCCCATGCCTTCAACATTGGGATGTTTTTTGCCAAGGGGAAATACATTCTTAGTAATGATGCCGATACTATTCCGGAACGTGATGCCTTAACCAAGTACATGCGCTATTTTGAGAGTCCACAGGGGCTTAACTATGCGGCGATTACTGCTAACATGGATGTCTTCAATCGTTCTACACTTTGGGGTAAGTCCCAAACCGTGGAATTCTCTAGTATCGTCGGTATTATCAAGCGTAGTCAGACGGCGGTTAATAATACCATGTATGCTTATAGTGGTGCTAATACCATGTACCGTCGTGATTATTTAATTAGTGTTGGTGGCTTTCGACAAGATCGGGCGACTGAAGATATTAGTATTGCTTGGGACCATACCTTTATGAATATGACACCAAAATTTGCTCCCGATATTGTCTTTCATATGAATGTTCCCGAGACTTTTCGTGACCTCTACAAACAACGTAAACGGTGGGCTCAAGGGGGAACCGAGGTTTGGTTAACCAACTTCACCAAAGTGCTTTTTCACCCGTGGCGCTTTCGTTATGTAATTCCAATGCTTGTTGACACGACCCTTTCGATTATCTGGTCTTTCTTCTTTTGGATTACCAGTATTATCTTTGTCCTGCTGATGTTGCATTTTGCCATTATGGGTAATTATGAACGTGTCTGGCACGGGATTGCCATGAGTATGATCTTCATCAATTTTCAATTAATTGCGGGAATTATTCAGGTATTGGCGGCCTTGATCCTTGATTTAAATGGCACCAAGCTTCGTTACCTCTTTTTCTCACCGCTTTACTTACTTTTTACTTGGATTGTTAACCCATTGACCATCGTGACTACTTTCGTTCGAGCCGTGAAAACAATTTTAGGCCATGGCAGTGGGACCTGGAGTAGTCCAAAGAGAAGGGGAAATGGTAATGCGTAGTTTAGCAATTTTCTTATGGTGGATTTTTGTCATTTTTACCTTGGTGGCAATTGCTTGCTGTATCGAAGCATATATTCGTTACCATCGCAAACGGGGGATTGACACAGGTGATGACCTGGAGCAACGATATCGCTATTTTGTCCAGTCAATTTGTGATCAAAACTCACGGGTAGTCGGGTATGCTCTACTTTTGCGGGAATATGATTCACAAACCCATCAGTGGCATTTACCAGAACACGTAACTGATTTTCCACTTAGTCGGGTAATTATGGTTATCCATGAACTGGTACCTCATTTGGAGCCTTCAATTAAATTTATTACTTTGAACGTGACTGTTAGCCAAGTTTTGGATTTTCGAATGGATCATTTTATCAATTGGGCTCAAAACGTACTGGGTAAACGACAGCTCAGGTTTGAATTAGGAGCCAAAGAAATTTTGCAGAGCAGTTATTTTAAGCAACATCGTTTGAATCATCAATTAAAAGTCATTGCCGACTTAGGTGTTTCCGTGATTATTGAAGATATTGATTCTTCATTACGAACTTATCAAGTTTTGCGGAAGTTTCTTCCCAATGTCCAATACCTTAAGTTTAAGGCCAGTGCTTTCAATAAATCGCATGATCATTGGATTGATGTAACCCTGGGTGGTTGGCAGAAGCAAGCGGCCCAGTACCATCTTCAAATGATTTTGGAACAAGTTGAAGAATCACAACAAGATCAATTAGCTGATCAATTGAAGATTCCGTATCGACAAGGTTATTTTTATGATCATCCACGAGACATTAGTCACTCAAATGGCAACTAAAAGAACGGGTGAATTTGATTAAAATCTTGCTCATTATGTCCCAAAAGTGTTAGAGTTAATTGCGAGATTAAAAGATGGGGGTGTGAAGGCGATGACTGAAAAATACGATGCGATTAAGGCGGCATTAAAGGAACCGGCATTGAATGCCCAAATGTTTGCCTGTCGTTTTGGGCTAGAAGTAAAAAAACACCGGGTATTGACGAATGGACGGGCGAGCCGCTATCCATATCCGGCTAGTCTGCGTTCTCGGCAGTATAACTTATATTTGAATTCAGGCTATACTGATGACATGATTGATTTTGAAACGGCACCACTTGTAGGGAGTAAGCGGGCTGTTCAGCATTTAAAGATGCTAGAGCAAATCATGATTGCCCATTTGCATAGTGATGAGCGATTATGGCCATTGAGTATGGCTCCAGCACCACTTTACCAAAATGACCTTGAATTTTTAAAAACTGACTTTACCAAGCCTTGGGCACAAGCACGGCATGATTATTTGGGCAAAAAATACGGGATTGCCCAGGAAATCTTGGGCGATGTCCATGTCAATGTCAGCCTTAACAATCACCTTATCAAGGAATTGTATAAGCACTTTTACCAGGATCGTTATGATAGCCTGACCGATTTCCAGAACCACCTCTACTTTAAGTTAGCGCAGCGCTTCTATCTTTATCAATGGTTATTCACTTACCTCTTTGGTGCCAGTCCAGTTACTGAGGATATGCCTCATAGCTTCCCAAATGATTTGAAATTACCGGTCCGGAGCTTGCGGTGCAGTAACTATGGGGATGACAACCTGGCTACCGAACAGGTCACCTACAGTTCATTAGAAGAACATTTCCAAGAACTGCAAAATTACATTGACAATGGTTCATTTTATAATTTAAAAGAATTTTTTGGCCCGGTTCGGATGCGTCGCCACAATCATGACAATAATGACTTATTGGGTTTGCTTAAAAAAGGTATTAACTACATTGAATTTCGGAATTTTGATCTTGATCCGCTGTCACGAACGGGAATCAGTGATGATACGCTTAATTTCTTGGAGCTGTTATTGTTAGATAGTCTGGTATCACCATTACCAGATAACCTAGCTCACCACCTGGTTGAGGCTCGTAAACGTAATAATGAAGTAGCCTTACAAAAGCCACAAGAGGAAGCCGATTGGATGAAGACGGCGGCAAATGAATTGATGGTCGAATTGCAAACCTTCGTGGCTGACTTTAATGCGCCAAGAGAATATCGGCTTGCCCTGACTTTTGCTCAACGCCGAATTGATGATCCTACTTTGACGATCAGTGGCCAATTAGCTGATCAAATTGAAAATGGCAATCTTCTATCGTATGGGTTGAAGATTGCTAATGACCGTTATACTGCCGATATTGGTTATCACCACCCGTTGCAAGCAATTAGCGACACCTATTCTGATGACGTTCAACGTTTAATTCGGGCTGCCATTGAGCTGGGTATATTAATACATCTAGAAGATGATAAGGTGATTTTACAAGTCAAAGATCATCAAGAAATTTACCAGCCTAACGAACAATTGGATTTTACTAATCAAAATGTTCGGGAGTTTGTTCTCAAAGCATTTCCGGAGGCACGAGCGTTTCAGGAGAAACAGTAGTGTTTAATATAAGCAGGAATAAAGGCACCGTGGTGATTAGTAATCGCGGTGCCTTTTTATTTCCTGGGAAATAAAAAGAGGGTTAAAGATGCGTAAAATTGGAATTATTGGCTTAGGTCATATTGGTCGTCTATTGGCCCATCAATTATTAGTGACTATGGCGGTGGACGAACTAGTACTCATTGACCGTGATAACCAACTTGCATTAGGGTTACAAAGTGATTTAAATGATGCGGCAACGGCCTTGACTAATCAGCCACGGATTATTATTCAGGACTATTTGGCTCTTGCGGATGCTCAGGTAGTGGTGATTGCAGCAGGGGACAGTCAGCGTCGCCAGCAGAATTTAATGGCTGAACTCACAATTAATCACACAATGGTGAATCAGATTGCTCCCCAATTACACCAGAGCGGGTTTACCGGGATTATCATTAACCTGGCAAACCCTAATGAGGCCATCACGGCTTATTTACAACAACAAGTAAAATTGCCAACTAAACAAGTATTGGGAATTGGGACTGTCTTAGAGACCGCTCGCTTACACCGCACCATTGCAACGGCGGCTAAATTATCACCGGCCAACGTGGCTGGCTTTGTTTATGGCCAGCATGATGGTCAGCAGGTCTTTGCCTGGTCGACGGTGCGGGTTAATGGTCAACCCCTGGATGCAACCATTAATGGTCACCACTTGGATGTTCAGCAGCTTAAGATTAATGCCGACCTCAGTAATTGGTATACACTCCATGGAATGGGCTATGATGCGCACGCTGCCTGCGTTTGGACACAGCGGATTATTAATGCCATCATGACTAATGAGCAACTAGGCTTACCGGTGGCAATTTACCAACCTCAATATTCAACTTATGTTAGTTTTCCGGCTTTAATTGGTCGGCAAGGAATTGGCAATCTTTTATTATTGAAACTTTATCCGGTTGAAAGGGCCGGAGTTAAAACCGCCGCTACGACGATTAAACAGCAAATAGCGGCATTGCAAAGGATGGATAAGATAAATGATTAAGAAATTAGCAGTATACTGTGGGGCCCGTGATGGACAAAACCCTCACTATGAACAAGTTGCTAAACAGCTTGGCGTTAAGATGGCCAGTAAGGGGATCGACCTCGTCTATGGTGGCGGCCGCTATGGCTTAATGGGCGCCGTTGCTCGAGGTGTATTGGAGCACCAAGGCAATGTTTATGGTGTGATCACTAAGCAATTAGCTGGTCGTGGTGTCGGCTTTGACCAATTGACCGACCTGCAAGTGGTTCCAGATATGGATACACGAAAGAAAACAATGATGAACTTGGCAGATGGAATGCTGGCTCTACCTGGTGGTTTGGGTACTCTAGAAGAGATTAGTCAAGCAGCATCCTGGATGACTTTAGGTAACAATCCTAAGCCAGTTGCTTTTTACAACTTCGACGGCTATTATGACCACTTACAAGGCCTGCTAGTTAAAATGAATCAAGCCGGTTTCCTGGAACAGCGCTATGTTGATAGCCTTTATTTTGGTACTGATTTTGACCAGATCCTTGATTTTATGAATCACTACCACGCCCCATTGCGTCGCCAGTATCAGTCAAAATAATTTAAAAAGAAAAAGCGCCACAGGTTGGCGCACGGATTATTGTAGCGGTTGAATAGTGTAAATTTGATCATCAGCCTCGTCTGTTAAAGAGACGGGGCGTTTTTCATTAGCACGAATAGTAATATGGTAGCCGAACTTATCGAGAAAAACCAACTTGTCAGCTTTGATTTGCTGAACAGTAGCCGGAATCGGTTGGTTGTCGATGACCAATTTTAAATCAGGAGAAATGGTAATTTTATGGGATCGGTCGCGTTCCTTATCATAATATTGCCAAGTACCAGTGTAAAAAATTGGCAACGCGGTCGAATTGTTGCTTTTCTTAGCATGACTGAACCCAAAAGTACTGCTGAGCCCAGCCATGAGTCCCGCACCAAAAAGCAACATTCCCTTTTTTTTCATATTTCCTCAGTCTCCTTATTATTAATTATGTGATAATTCCTAACGTCACCAATATTATACACACATTTCTATTATGAGAAGATTTCAATTCTGTTAAAATCACGAAATAATTGTTAGAATTAAGTGTAAGCAAAATAATCTGCGTAAAGGGAGACGAAAAAATGCTTAAGCTTGGAATTATTGGAACTCACATTATTACTGATCAGATGTTAGACGCCGCTAAGACAACCGGTAAGTACCAGTTGACAGCCGTTTATTCACGGACAATGGCGCGGGCCAAAGAATATGGTAGGCCGTATGGGGCAACCGAATACTATGATGATCTCCATAAATTCTTTGAAGATGGCGATTTTGACGTAGTTTACATTGCTTCACCGAATAGTATTCACTATCAGCAGGTTCGGCTGGCGATTGAAAATGATAAATTCATCATTGTCGAAAAGCCAGCGTTCGTTAATCCTAGCCAGTTTGAAGCCATTGAATCCTTGCTGGCTGCTCACCCAAAGGCCCGGTTAGTAGAAGCAGCACGGCATATTCACACACCACTTTATAAACAGGCTTTGGCTAAGTTTAACGAAATGAAGAAGAATCATTGTCAGGGTGGGACAATTACTGTGATGAAATATTCTTCCCGTTATGACAAGGTTTTAGCCGATGACAAACCTTATCCAAACATTTTTACCCTGAAGTTTGCCGGTGGGGCATTGATGGATCTCGGTGTGTATGCTGTTTATGGTGCCGTGACTCTATTCGGTCAACCGGCTTCCGTCCTTTACTTCCCAACTTTGGCCAAGACCGGCGTTGATGCCAAGGGAGTTGCCTTGTTGAATTATAAGGACTTCTCAGTAACATTGAACTTCGGTAAGACAGCTAACTCTCACCTTGATTCTGAAGTATATGGTCTCAAGGATACCCTGGTGTTTGATAGCATCTTTGATACTAAGAAGGTCACCTATTACGATGCCAATAAACAAGCTCACGTTTTAGATGCACCAGTGGCTAAGAATTCAATGACTGATGAAATGAATGATTTTGCCGATCTCTTTAATAATCCTGAAGATGAGGAAGAAGTGAAGAAGTACCAGCACTGGTTAGACCTGGCTCGAACAGTTAACTCCGTGATGTATTCACTACGGCAATCTGCTGATCTAAAGTTCCCAGCCGATAAAGATGAAGAATAGGGTGATATTTAATTGATCAAACAATTTCAGGAACACTTTGATAAACGTTACCAGGAACCAACCGCTATCCAGTCAGCGGTTGCTGATGCGCTACAAGCAGGCAAGTCTGTGCTGGGGATTGCTCCCACGGGTTCAGGGAAAACCTTAGCCTTTACCTTGCCACTCCTGCCAAGAGTCACGCCTGGTGCCGGAACACAAATTTTAGTTTTGTCACCATCCCAGGAATTAGCTTTACAGACTGCTCGGGTGATGCGCGAATGGGCGACCATTATTGGCGTAAAGGTTCAATCGTTGACTGGCGGTGCTAATTTACGCCGTCAAGTTAAAAAATTGCATGAACATCCAGACGTGGTAGTCGGAACACCGGGTCGGATCCTTCATATGTTGGACAACCGTCATTTGAAGCTAAAACATTTACAGACCTTGGTGATTGATGAAGCCGATGATTTACTCCAGGATGATACTCAAGCAGTGGTTGAGGATATTGAACGCGCCACTCCATTGAGTACCCAATTGGCCTTTTTCTCGGCAACCGTATCACCAGTATTTAAAGACCTTGATGTGCTGTTTGGCCGTGACATTGTTACCTTTGATGTTCGGGATACCGATCATTCTCGTGGACCAGTTAAGCATGGTTACCTGATTGCGCGAACAAGCCAACAAAAGACGGCAACATTGCGGCGCCTGGTTAGTATCAAAGATTTTCGGGCGCTGGTCTTTTTCAACAGTATTCGGACTTTAAATTATGCGGCGAGCCGGTTACGCCATGAACATGTCAAAATTGGTACCTTGGGTGGCCGCCAGAAACAGACCCAGCGTGCGAAGGCAATGCGACTTTTCCGCAAGCGACAGATTAAGCTCCTATTAACAACCGACCTGGCGGCACGGGGATTAGATATTCCTAAGTTACCCGGCGTAGTTAACTTTGATCTTCCCCAAAAGACCAATACTTATATTCACCGGGCTGGTCGAACCGGTCGGCAAGGTGAACCAGGAGTTGTTTTAAGTCTTGGGGATGATCACGATATCCGCGACCTGAAGAAGGTTATTAAGGAAACCGGTGTTAAACTAACGCATATGTATATTAATCATGACCAGCTAACCGATCAGAGACCGGTTCAGGGCAAGCGGACCGTCTCGCTCAAGCGTAAATTTAGCCATCATCTGCAAGTAGAGCAGCATGATGAAGGAAATCTTCATAAACGAGTGCATAAGACGTTGGCAAGCTTTACTAAGCCGAAGAAGCGCCGTCGCCATAAGAAGAACCGCAAGAATAAGGGAATTCGATTCAGACACCGGCATAAAAATGCTAGTAAGTAAAAAAATGAATATTATCGTCTTTACCAATGTCTTGGAAAATGCGATAATATTCTTGTTTGGTCCCATAGTATAATTGGATAGTACATCCGCCTCCTAAGCGGTCGATTCCGGTTCAAGTCCGGATGGGATCATTGTAAAATTGGTGATAACAAAAGAGTCGCGGCCTTATGTTGCGACTCTTTTGTTATAAAATAGAAATTAGCCAATTAAGGAAGGAGATTATTTAACGTGCAGGCACCATACAAAATCATGTTGCTATTCGGGACCCGGGCGGAAGCCTTGAAATTGATTCCGATTATTAAGCTAATGCGGGTCGATCCGGCTAAGTGGCAATTATCAATTGTAACAACGGCCCAGCAACAGCACCGTTCGCAGCTTTGGCAAGCAATTGAGCGCTTACACATCCAGCCGGACTTTAACCTTGATGTAGCTGATGCACCAGAATATGACCTAGTTGAGCAACTCAGTCGTCTCCTCCATAACCTTAATAATGTTATGAAAGCCAGTCAGCCAGACATGCTATTGGTGGTCGGGGATGCCACGACGAGTCTAGCTGCTAGTCTGGTTAGTTTTTATCGTCACTTGCCGTTAGGCCACGTTGAGGCGGGGCTGCGAACCTATGATAAATTCCTGCCATTTCCCGATGAGATGCACCGTCGATTGACCGATGACCTGGCCGATCTTTATTTTGCCCCTACGACCAAGGCTCGGAATAACCTGTTAGCAGAACACCATCCAGCTCAGCAAATTTATGTTACTGGTAACACCTCAATCGATGCTGTCCGGGCCTGCCTATCGAATGATTTTCATAGTTCCCTGTTAGATCAATTACCGGCGGATCACCGGGTGATTATCCTGACAATGCAACGTCCCGAAAGCATTGGGGCGCCAATGCGGCGTGTCTTTCGAACGATGCGAGACATTGTTCAGACTAATCCCGATGTCGAGCTGATTTATCCGGTAGCTAACAATCCCGAAATCATGAACTTAGCTAACAGCCTTTTAGGAGACCAGGAACGAATTCACCTAGTTCAGCCATTGCCGCACCGTGATTTCTTGAATCTGGCGGCCCGAAGTACCCTGATTATTACCGATTCAGGAACAATTCAAGAAGAGGCACCAGCCTTGCATAAGCCGGTACTACTCTTGCGTGAGAAAACGGAACGACCAGAAGCAGTTGACTTAGGGATTGTTAGAATTGTTGGTACGGCCCCGACAACTATTCAACAGGCGGTCTTTGAACTCTTGCATAATCATCGTGCTTATCGAAAAATTGCAAATGCTCCAAACCCCTTTGGCGATGGTCATGCTAGTGAACAGATCTTAAAGATTATCGATCAGTATTTAAGTCAAAAATAAAGAGCTTGTGAAAAATACGATTCACAAACTCCTTATTTTTTATTAACGATTTTTCGGTTGTCATGGAAAATTAACCACTTCGAGAAAATATAGTTGGCAATCACGACGACCACGTTATCAATAATCTTGACGATGAACTGTTGGATAGGTGAGTTGTACTTGAGGAGCGTAACTCCGACATACATAATCGCCACATCCATCACCAGGGTTAGCGCCCGATAAAAGTAAAACCAGAAGAACTCTTTGAGGAAGGCCTTGACGGTCGAGTAGTGTGAGCCAAAGACCCAGACCTTATTGGTGAAGTAGGCGACCAGGACCGAAAGAAACCAGGCGATAACATTCGCTAATTGATAGTTCCAATGGACACCAGAACTAAGGAATTGGAAAACTCCCAGATTAACGATGGTAGTAACCACACCCCAAAAAAGGTAGGCAATGATGGAGCGGTATCTTTTAATGAGTTTAATCATTAATTTGAGCCGCCTTTTTTACGAGTTGCTTGGTGAAAGCATCAAGTTTTTTGATGTCATCTTGATCCGGTGCCAGATTAACATGAACATTTTCTGCACCCTTTGTGGCTCCAGTCTTAGCGAAAACCTCACCAAATTTGTCGACGGCTACACAGAAGTCATCACCATAGTAGGTGTCTCCGGAGCCGGCCACTCCGTAAACCTTGCCAGTTAACTTTTCGGCTTTAAGGTCGTCGTAAAAGTCAAGACCTTCGTCGGGCAGTGCACCTTCATCGTACGTATATGGGCAGACAACACAGATGTCGACATTTTCAAAGTCAGCCGGGTCGGCCATCGTAATTTCGGTTTCGTCAACGTCAACGTTGTTATCTTCGAGAGCGTCGGTGATAATATCGGCAACGTCCTCATTATTACCGGTAATCGTTGCATAAACCACGAGTGCTTTCATTTTGATTTCCTCCAATATAATTATCATTAATTTAGTTCAATTTCATAGTATAGCATGGTTTCGTCAGGACCGGGGAACAAGTGGTATACTATGAAAGGTAGATATGTCAAGAAAAGGAGATATCATTTAGAATGATTACATTAAAATCACCGCGTGAAATTGAAGCGATGGAGAAGTCTGGAGCAGCCCTTGCTGGTATGCACCTCGGTATTCGTGAATTTATCCGGCCAGGAATGTCTAGTTGGAAGATTGAAGAATTTGCCCGCAAGTACTTCAAGGCTGCCGGTGCCAAGGCCGAACAGATCGGCTTTGAAGGTTATAAGTACGCTACCTGCGTCAGTGTTAATGATGAGATCTGCCACGGCTTCCCACGTAAAAAATTAATTTTGAAGAAGGGTGACCTCGTCAAGGTTGATACCGTTGTTAGTGTCGACGGTTTCTTCTCCGATTCTTGCTGGTCCTATGCAGTTGGTGAAGTTAAACCAGAGATTGCTAAGCTGATGGATGTTACTAAGAAGGCCCTTTTCATGGGAATTGACCAGTGTGTTCCTGGTAACCGAATCGGTGATATTGGTGCCGTTATTCAGCACTACACTGAAGATGAAAATGGTTACGGTGATGTTCGGGAATTTGTTGGCCATGGCATTCAGCCAACAATGCATGAAGATCCAATGGTTCCACATTATGGTGAACACGGTCAGGGCCTGCGTCTTCGCAATGGCATGACCATCACCGTGGAACCAATGATCAACACCGGGACTTGGGAAGCCGATACGTCCGATCCAAGTGGCTGGTTAGCTAAGACTGCTGATGGTGGCTGGTCTTGTCAATATGAACACACCCTGGTCATCACTAATGATGGGCCAAAGATTCTGACTTCTCAGGATCCTAAGGCTGATGCTAAGTATCTTTACGATGATAATTATGCCAAGTACTTAGATCATTATGGCACCATCGCTCGTAAGATTGCCCAACAATTTAAGTAAATAATCAAAGAGTAGTTAACAGCTTGAGTACAGAATGATTCTGTGTTCAAGCTGCTTTTTTTAAATTTAGCATTGCTAAATAGCAAAATAAAATCAAGTTATAGTGTATTTTCTCATTTTTAAACAAAATATTCAGCATAAATATTGCCGGGACAAAGCACTCTAAATGTGGTAATAGAAAACAATATAATGTATAAAATGCTTAAATACCGTTTAATATGCATAAAAGAAAAGAAATATGCATAGCTGAGTGTATATTTTGCGTTAGAATAATATTAGAATTAGCCAAGAAGTCTTTTATTTTTTAAATAAAGGATTATACTTAAATTATTAAATGAATTCTTATTTTTATTTAAGAATTTAAATATTTGGAGGCTTATTACATTGGATGAGCAAAGTAGTAATAATAAAAAGATGATTACTACCTTTGGCCTTGTGACGATGATCATTACCGCTATCTTCGGTTTCGGTAATGTTTCAAACGCTTACTTGCAAATGGGTTACGGTAGTATTATCTGGTATGCCTTAGCGGGAATTTGTTTCTTCTTCCCGTGTGGCTTAATGATGGCCGAATATGGGTCTGCCTTTAAGGATGCCAAGGGTGGTATTTACTCCTGGCTGGCTGGCTCAATCGGTGAACGTCTGGCCTTTATTGGAACCTTCGTTTGGTTAGCATCCTGGATTGTCTGGATGGTTTCCACGGCTTCACGGATTTGGATTACCTTTTCCGCATTGATCTTTGGTAAGGATACTACCCAACAATGGCATTTCATGGGCTTAAGTTCGACGGAAGTCATTGGGGTCCTTGGAATTATCTTAATGATTTTATGTACTTACTTCAGTTCCCGTGGGATGACCGCGATTGCCCGGGTTGGTTCCCTCGGGGGGATCTTCACCGTGATTGTCAACATTATTTACCTGATTGCTGCAATTATTGTGTTAATCGCCAATCGTGGTGCCTTGGCCCAACCGTTCCATGGTGCTAAGAGTTTGATCATGTCACCTAACCCACAGTTTCAGACACCAATTGCTATTATTTCGTTTATTGTTTATGCGATCTTCGCTTACGGTGGGATGGAATCCTTGGGTTCCGTTACTGATTCTATGAAGAATCCTGAACGAACATTCCCTCGTGGCCTGATCATTGCTTCAATCTTTACCATTGGTGCTTATGTTGTCATGATCCTGATGGCTGGTTGGTTTGCTAACTACAACCATGATTTTGCAGTTTCCACAACTAACCTAGGGAACGCTACCTATGTTCTCTTTAACATTTTAGGGGTTAAGCTTGGCTTGGCCTTAGGACTTTCTCATGCCACTGCCCTTGCCTGGGGTGCTGCTATGACCCGGATCGTGGCCTTCTCTCAGGCTCTTGGGTTCTTAGGTGCTCTGTTCGTTCTGATGTACTCACCAATCAAGGCCTTTATCCTAGGTTCTAACCCAGAATTATGGCCAAAGAAACTGACTAAGTTGAATAAGGCGGGAATGCCTGCTAATGCTATGTGGCTACAGGTGACGATCGTTTCCATCATCATCTTCCTGGTAGCCTTCGGTGGTTCCGCTGCTCAGAAGTTCTACACCATTCTGACCGATATGGCCAACGTTTCAACCTGTTTCCCATACCTATTCTTAGTCGGTGCCTTCCCATTCTTTAAACGTCGTAAGGATTTGAAGCGGCCATTTGAAGTCTTCAAGAACCGCTTCTGGACAGATGTTCTGGTATGGTTTGTTGAAATTATCCTGATCATTGGGATCCTATTTACCTTCATTCAACCAATGTTGGAACACGATTGGCAGACGGCCTTCTGGACAATTGCTGGTCCTGTCTTCTTTGCATTGATTGCCTGGATCTTCTATCAGGCATCTTCCAAGCGTCACCACATTACGCAAAAGTAATTAAATTAAGGTGAAATTATCTTATGACCATTAAGACTCGTTAACAAATTGTTAGCGGGTCTTATTTTTTCGCGTCAGTCTGGTATAATTAATCCTATATTAACAGGGGGTCAGGACGACGGAAGAGCCAAGTAAAATGAAAAAATTTATGCTGCTATTGCTGCGTCACTTCCAAATGGCTCAGCTTTCAAGTTCAGCAGCGGTACTAGCTTACTATACCTTACTGTCGATTTTTCCGGCAGTGCTGGTGGTCGGCAACTTGCTGCCCATGGTCGGATTAAATGCCCGGACAGTTCTGTCTTACTTGCAAACGGCAATTCCGGATGCGGTCTATCGTTTTATCCAGCCCTTCATTTATGACTTCCTGAAGCAGGGAAATGGTGGCTTACTGACGACGGGGGCTTTAATAGCTCTTTGGTCGACTAGTCAGGGGATCGCTGCCTTTCAACGTAGTGTTAACCTAACCTATGGGGTGGCACGCAATCAGAATCCAGTCAGTAACCGGGCGATTTCTTTCATCTGGATGATTGTCGTTTTGATGATCATTTTTGGGATCGTTTTTATTTACGGAATTGGTGAGCAGCTTCTAAAGGGAGCCCAACCAGTCTTTCATTTCCCACGTAAGTATATTTACCTATTTAGTTCACTTCGCTGGCCGGTAACTTTTACGGTCTTATTTGTGGCTTTAATCCTGCTTTATTACTTTGTTCCCAACGCCCAGGTGCGGTTGCGGTACGCCATTGCTGGTGCCTTTTTAGCTACCCTGCTGTGGATGGGTTTATCGCGACTCTTTTCTTTTTATGCAGTGATCTTTCGTCATAGTGTAATTTCCTATAAGACCATTGGAGCTTTCATCGCCATGATGGTCTGGCTGGATTTTTCCGGTTATGTCATCATGTTTGGGGCGGTCCTCAATGCTACCTTGCAGGAGGCTCATGAAGGCCAGCTGCGTGAACGGGAGCACTTCTGGCAGGTCATGAGCCGTGGTAAGTATCCCTCCAAAGATAAAAAGCACCGGCCAGATTAATTACTAAAAAGGCTGGTGAGAAATTTCTTCTCACCAGCCTCGCCTTTAGTTTAACGGAGGAATAACAATTAATTATGCTTGTGGGGCCGTTTCTTCATCGTTGAATAGTACGTTGGAAACAGTATCGACGTATTTTGCTGCGACAGGGGTTAAATAGAGTTGTTCATTATCCTTGACGAACATGCCAGCAGAGGCAATTTGATCCATGGCCTGGCGGACAGTCTTTGCATCGAGATTATCATTGGCGTAACTGAGCTTTAGTAAGTGTTTCTTGCCAGTGGCACCTTTAAATGTCATGTTGAGTGATTTCATATTAGATTACCTTCCTTTACTAGGTTTAGTCGTTCGTGACGTGTTCGGTGTCGATGATGTTGAAACCATCACACTTTTCGCTGGTCAAGATTTCGATGGCTTTTGCTAAGTTAGTCAATTGGTCATCATTAACGTGTTCGATGACATTATTGAAGAGACGGTTGATTCCCTTCGGATGTTGGTCACCAATCATTGTTAATTGGACCTTAGAAGACTTAAATTTACGTACCATACCCATATTGAGCACGCTCCTTTAGTAAGTTTGATTTGTTAAGCGGTGGCCACTGCTTACACTTATACAGACGAATGGGCGTGATAAAAGTAAAGGGGAAATTAAGAAATGGCAAAAATTTCTAAAATTGAAGCGCAGAAACGGCAGAGGCGCTATAATATTTATCTTGATGGCCACTACGCTTTCCCAGTCGCCGAAAGTGTCTTAGTTCAATTTCGCTTGATGCGGGGGATGGAAGTGACCCAAGCCCAGGTTGCTGCTATTACGACGGCCGACCAACAGGCCCGTGCCTATTCAAAGGTACTGGATTATCTGGCTCACCGGTTACGAACAGAACATGAAGTCATTGAAAAAATGCATGATCTTGGGACGCCGGAGCAATTCGTCGTACCGATTTTGCAAAAATTACGTGCCCAGCACTTAGTTGATGATCATGAATATGCGGCAAGCTACGTGCGAACGGCAATGGTTACTAGCTTGAAGGGCCCTCAAAGGATTCGCCAGTACTTACGACAAAAACGGGTCGGTGAAAATGATATTGCAGCAGCTTTAGCCCAATTTACACCAGAACGGCAGGAAGCTAACGCAACTAAATTAGCACAAAAGCTGTTTAGGCGTTATCGTAACCAACCACAGCGTCGACAAGAAGAAAAAGTTCGTCAGGGCTTAATGACTAAGGGCTATGCCAGTACCATGTTTGACCAAATTAAGGCCAGCATTGAACCGGCAGCTGATCCGCAACGCCAGGATAAATTATTGGCTCACCAGGCCGCCAAGCTTTGGCATCATTATCGACGTTATCGTGGCTACCAGCGTGTTCAGCACTTTAAGCAGGGAATGTATCGTCGGGGCTTTGACCTTGATCGAGTTCAAGCTTGGTTGGATGAGCATGAGGAAAATCTTCCCTAATGAGAGAAATCTTGTTATTATATATAAGATATGGTTAAATTTTAAGACTAAAGAGAATGAACAATGGAAAATAAAAAAATTTATGTTGATGAGCAGAAGCTGAATCATCAGTATGCTTATCGCACAATTAAACGATTATTTGACATTATCGCTGCTTTAATTGCCATTGTAATTTTGAGCCCCGTTTTTCTAATCGTTGCAATTTGCATTAAAGTCGATGATCCTACTGGCCCCGTTTTCTATTCGCAGATTCGGGTAGGTAAGGATGGTCGGCACTTCAGGATGTTTAAATTCCGGTCGATGGTAACTAATGCGGACGAACTACTTGAAAAGCTAAGAGCAAAGAATGAAGTCAATGGGGCAATGTTTAAAATGAAAAATGACCCCCGGATTACCAGGGTCGGTCGCGTAATTCGTAAGTATAGCTTGGATGAACTACCCCAACTAGTGAACGTGATCGGTGGGTCGATGAGTATTGTGGGTCCCCGACCGCCACTGGTCAGTGAGGTCGCGGAATATACCGATTATGATAAGCAACGCTTGATGGTTAAACCTGGTGCTACTGGAATGTGGCAGGTGGGTGGTCGAAACGACGTTGACTTTGCTGAAATGGTTGAGCTCGATTTGACTTACATCCAAGAACGGTCTATTTGGCTTGATTTAAAAATTATGTTTGAGACTGTCAAAATTATGATTAAGCCCAATGGTGCATACTAAAGGAGAAGAGCAGTGGAAGTAAAAGTACTTGTTGCGGCGCATAAGAATTATGCAATGCCAAAGGATAATTTGTATTTACCGGTTTTTGTTGGTAAGGCGATCCACCCGAACGTCAATCATAGCTTTCAAGGAGACAATACGGGAAATAACATTTCTAAAAAGAATCCTTACTATAATGAATTGACGGCGATCTACTGGGGATGGAAGAATCTGGACCTTGATGCCATGGGATTGGTACATTACCGTCGTTACCTTAGTTTGAACCATAAAAAGTCCTTGGACGATGTTTTGTCACGGTCGCAGGCGGTAGCGCTCTTAAAAAATCATGATATTATTTTGCCTCCCAAGCGGCGCTACTACATTGAAACAATTGAATCCCATTACTTACATTCTCACAAGCATAAACCACTTGAGGTGTTAGGGCAGGTGATTACTCAAAAGTATCCTGAGTATTTGTCATCTTATCAAAAGGTGATGGGACGAACCTGGGCACATATGTTCAATATGTTTATTATGAAACGGGAACCGCTTAACGAATATTGTAAATGGTTGTTTGCTGTTTTAGGTGAAGTGGAACAACGAATTGACATCAGCAATTATTCAACCTACGAACAACGAGTTTATGGTTTCCTTAGTGAACCTTTATTAGATGTTTGGCTAGACCAACATCCCGAATATTCAACGACTGAAGTTAACTATGTTTTCATGGAACATACTAATTGGCTTAAGAAGGGTGGTAACTTCTTGAAGCGGAAGGTCATTGGTCACTAGCAAATGGGGGGATAAAATGGTAAAGAAATTATCAATTGTTGTTCCTTGCTATAACGAGCAGGAAGCAATCCCACTTTTTTATCCGGCAGTAGAAAAAGTTGTACAGAAGATGTCTCTTGAAATTGAATACTGGTTTATCAATGATGGCTCCAAGGATAAGACCCTAGCTGAACTACGGAAACTTCACCAAGCTGCGCCGAAACGAGTTCATTACGTTTCCTTTTCCCGAAACTTTGGCAAGGAAGCAGGCCTTTATGCCGGCTTGGAAGCAGCCACGGGTGACTATGTCGTTGTCATGGATGTTGATCTTCAGGACCCTCCTGAATACTTGCCAATCATGTATAAGTATATTGCCACGGGTGAGTATGATTGTGTAGGGATGCGACGGACTGATCGCAGGGGAGAAGCTAAATTTAAGTCCTTCCTTAGTGATCAATTTTATAATGTTATTAACCGAATTTCGGATACGAAAATTGTCTCAGGAGCGCGTGATTACCGGATGATGACCCGGCAAATGGTTAATGCTGTCCTTTCTCTTAAGGAATACAATCGTTTTTCAAAAGGAATCTTTAACTGGGTCGGCTTTAAGACTAAATACCTACCGTACCGGAATGTGGAACGGGTTGCCGGGACAACGGATTGGTCTACTTGGAAACTTTTCCGGTATGCTATCGACGGGATTACCGATTTCTCTGAAGCTCCCTTGGCAATTGCTACCTGGATTGGTGGTATCACTGCCTTTATTGCGGTAATCGGTTTAATTGTTGTGATTGTGCGTTATTTCGTTGATCCGGGTAGTAGCACCGTTGGTTGGGCCTCACTAGTCTGCATTATGCTTTTCTTAGGTGGAGTTCAGTTATTAGGCCTCGGTATCGTAGGTCGTTACATTGGTCGAATCTATATGCAAGTGAAGAAGCGACCAATTTACATTGTGAAAGAGAAAAAGTAGTTTGGTAACACTTTGCTACAGGGGAGAAAAAATTGACATCTTTAATGAACAAAGGCAAAAGAATAGGGGAAGTGCGGTTAGATGGTCCAACTATCTATGAAATCGCGTTCTCCTTTTATTTTGTAATTGCTTTTTTTCAAACATCGACGTATATAGATTATTTTCCAAGTAATTTTTTGCATGAATTATCATTTATTCCATTGGCAATGGTATTATGTAAGATCTTTTTATTAGACCGTCTAAATAAACGAACATTATTATTTAACTTACTCGTTTTAGCATTGCTAGGAATTACTTGGCGGACGTCTGGTGAATACATTTTGTTGCCTATGGGTATCTTTATTTTAGGGGCACGAAATGTTGACTTTCGACGAATAATATACCTGTATTTGGTTCTTGGCACGATTTTATTGTCCTTTATCTTTTTTACGTCATTAGTAGGGTTAACCAAAGACTTGATTTTTCACCGTGGAAACGGCCTTATTCGCCGTTCATTTGGCATTATTTACCCTACCGATTTTGCCGCTCATGTTTTATATTTAGTAATAGCTTATTGTTATTTGTATTTTAAGAGGATCGGGTGGCAAAGTTATGTTGTCTTTATCATGATTGCTTATGCTCTAAGCAAATTTTGCAATGCTCGTTTGAGTTCTTACTCGTTAATTCTTTTAATTCCAGTAATGATTATTGGCCAATATGCTCAAAAAAAGAACAATTTATGTAGAAAATTAGCATCGTTCTATTGGATGGTTCCTTCAGTACTTGCATACGTGATTCTTCTAATTACTTATTTATATAAACCAGGGAACAACTTCCTAGAACACGTTAATAGCCTTTTATCAGGTAGGCTGTACTATGGACATACCGGATTAATGCAGCATTCATTGACTTTGTTTGGCCAAAGAATGCATGAAAATGGGTTAGGTTATGGTGCAAAGTTTGCAACGGTGAATGATGCTAATTATTTTTATGTTGATTCATCGTTTGTACGGACTCTTATTCTTTATGGAGCAATAGTATTATTGCTAGTAGTTATAACCATGACTGTTATTTCATGGCGGTCGATCGCTAACCATGACTTTGCACTAGCTAGTGTTATGGTAATTGTGACTATTAGTGCTGTTGTTGAACAACGGTTATTTGATTTTGGTTATGATCCATTTCTATTAGCCATATTTGCTAATTGTTATCTACAACGAAGAGAAATAAAATTGGAGGAGCAACATTGAAAACTTATACGTTAAATAAATTTATGCATACTTTTGGTAGGAGCATTTTAATCATTATAATTTTTGCGCTGATTGGCGGTGTGGGTATGGGATTAGAAGCTAAACATAAGAAGACAACTACCTATACCGCAACACGTAGTATCGTTATTTCTCATAACATTGTTAAGGAATATCGTGCCAATCAAAGCAATAATCAAGATTCCTTGGTTAATGAAGATGTCAATTTAATGCCAACCTATAAAGATATTGCTGAGAATGGCACTATTGCTGCTGCTACTCGACATAATTTGTCTAAGTCTTTACGATCTAAGTATTCAACAAGCGATATTAAAAGTGCTATTAATGCTAAAATAACCCCTCAATCATTAGTAATGGATTTAAAAGCTGAGACGAGTTCTGCTAAGGATTCAGTAGCCATTGTTAATGGTACTGCTCGGGCAATGCAACAAAAGCTGCCAAAACTTCAACCGGGTTCTGGAAAGGTAACTATGCTGCAAAAGGCAACCGTGAGTGACGCTAGCAGTTCGACTCATCCTAGTACTAAGAAGTATGCGGTGGTTGGCATTGCATTAGGGGGCCTGCTTGGATTGATTATTTCATTTATTGGGGTCACAATTAAGAACTTTATTAAATAGGTGTTATGATGAAAAAAATTGTTTTTACCGTTAATGAATATAATGGTACTGATAAAAATAATGCTGGACCTAAGGCAAAGACAGACATTGATTATTTTCTTGCTCAAGAAGGCTTTCAAGTCGTTCATCAACGGTTTCAGGTTCATTCCAAAGTTCAGAAGCTAAAAGATTATTATTGGACGATTCCTCATTTATTTAGCCATTTACCTAATAAATTTGATGAATTACTTTTTCAATATCCGACGTATTCTAGTTTTTTGATGAAGAAACTAGTACCTAAGTTAAAAAATAATACAAAAAAACTGTTTTTTGTAATCCATGATGTTGAATCATTACGTCTTTTTACGAATGATTCTGACTATTGGCGAGGGGAACGAGCCCTTTTTAATAGTGCTGATGGTTTGATTGTTCATAATGATAAGATGGCCACGTGGTTGCGTGCTAATGGTGTAACAGTACCAATGATTTCATTAGAGGTTTTTGATTACCATAATCCGCAGAAAATTAATACCGATACTGCTTATCGACAACAAATTTGCTACGCTGGTAACCTTAATAAATCAGCATTTTTGGATAAGCTAGAATTAGCGAAAGGTAAACTTCAGATTTTTGGTTCTCATCCTAAGGCTCATTATCATCGGGGAGTCGAGTATCTTGGCCAGTTTACCCCAGAGGAATTACCCAAACATTTGACACAGGATTTTGGCTTGGTTTGGGATGGTGACGTTTTAGATACCTGTGGTGGAAAATTTGGCAATTATATGCGTTATAACGATCCACATAAAGTTTCCTTATATTTAAGCAGTGGTTTACCAGTGATGATTTGGAAACAAGCTGCGCAAGCGTCATTTATTGTTCAAAATCAGTTAGGAATTGCAGTTGATAGTTTAGAAAATCTTGATCAGCAATTG
>NZ_JBFLGB010000079.1:0-7174 GCF_041859915.1 Limosilactobacillus sp.
ATAAGAATTTGAGATAGCTCTCAAATTTAAAAGTATTAAGCGAATTGACTTCGCAAATGTTTTGCTCCGATCACCGAAGTGATCAGAGACCCTACACATTTGATTCGTCGAAACTTTGTTCAGTTTTCAAAGGTCTACCATGTTGCTTAAGCAGTGCCCAAACAACATATTTGTTATATCATCTAACTTGCATTATTGTCAATAGCTTATCTCAACTTATAAGGATTAATTACAAGCTACTGCTTAACAAGTTAGCTTATTTATAATATCAATTCTACTGTCAAAAGTCAACAACTAATTTTAACTAATTAGAATCAATCATTGCTCTTCCTTGACAGCACTACTTATTATAGTCAACCAAAGCGTTTAAATCAAGACTAAGCATGAATCCTTTTTCATGTAGTCCACAAAACCAGATATCAAAGAACAGTCTTTAAAAGTTTGTGAAATTTATAAGCCTTTATTGCTATAAGTCATGTAAAAAACACAACAGTTAAATACTATAACTGTTTCTCTACTTATTTACAAGCCCCTATTAGTAATTTTTCAATTTCCAAATAAATAAAAAAGATCTTCCCAGCTTAAATGTCCGGGAAGATCAGTGAAGTTAGCATATATGGTAATAAATCAGACATTCACGTTCTTGCCATACTCATTGTTAATAGTGTTAACAACGTTTTGTGCCTTCATGTTGTCTTGCACAACAGCGTCACCATCACGTAAAGTATAGGTAGCGTCATCAGACAAATTACTATAGTCAACATCGTTACCATCAGAGTCAACAAAATTGAACTTCGAATTCTTGAAGTTCTTAAGAGCATCTTCATCAATATCCATAACTATGCTTCCTTTCTTGTATTATTATAGCCTATTTCACTTTAAATAGCTACGTAATTTTTTAACCAGCAATATAGACTTACTTTAATAGCATTAGTCAACACTATTGATAAAGCATATCGAAGTAAGTGCAAAAATACTTTCAATACCAATAATAGTATTTTCTTTTTACTTTGCCTGAATATATCCTTGTTTCTTTAATAGCTCAGCAAATTCAATTGCACCGCCGGCAGCCCCACGAGCAGTGTTATGAGACAGGCCAACAAACTTCCAATCAAATATCTTATCAGGCCGCAAGCGACCGATTGAAATTCCCATTCCATGTTCAAAGTTTACGTCATAACGAACCTGTGGACGGAACTCATCGGTCAAGTATTGAATAAACTGCTCAGGAGCGCTTGGTAGGTTCAGCCGTTGTGGCTCGCCCGAATAGTCTTCCAACGCCTTAATCAAATCATCCTTAGTTGGATGCTGTTTAAAGTTAATAAAAGTTGCTACCGTATGGCCGTATAGTACAGGGACCCGCAGGCATTGACTAGTAATTACCGGTGCATCAGCTTTAACAATGGCCTTCTTTTGATCATCGATATGGCCAAAAATCTTCAGCGGTTCATCTTCAGACTTCTTTTCCTCTCCCGGAATGTATGGAATTACGTTCCCTTGAATCTCCGGAGCCCCTTCAAGGGTTTTACCGGCACCGGAAATTGCTTGGTAGGTACATGCCAATACTTGAGTTGGCTCGAACTGTTGCCAAGCAGCAATGGCTGGCGTATAGCTTTGAATCGAACAATTAGGCTTAACGGCCACGAATCCCCGCTTAGTTCCTAACCGTTCACGCTGGTACTTAATAATCGCAGTATGATCTGGATTGATTTCCGGAACGACCATTGGAACATCCGGCGTCCAGCGATGAGCACTGTTATTAGAAACCACAGGTGTTTCATGTTTAGCATACTCATCTTCGAGTTTACGAATAGCATCTTTATCCATATGAACAGCCGAAAAGATAAAGTCAACCTGAGAAGCAACCTTGTCCACATCTTCGGCATCTAAAACTGTCAGACCCTTGACTCCGTTCGGGATTGGGGTATCACCCATCTTCCACCGGCCCTTGACGGCTTCCGCATAAGTCTTACCGGCACTATGCTTACTGGCAGCCACAACCGTTACTTCAAACCAGGGATGGTTAGCTAATAAAGTTACAAAGCGTTGGCCAACCATTCCCGTTGCACCGATTACACCAACTTTTAACTTCTTACTCATTCTAAAAATCTCCGTATCTTTATAATTATTTTCTAATTATCTTCTAATATACACTGAATGGCTTAAAGTTTCCATGGTTTTATTACCATAATTTAGCAATTCAATATAATTTAAAAACTTTATGAGTGATGTCATTCCAAATCTAGCAGAGCCTTTTTCATTGCTAACCCACCTGCGTAACCGGTTAATTTGCCATTGGTACCAATCACTCGATGACAAGGCACCACAATTTGAAGTGGGTTCTTACCAATAGCCACACCGACTGCCCGAGTCGCACGCGGATGACCAATAGCATTGGCAATTTCTTGGTAAGTCCGTGTTTGGCCATAAAGGATTTCCCTTAATGCTTGCCAGACCGCCAATTGAAAAGCTGTCCCGTGCAATTTATACGGAAAATCAAATTGGATCCTTTTCCCGGTCAAGTACTCGTCAACTTGGGCAGCCACTCGCTCAGTCAGCGGAGTCCGTTGTCCCATCTTAACCGGATGATCGACTTTTTTAAGATAACAACCTTACCGTTTGTCGTACCAACTTGGAGTTGACCGACCGAAAATGAATAAGCTACCTGTACTTTTATGAATAATCTTCCTTTGTCTTTTGCCCTTCTTGATCATCAAAGGAAACATCTTCTTCTATTTTAATTCCTAATTATCGCTTTTTACATTAATGTTATGATCAAGGTAACAGGAAAGAAGGCTTATTAATATGCGAAAATTTCCACCAAAGCAAAAGTTTCTCGAAGCACTGACGGCCATTGCGGACCACCACGTCCAAATGGGTGACCACCAAGCCACAGTTCGATCATCCAATAATGCCAAGCTTTATACTGTCACCTGGGATAAAGACACCTATCATTCTAATGACAACGCCACATATTGGCAGGGTTATGCCGGTTACCCGGTGCTTGCTGTTTTAATGTTACAACATCGACTGCCACTGGATCGAACCATTGCCGACCAGTTCAAGGATGTTAACTGGCACGATTTAAACCTTAAATACCATCGCAATTACCAAAAAGCGGCCGATGCTGTAATCATCGACCGTGGTCTTGACCATGACGAGATCTGGGTAGCTGTAGATGATCTCTATGACGATCTTAAAAGCTTACCATTAACATTAAAACGGCTCCGCATTTCTCATAAATAATCGCAAAAAACTAACTGTTATCAAAAATGCCACACGCTGGCCCTCTCCAGCATATGGCATTTCCTATTATTTATTATTTTACATTTAAAACAGTAAAGTAAACGATAAAGACAACCCACAGTAACCACATCATCGGTGAAATATCACGCCAACGTCGAGCAGCGATCATTGAAAATGGATAGACGATAATTCCCCAGGCTAAGCCATCGGAAATAGAATAAGTTAGTGGCATCCCAATCACGATCAAGAAAGATGGGATAGCAACCTCAAGTTTAGCCCAATGAACACGGGCCAGGTTTCCTGCCATCAGAACCCCAACAATAATTAAAGCTGGCGCCGTAACTTGGGTGGTAAAAATACTCAAAATTGGGCTAAAGAGCATGCTAATCAGGAAGAAGATCCCGACCCAAACAGCCGTTAATCCGGTTCGACCACCAACGGCAATGCCGGCACTAGATTCCACATAGGCACCAACGGGTGAAGTTCCCAGTAAGGAACCAACCATCATCCCGGTGGAGTCCGCGGTCAAGGCACGTCCGGCACGTGGCATCTTGTTATCCTTCATCAGACCCGCTTCTTGGACTAAGCCGATCAAGGTACCGGTAGTATCAAAAAAGGTAACGAGTAAGAAAGTTAAGACAATGATCCACATCTGAACAGTATTGATATCACTAATGTGAAGAAGAGCCTGACCGGCAATTGGTTGAATGCTTGGTACCCCGGAAATAAATCCCGTCGGCATCTTAATCTGACCAGTGCTGACACCAAAGATTGCCGAGACAATCATCCCAATGAAGATCGCCCCTGGCACATTAGCAACCATCAACATCACGGTGACAACTAAACCAAAAATGGTAATCCAAACCGTTGGATTTGCTAATGAACCAACCGTAACCAGGGTGGAACCACTGTTTTGGATCAACTTACCACCCTGCAAACCAATAAAAGCAATGAACATCCCAATCCCGGCTGAAATTGCATACTTGATATCGGCAGGAATGGTATTAATAATTTTTTCCCGGAGCTTAAGGGCGGTAATCAAAATAAAGAGAATTGAAGCTACAAAAACCGCCGCTAAGGCTGTTGGCCATTTTACATGCATCCCCAGACAAACCGTATAGGTAAAGAAGGCGTTTAATCCCAGGGTCGGTGCAGAAGCAATCGGATAGTTAGCGACTACCCCCATCACGATACAAGTAAAGGCCGCCGCTAGTGCCGTGGCGGTAAACAAAGCCCCTTTGTTCATTCCACTTGCCCCTAAAACGTTCGGGTTAACGAACAAAATATATGACATACTGACAAAGGTGGTCAGCCCGGCAAGAAATTCCCGCCGTGCCGTGGTTCGGTTCTCGTCCAAATGGAAAAACTTACTAATCAAAACAACTTGCTCCTAACGTTGACAAATATATATTCGCTTTTTGGGTTATTAATTAATTTTAATAGACTTCAAAGTAACTATATATTTGTTTAATACGAATTAACAGTTACTATTATACGCAAATAGTTAAGATTTTCAATAACAGGTCGTTGCTGTAGGTTATAATTGTTAGTTTCTTACAATTACGTTATGACTACCGTTAAACCTGTAGTCGCTTTGAACAGTTGTTGATAGGTGTACCACTAGACCACATATATTTTCTCGGACGTGTGGTAAATGTCAAGAAGTCAACAGGCATCAATCTTTAAATATAAAAAAGCGTTTGTCGCAATGACAAGCGCTTTTTGTAATATTAAAAATGTTTCCTTCGAAATACCAAGTAAGCCACGGCCGTAAACAAAACCGTATAGCACAACGTTCCAACCAGTAACTGGTTATTCGACAGCATCGTGGTCAAATGATAGGTTGCGTAATTGTGATACTGATCAGTCAGGTTAATCATGTTGAACGGGTTCCACCGAATAATCTTTGACGGACCGACGTGGGCCATCAACAAGTTATTCGAGAGCCCACTGCTCATGAAGACAAACAGGGCGGTGACCGCGATAACGACCGCATTGGAATTAATCAGACACGACATTAGGCAGATTAGACTAATAATTAGTGAGGAACTTACAATGTCTACTCCGGAATGCATAATCATGTTCATAATCAGCGGCTGATGGTGCTGGTAGATTGCCGTCCAGGAAACCGGATTATTGAGCAACGGGGCAACGTTCAACAACGCGGTGATGATCATGGCAACGACGTGGAGTATCACATCGTACAACAAAAGGGTCAGAAACTTGGCGAAGAAAACCGCCAATCGGCTGCCGGAATGATACATCAAGTTGATGATCGTCCCATTCTGAAATTCCATTGAGAAGATAGTCGAACCAACGATAATCAGAATTAGCATGATGACCGTGCTGACGTCATAGCAACACATGATTAGTAATTTGCTGTAGATCCGGCCCATTGCCAGGCCAATGACTACCATGTAGATCGGCATCAAGATCATGATGACCCAAGGCAGTTTCCGGTGGTTGAGCTTAAACAGTTCTTGACGTAATTCAACTTTCATAGCAGTCACCCCCTAAATCCGCCGCTTCTTAAATGCCCAACGGCCCAGCAGCAGGAAAATCAGGGCGTAAATTAAGTTACCCAAAATCAATTCGCCGTCGGTTAGGTGACTGAGCTTGATGACACTGGCGTCCGACAACTGGGTAATGATGTTGATCATGTTGAGTGGGTTCCAGGCCCAGGCACTCGCCAATCCCGGAATTGCCTGTATGACCACTGCCGAAATGCTGGCTCCAAGGAAGCCGATAAAGAGGCCAATGATGATCACAGTCGCGGTGGACTTTACCAACGAAATCAACCAAAGCGACAGGGTGATGGTAAAAAGCAGGTAGATCCCAACACCAACCATGTTAAGCAGGAAGGCATTCAGCAGGGTGTGTCCACGGTAGGCCAAACCCCACGGAAACTTGCCACCCAACACGGCCGGCTTGATCAGCAGTGCAAAGGCCAGGCCAACCAGCAAGAGAAACAGGCCATACAAAATCAAAGCCAATAACTTAGCCCAAAAGACGGCCAACTTGCTGGGGCTCTTGTACAAAAGGGTCGGCATGGTGTTGTTGCGAAATTCCATCGACACGAAGTTAGCACTGATGATCACCATGATAATGGTAGCCCACTGTCCTGCACCAAAGCCTTGCGTGACCAAGGATCGGGTAATATAAGCAAACGGAATACAAGTATAGATCATTAGGCCGAACAGCACTATAACCGCCAGCCAGGAGACGCGTTGGTGAATGAGTTTATAAAATTCATGAGAAAGGGTAGCCTTCATTATTAGTCCCCCACTTTCTCATCACGTAAAATATTGACGATGACCTGCTCGAAGCTCAGCCGTCGCGGTGATAAATCCCGTAGCAAGATCCGGTGCTCAGCCAGTAGCTGTTGAACGGAATCAATACTGGTGGCAGCAAGCAAAATATACTGGCCCTGGTGCTTAAAATGGATACCAGCTTGGGTTAATAGCTTTTCGGTGGTCGGCATATCAACCGTTAGCAGCTGGTATTCGGTGGTGTCCACCCGTTGAAACTTGGTCATCGGCTCGTCCATGATGATCCGGTGATGGTTTAAGATGACCACCGATGTCATTACCTTCTGGAGTTCACTGAGTACGTGGCTGGAGATCAAAAAAGCCGTGCCCTGGGCGGCGTATTCATGGATGATCTTTCGAATCAAGATCGTCGACTCAATGTCGAGCCCGTTCATCGGCTCATCCAGGATAACCAGGTCCGGATGATCAAGGAGTGCCAGAGCAATACCTAGCTTCTGCTTCATCCCGATCGAGTAGCTACCGGCCCGCTTGTCAATGTAGGAGGCCATCCCCAGCGTGGCAATCAGCTGGTGCATTTTTGCCTTGTCTTTCGCGTACAATTCCAGGTTTTCCAGCCCACTTAAGAACGGATATAGCGCCGGATTCTCGATCAATGCGCC
>NZ_JBFLGB010000080.1:0-7161 GCF_041859915.1 Limosilactobacillus sp.
CACAAACTATTTTACGGTCTCCGATTTTTCAATATATTTTTCAAATTTAATTAATATTTTTAATTTAAGTCTTAGAATGTTTAATTTTATGCAAAAAATAGCATCCCTAGAACTCAATCTAGGAATGGGTCTAAGGGCATCATCATCCCCAATACCCGTTGCAAGTCACCAAATTCCCATTCACCGGGATATTGGTTGAACTCTTGGTGAATTAACGTTAAAAACTCACCGACAATATATTGTTGTTCCGCAGTTGCTAAGAACTGGTGTTGGAATTCTGGTGCGGTAGCAACCGCCTGTTTAGCCCGCTTGATGAACTGATCTAACTTAGCCGGTGACCAATCTGCCCGTTCTGGCCTAGATGGCTTAGAACTATGTTCAGATGTAGTTGGTTGACTTGACTGGTTAGCGGTTGTCTTTTCACCATGTAACTGGGCCCAGGTCTGGTGGGCTTTTCGACAAGCATTCATGTTTACCCGCTGATCATCAATTGCCTTTTCAATTGCTTTTAACTGATCAACCTGTAAAAACTTTTGGTAGGCTTTTAAAACCGGAGCTACGGCAATTCCAAACTGGTTAGTCAAAGCCGGATCCGCGATAAAATCACCGACCATCACTTCTTTTACCGCCTGGGGCGTCCACGCGGTGTCGGCCAAATGCTGCTCGTTTAACATATGCTGATTAAAACGGGTCAGGATGTCCTGAGCATGCTTCTGCTGATTAGCAGAAAGTTGTTGATACGTGGACGAAGTGAGGAACTGCTTTAAATGTTCTTCTTGCTCGTTCATTTTGTCAATTATCCTCCGTCTCCAAATTAAATTTCTATTCTATGATACCATAATTGTGAAATAGCGAGAAAAGAAAGGAATGGCTACCATGAAGCGCAAAAAGATCGTTGAAGAAATGAAGCACGTCTATTTTCAAAAAATGACCGCTAACGGTTATCATGAAATTGAAAATCAAATTACTGATTTACAAAAACAACGGCCCGGCAAAATTGCCCAGCTCAAAGCTGCTCGGGCCCTTGGTGACTTGTCTGAAAACACCGAATATAGTACTGCTAAACGGGAACTACGCCATCTTGAAAGCCGTCTTCGTTACCTCAACAAGCAACTCCAATATGCCCAAATCATCACTCCTACCGATAATCACCAAGTCGACTTGGGTACCATTGTGACCCTTAAATTCATGGACGATAATGAAATTACTAACTACCAAATTGTCGGCAAGCAAGAGGCTGACCTCACTAAACAAAAGATTACTTTTGACTCACCACTCGGTAAAGCAGTTATGCATCATCAGGTTGGTGAAACGGTAACCGTCCAAGCACCACAAACGGCTTACCAGGTCAAAATTATCAAGGTTCAATTGGTCTAGGCAGTGTTTCCGAGGTATTTTACAAATCAACCAAGCTTTTAATTGACATTGCAGCCTAACCAGGTTAAAATATCACTAACAATTAATAAGTGATTGACTTAAGGAGTGGTCGTTATGCCATTAATAAACTCAAAACTAACTCATCCCCGTTACAATAATTACTGTTGTTAATTTCAAATTAATTTAGTCTAGCATTATTTGATAATGGTGGACTTTTTCCTATGCATTGACATTATATTTGAAATTAACAGCAGTTTTTTTGTACCATTTTTTTGAATTGCGAGGTGATTAAATTATGACCACTGCCCCTCTTAAGGTCGGGATTCTTAACCTGATGCACGATAAGGTCGACACTCAACGCCGTTTTCGGCATGTTTTAACCCGGTCCGCCCGACCAGTTGAAATAACCTTTCTGTATCCACAGACGCACTATTTAAGCCGTCCCGTCCCTAACTTGGTTAAACGGATTTCGCAACCCTTGGAATTAAATCAAATTAACCAATACGATGCATTTATTATTACCGGTGCACCAATTGAACGGTTACCTTTCAATAAGATCACCTATATCGATGAACTTCACCGGCTAATTGACCAACTGGTAAAATTAAACATTCCGCAACTTTACATTTGCTGGGGAGCAATGGCTGCTGCCAATTACCTATATGATATTGAAAAGCACCAGTTACCGAGAAAACTTTTTGGGGTCTATCCTAATCATATTCTTAATTCTAGTCGCCTTCTAACGGGGTTGCCAGATGGCTTCTTAGCTCCTCACGCCCGTTACGCTGAACTTGACTATCGCCAGATTAGTGCCCATCCAGAACTGATTCTGGAGGCTACTACGGTAGACGGCCAGCTCTTCTCTTTTCGTGCTCGCAACCGTCAACAGTACTTTCTTTTCTCACACCTAGAATATGGTCGCAATGCACTCTTAAAAGAATATCATCGAGAAAAGAATGCCCATCCCAATTGGGATTATGCCAAACCACAAAATTACTTTCTTGACCCAATTCATATGCGGGCACCACAGTTCAAGTGGCAACCAGCCCAACAAATTTTCTTTGATAATTGGCTACACATTGTTGCTCAAAATAAAAATACAAAATACAAAGTTTTGGTAAAGGAGTAGATCATTATGACTAAAAAAATCGTTAATTCCATCACTGATTTAATCGGTAATACCCCGATCGTTAAACTGCAGCGAGTCGTCCCAGAAGGAGCAGCTGACGTCTACGTTAAGCTTGAATTCTTTAACCCCGCTGGTTCTATCAAAGATCGGATTGCTCTAGCAATGCTCGAAGATGCTGAAAAAACCGGTAAGCTGACCGCCGGTGGCACAATTGTAGAACCAACTTCCGGCAACACCGGTGTTGGCCTTGCAATGGTTGCTGCTGCTAAGGGGTATCACCTTGTCATTACCATGCCAGAAACAATGAGTGTAGAACGACGGAAGCTCATGCAAGGTTACGGAGCCGAACTAGTCTTAACACCTGGTGCCGACGGAATGAAAGGTGCCATTGCCAAAGCAAAAGAACTGGTCAAGGAGAAGGGTTATTATATGCCAATGCAGTTTGATAACCCTGCCAATCCGGAGATTCATGAAAAAGCTACCGGGCAGGAAATCATTGATGCTTTTGGTGCTGATAACTTACCAGATGCTTTTGTCGCTGGAGTTGGTACTGGTGGCACTCTGACTGGGATTGGTCACGCCTTAAAGAAGGCACAACCAGCCACCAAGGTTTACGCTCTGGAACCTGCTGAATCACCGGTACTCAAAGAAGGTCATGGTGGCAAGCACAAGATTCAAGGCATTTCTGCCGGCTTTGTTCCTCAGGTATTAGATAAAAACGTGTACGATGGTATCATCGAAATCAAGAGTGACGATGCCATTGCCATGGCCCGCAAGGTAGCGCACCAAGAAGGAATTCTGGTTGGGATCTCTGCCGGTGCCAATATCAAAGGAGCCATTGAACTAGCCAAGAAACTTGGTCGTGGCAAGAAAGTCATCACCGTTTCTCCTGATGGCGGTGATCGGTACCTGTCTACTGAAATGTTTGATTACTAATTTATTAATTACAATAATTAAAAGAGGAGCGGTTTGTAAATGAACCGCTCCTCTTTTGGATTTCTTGGTATTATAAGATCGGCGCTAGTAGTCGTGAGAAGTATTGCTTGAACTTGCGCCACCGCGATTGGTTGTTAAAATACTCTGGTGTCAACTGGGTACTATCTTTCAAGTCATTTTCAAAAATCCGTTTCAATTTAGCTGTCAATTGTTCATTATAAGTAAAGGCATTGGCCTCAAAATTAAGTCGATAGGACCGATAGTCCTGGTTAGCCGACCCCACTGACGCCAGATTGTTACCACTGACCATCGTCTTGGCGTGGATAAATCCGTTATTATACTTGTAAACCTTTACACCGTTATTAACCAGGTACTTAGCATAATACTCTGTGGCACGGTAAACAAAAGGATGATCAGGCATACAAGGCACCATGATACGGACATCGATTCCACTCCGGGCCGCAATGATCAAGGATTCCAGGATCGGTTCCCCGGGAATCAGGTATGGCGTCTGAATATAAACATAACGGCGAGCCGAACTAATAATCGATTCATAGCCCCGGCGAATCGCAAAATTGTCATTATCAGGGCCAGAGGAAGTAATTTGCATCACCACGTCATTCGTACTATGTGGCAATTCAACTTGAAAGCCTGCAAAGGCCTTTTCCAAATCAATTCGTTGCTTACCGGTTTTCCGGCAGGTAGTATTCCAATCCATGGCAAAACGGGCAGTCAGGATCATCGCCGCTTGGCCAATGATTCGTAAGTGGGTGTCACGCCAATAACCAAACTTAGGATTGACTCCCAAATATTGGTTCCCAATATTGAAGCCACCAATATACCCAATTCTGCCGTCAATTACGACAATTTTTCGGTGAAGGTGATAGTTTAAACGAGGCGTGGTAAAACGCTTATTGGCCTTAGAATTGAAGGGCTGCGCTAACCCACCCAGTTGTTCCAAATGACTAAAGAAACGGTTGGTTGTTCCCCGCGAACCGCTCAGATCATAGAGTACTTTAACGATCACTCCACGTGCGGCGGCCTTTTCCAAAGCGGTCAACACACGCTTGCCTAATTGATCCGCATAAAACGTATAAAACTCAATGTAAACATGGTCTTGAGCCGCATTGATATCTTCGATTAATTTATCAAAGAGCTGATGGCCATCGATAAAAATATGAACCTGATTATTAAAAGTCACCACCGAATGATTAAGGCTCAACGAGAGCTTAATCAATTGGCGGGCCCGCGCCAGGCGACCATTAGGTGACAATAATTGATGATCATCCACCAATTGTTTTTGTTTATCAACAATTTTTTGCTGGAAGGCCTTCTCTTCGGCACGAATATTAAAGATATCATCACTTGATAACTTGCGACCGACAAACAAATAAATGATAAAGCCAATGACTGGTAAGACTGATAAGACCAACAACCAGGCCCAGGTTGAGGCAATATCACGCCGGGTGCGAAAGACCGTCCACATGGCAAAACCAATGTTGACCAACCAAAGGACTTCAATGATTCGTCGGATGACGTCCCACGTCCAGATAATATTCATAGTTCTTCCCCCTCATTATTATCTTTCTTATTATACTCCCACCTAATTTGACACTCATTTCATTGATATAATTGTCTTGAAAGAAGGAATCACTATGTCAGCTGCACAAAAAGTCCTAAATCAATTAAAACGTGCCCATATTTCTTACAAATTAATCCACCATCCAGCCGTCTACACCGCTAGTCAGGCAGACCAGTTTGTCCAGGGAGAAGAATTTGCCCGTACTAAGAATCTCTTCTTAACCACTGATAAACACCAACACTATTACTTATTGCTTCTTGCAGACAACAAACGACTCGATCAACAGCGCTTTCGTTCCGTAACCCATGCGCCACGAGTCAGTTTTGCTTCATTAGACGATTTACAAGCAAAATTAGGCCTGACTCCCGGTGCCGTATCACCTTTCGGCCTACTCAACAATACCGAACACGATGTCATCCTTTACGTTGATCAAACGGTTGTCAACGCTTCACGAATTGGATGTCATCCTAACGACAACACGATGACCGTCATTCTTAAAACTAATGATTTATGGAAATTCTTGGAAAAGCATGGATTCCCGGTTCACGTTATTAAACTATAAGTAAGAGAAGCACACTTATCTTAAACAGGTAAGTGTGCTTCTCAAATTAAAATTAATTATGATTCACAATTGATTAGTGCAAGGCTGTAAAGAAAGTAATGAAGCCAAAGAAAATTCCTGGGAAGTTAGCCACAAAGACCGCCCAATCACGTTCACTCTTAAACCAAGCATAGATTGACCAAAGTGTACAGTTTAAGCCAGCAACAAAGGGTTGAAGTGGTGCACAGTAAGCGCCGTGAAGGTTGTTAATAATCTGTGGGATATATGAAACGTACATACAAACCGCAATCACACTGGCAATTACACTCAAAACCCGGATAAATCTTGTTTCCTTCATAATTTAAGTACCCCTTTTAATTAATTTTCTCTTTCATTCAGTTAGTAGCCGCTTGCAGTGCCAAGGCAAAATCACCAATTGTAGCTGAGCCATTATGCTTGGCTAATGGCATTGTGATGTACTGGTCAACGTCACCAACGTCAACGTAATTATTCAATAACTTTTTGAATTCACGACGAACTTTCTTTAGGAATGGTTCACTGACAACCCCGCCACCGAAGACAATCTGTGCTGGGCGGAACATCAAGGTCGCATCTAGAGCGGCCTGGGCAACGTAATAGGCTTCAATGTCCCAAACGTGGTCGGTCAAGGGGATATCTTGCCCCTTCTTCCCGGTCCGGGCTTCAAAAGTCGGGCCGCTGACTAAGCCTTCCAAACAGTCACCATGGAATGGGCAAATACCCTTGAAGTCTAAGTCATCAGGGTGCCGCTTTAAGCGAATATGGCCCATTTCGGGGTGGCCAAGTTCACCGACAAATTTTCCGTCGATAACGGCTCCGGCACCACAACCAGTTCCAATTGTGTAATAAACTAGGGAATGAATTCGCTTGTTAAACAGGGTAGAAAGGACATATTCACCATAGGCCGAACCGTTGACATCCGTTGTCCAAGCGATCGGAACGTTGAAGTGCTTCTTGAAGGGTCCAACAAAATCAGTATTTGCCCAACCCTTCTTAGGAGTATCGGTAATGTAACCATACTTTGGTGAACTCTTGCGAATTTCGATTGGACCGAACGAGGCAATCCCAATCGCAGAAAGATCATCTTTATACTGGTCAAACCAATCAATGCACTTCTGAAGGGTTTCGGCCGGGGTAGTCGTTGGAATGTGAATGGAATCCTTAACCTGATAGTTAACGTTACCAACGGCACAGACGAACTTAGTCCCGCCGGCTTCAATACTTCCTAATAACATGTTGTCGTCCTCCTTAGTTATTCTTGTCCATCTCAGCCCGCAATTTCTTGCCGACCTCTTCGTAACCTGGCTTGCCAAGCAGGCCAAACATATTGACCTTGTATGCTTCAACACCAGGCTGGTTAAATGGATTAATTCCATTCAAGTAACCAGAGATTCCCATGGCCACTTCAAAGAAGTAAATTAGGTAGCCAAGCGTATATTCGTTTTCTTCTGGAATGTGAACGGTCATGACCGGAACCCCACCAGCAGTGTGGGCAGCCACCACGGCTTCATAGGCCTTGGTATTTGCGAAGTCCATCGTCTTCCCTTCCAAGTACTT
>NZ_JBFLGB010000081.1:0-7032 GCF_041859915.1 Limosilactobacillus sp.
TTATTATCGCGGGGTAGAGCAGTCTGGTAGCTCGTCGGGCTCATAACCCGGAGGTCGTTGGTTCAAATCCAGCCCCCGCAATTTTGGTCCGTTGGTCTAGTTGGTTTAGGACGCATCCCTGTCACGGATGAGATCACGAGTCCGAGTCTCGTACGGACCGTTACTTACAAGTGTTGATTACTTGTTTTTGTTTTTTTCGTTAGGAAGTACTGATGAGAAAATGAAACAGTTTTTTTTAAGCAACTTTTGTCTGAACTTTGGCAAGAGTTGTTTTTTATTTACCAATTAATTACGAAATAGGTAATAAAAAAGCTAGTAGAATTTGAGCCTGGCAGTTAAGAAAACTTTGAGGACCATAAACAGTGTATTTGATCACTTTAATCTTATTGTTGGTTTCTTCAATGGGGCCATTGTTATAATTAACTTTAATGAAAAGGTATTTCTACTCTCAATTGGCCAATTGTTAGCTTGTAATTCAGCGCTGAGCTAAGATATTTAACTAGTTTAAAACTATTGTGCAATATTGGCTTTCCGCAAATTGGATAAACAAAAGAGTAAATTGAACGTTAATTGGAGAGCCACGATCAGCAATCGGTCCTTCCAAGCATTTCAATGTTAATCCTGAGCGTAGTCAATGATTATTCATACATGGCTCAGTCATCTTTCGTTTTTGTTTTAAGTTTAAACTAAAATAAGCACTGATGTTAAATCACATCAGCACTTCAAAATTGTAGTTTTTATTTTATTAGTATACTGGACGATAAATTTCATCATAGTAGTAATTGTCAGAACCAATTGTAGTAAAATTAGCTAATGACTTAAATGAATCACTTTCCCGCCAAGCGGTTAAGTCTTCAAAGTCATTCCAAGCACTTAACAAAATAAGTGTAGAACTCTCGCTTTGGTTAGAAACTGAATTCATCAAAAAGCCATTACCAATTTCTGGAGCATCGTCAATGATTTTATCTAGACTATCATATAGCAGTTTTTGACGATCACCATTTACTTGGAAAGATTGGTAATATAAAATACCGTTAAAATTAGCATTGAGTGATTCGTTTAAAACTGTTAGGTTAACCGGTGTCTTGAATACTGTTTCTTTACCTGAGAAATCAAATAAGGCTAACTTATTACTGTGGGTAGAAGCTTGCATCAGTTTGAGTTTACGATCAGTATTTTGACTAATAATTTTTTTAAGAACTTGGCGTGAACCAAATGTAAAACTAATTTTAGTTAACACAACTATTCCTCCTCATAACAACATATTACTTCCTTTTTATTATAGTACAGTTTGCTTGAAAAAATTGGTGATTCTGTCAAATAGTTTAGAAATTCACTTACAAAAAGTTAATAAAATTGGCTAAATCCACTTTTATCCCTTACTAGAAGATAGTATAATGATAACTGTATTAATGAATGTTGTTGAAACGAAACCAAAGGAGGCTTTTATTTAATGGTTACGCTTTATACGTCTCCAAGTTGTACCTCTTGCCGAAAAGCACGTGCTTGGTTGCAAGAACACAACATTCCATTCAAGGAACGGAACATTTTTTCTGAACCTTTATCACTTGATGAAATTAAGAACATTTTACAAATGACCGAAAATGGGACGGAAGATATCATTTCTAAACGGTCAAAGGCCTATAAACAGCTTCATATTGACTTAAATGAATTACCAATGAAAAAATTATTTGAATTGATTGGTAAGAATCCTGGCCTTTTACGGCGGCCAATTATTATGGATGATAAACGTCTTCAAGTAGGTTATAACGAAGATGAGATTCGACGTTTCTTGCCGCGAAAGGTACGGGCTTACGAGCTAGCCGAAGCACAACGAAAGGCAAATTTAATTTAATTAGTTTGGAGAAGTAAATTATTGCTTCTCCATTTTTATTTCTTTACTTTTAGGTGAAAGGTTTTAGAATAGTAGTTAAAGTTTTATTTTTAGCGAATCGAGGGGGTGCTGCCGATGGAAATGGAACACATCAATAAAAACACGATTCGCGTATTAATTAATAATGATGACCTTAGTGCACGGGGAATCACCATTTTGGACCTATTAGGGAATCACCAACAAATTGAAGATTTCTTTTACAGTATTTTACGTGAGGTTGATACTGATCATCAATTTCAAGACAATGATTCTGTTACTTTTCAGGTCATGCCGACTAGTAATGGCTTAGAACTATTCATTAGTAAAAATGATCCCAATGCACCTGATGGAGGACAGGCCACAAACAATGAGCAAATTGCTCAATATATCAAACATAATCTTGCTCAGCAAGCGGATTCAAAATTACAGCCGGTGAAAGGAAGTACCAAACCTACCAAGCCGATGACAAACGATAAGCATGGACAGCAAAAGCCACATCAAGCCGCTAGTTGGCGAGTAGTTGTTTTCAATAACTTTGAGGATCTCGTTGCTTTTGCGCATATTGCTGAGGATGATGATGTGGTAAGTGAGCTTTATAAATATAATGGAAAGTATTATTTGGCAATGAAATACTATCAGTCAGTTGATAATGATAATTTAATTAAAAACAGTTTAGCATTGGCATATGAGTATGGTAACCCAACGGTAATAACGCCAATATATTTGAATGAATATGGCAAAAAACTGATGGCTGTTTCTGCCTTGCATACAATTCGTCATTATTTTAATTAAGGATAGTTAAATCGACAATGTTTTTTTTAAACATTGTCGATTTTTTTAATATTAACCTTGTTCCTTTCCGTCCTTATCTTATAGGGGGAGGGAAGAAAATGTTAGTTGCACAAGGTCAACATGGCCTCATCCTTGCTTTGAATGCTTTGGTCGATCAGACTTATTGGTGTCCTAGTTGTCATGAACCAGTAATTTTACGACACGGTGCACATCGGGTTGCTCATTTTGCTCACCGTCGTGGAAGTCATTGTCGGTTGAGTGAAGGAGAAACTCAGGAACACCTTTTAGGGAAAATGCAACTATACCAATGGGCAGCTCGTCGAGGTTATCAGCCACAATTAGAAGTGTATTTACCGACTATCGCTCAACGTCCAGACTTGTTGCTGAGGATTAATGGTCGGTTAGTGGCACTTGAGTTTCAGTGCAGTCCACTAAGTCTAAAACGCCTTCAGGAACGCAATGCTGGCTATCATCAGCTAGGTATTCAGCCATGGTGGCTATTAGGAGCACCATATCAACGACACCTCCAATCAACTAAAATAGCTCAGTTTACGCAATTAGTGGCTGGACGACCGGCATTATTGTTTTGGGATACTAAGAAAGGGTGCCTACGGATTGATCGTAGTTTTGCCCGGCGTTCATTAACCACTAAAAAACAACTTACTAAATCCACTATTATTCAAATACAGACTAATCATTTAATGATCTTTCAAATTCACCACCCGGCTTTGTTAATGCGGATAATGGGTAGGCAAATAACTTATCAACTAGCTGCTTGTCCGTTTATTTGTCATGATCTGCAACCAGCCTGGCCTCTTATGCGTGAACCGGTTATTCTCTGGCGAATCGGTATAATCTGGCATTTGATGCAGTTGCCTCCATTTACCTTTTGGCCATATTTAGATTGGATAAACTGGCTTTATTCTAAGATTCCTGTAAAGTGGCTAAATTATGGTTGTATTTCATCATCCCTTCTTCATGAACATTTTCTTTATCAATTTACGGCTGAATTGGTTAGCGTACGGATTTTAATCCAGTGTGCTCATGGTTACTTATTATTACAGCGACCGGTATGGTTTAATAGTCCTGCTCAAAAGTTGAATAGCTTAAAAAATAATAGGTTTTCAAATGGTTTTGCATTAAAATATTAATATAGAGGGGATGAGCAGATGAAAAGACATAGTTGTACGACACTATTGGTTGGTCGGCGAGCGACTATCGATGGATCCACGGTTGTTTGTCGAGAAGAAGATTATGGAAATGCTTTTGATCCGCAACGTTTTATGTTTATTCAGGCGGCTGCACAGCCACGGCACTATGAAAGCAAAACGACTACGTTTAAACTGGAATTGCCTGATAATCCGGTGGGATATACGTCAACTCCAGATGCGGATGATTCGGCTGGCATCTTCGCAGCGGGTGGTATTAACCAGCATAATGTTGCGATGACGGGAACTGAAACCATTACTACCAATTCACGAATTCTTGGGCTAGACCCATTTAATACAGAAAGTGGGATTGGGGAAGAGGACTTTGTTACTCTGGTACTGCCTTATATTAAAACAGCACGAGAAGGTGTCTTGCGGCTTGGTAAATTACTGGAAAAGTACGGTACCTATGAAGCCAATGCCATTTCTTTCGGTGACCATAATGAGGTTTGGTATATGGAAACGATTGGTGGACACCATTGGGCGGCCATCCGAATCCCGGATGATGCTTATGTAATCGCCCCAAATCGTTTTAACATTACAACATTTGATTTTGATTCACCAATGACTCTCAGTGATCCAGGTTTACAGGATTTAATTGATAATCATCAATTAAATCCAGCTCTTGATGGTAGTTATAACTTACGGACGATTTGTGGTAGCCAAACGGTGACCGATACCCGTTACAATAATCCACGAGCTTGGTATGTTCAACAGCAATTAGGAGGCAGAGGCACACACCGACCAACTGACCAAGACCTGCCATTTATCTGTCATGCTGATCATAAATTAACGATTGAAGAAATTAAAGATCTTATGTCTTCCCATTTTCAAAACACTCCTTATGATCCTTATGAACAAACGACTGGTCATGGCCCTTATCGTTCCATTGCTCTTAATCGTAATTTGGAACTCCATATCTTGCAGATTCGAAATGGGGTTGCACCAGCAGTTGCCGGAATTCACTGGCTTGCTTTTGGACCGAATGCGTTTAACGCCGTTGTCCCATTCTATGCTAATGTTATCGATACGCCGACACAATATCGGGATACCACGACCCAATATTCAACTAAGCAGATGTATTGGTTATCACATACCATTGCAGCGATTGGTGATCAGTATTATCAACTAGCTCGGCCTAAGGTTGAAAATTATGAGCAACAGGTGGTGGCTGATAGTCGACACCTTCAAACAATTGCAGATCAAAAGGTTAATCAGCAAACAACTCCTGCGTCATATTTAACAAAGGTTAACCAACAGATGGCTGACAAAGCATATCAAGGAGCGGTTGATCTGCTAGGGGACTTAGTAAAGATTGCATTTGAACATGCTAAATTACAATTCTAAAGAAAAAAACGTCAGTGGATGTGTTAACATCTTGGCTGACGTTTATTTTTGAATGATTTTTAAAGTAGGATGATGAAACTGAGCGATAAATTGTTTAGCATTTTGGCCACGACTGAGACGATTTTCGTAAAACATCTGAATTAAGGTTTCATAATCAAATTGTGGAATTAAAAAGCCATAGTCAGTTTGATCAGTATCGAAAACCACCGCTGTTGCCGTTTGATTAACTCCTAGTTCAGCCGCTACCTGTTGATCTTCATGAAAGGCGTGACGAGCAAGCTTAGACTGACGATCTTCTAAAAACATTTCTAAGTCTAGGTGTGAATCCCGAGCTGCTTGTTTAACTAAGCTTAATGAATAACTAACATCGTTTTGAATGATGGCGTTTTGCAAGTGTAAAAGATAGCGCCGGCCACGTTTTCGCCCTTGAAAGAGGGCTGCTTTGTAGTCAAGAATTACTTGGAAAAGAGTCTTAGCAACTACTTGACGAACTTGAAGACTATGTTGATTTAGGTGGTACAACTGTAACGTATCATCAATTGTTTGCATGTTAAACAGTGGGACGAATTGGTAGTTAATTTTGGTATTCAATTCATGATCAACCCGTAAGACATCATTTTCACAGCGAAAACAACGCATCCCCAAGGGGTTTACAAATAAATGAATCTCAAGCATTAATTGCTCCTCCGATCAGTTTGGAAAACAAACTTATATTGAACAATTTTAATTGTGGCAAAAAAGAGCGAACTTGTAAAGCAAACAGCATTGTTAACGACCAGTAGATTAAAGTATGCTAAAATAATATGCAGATTTAACAGGAGGCTTTGATTATGATTGAAAATTGGCAGCATTTTTTATTGCCATATCAACAGGCCGTGAACGAATTGAAAGTTAAACTACGGGGAATGCGTAAACAATACCAGGAACGAGGTGAGCATTCACCAATTGAATTTGTGACTGGCCGGGTCAAACCTATCGATAGCATTAAGGAAAAGATGATTCGACGAACACACTGTCACCGAAATGGTAACCGGGATTGACCTGGTGAAAGCACAGGTTAAAGTGGCTGCTGGTGAGCCGCTGCCGTTTACTCAAAATGACATCCAGATTAATGGCCACGCCATTGAATGCCGGATTAATGCCGAAGACCCAGCCAGAAACTTCATGCCGCAAACTGGTAATATTGATTACCTCTACTTGCCAGTTGGCAATTTGGGGATGCGGATCGACACCGCCCTTTACACGGGTGCAACTGTCACGCCGTTTTACGACTCAATGATTGCAAAAGTCATCGCCCACGGTAAAGATCGGGCAGAAGCAATCAGCCGATTGAAACGATTGCTGGGTGAAATGGTGATTAAGGGTGTAACGACGAACCAAGAATTCCACCTAGCAATTCTGAATGATCCCGAATTCTTGAAGGGGACGGCCACTACGATGTTTTTGGAAAAGCAATTTTTACCCAAATGGAAGGTGAGAATGAATGAAGCTATTCCGACACATTAATACCTTAAGTGAGCGTCACGTCAAAGCTGATAAAGCTGCCGACAAAAAGGTGCCCGATAATCTCTGGGTTCGTTGCCCTAATTGTGGACAAACAGTAGTTAAAGCTGACCTTGACGAGTACGCAACTTGCCCGAACTGTCACGCTGGTTGGCGGATTTCTGCTCGACAGCGTGTAAAGTGGTTGGTTGATGATTTCACCGAGATGGATGACGACTTGCAGCCAACCGATTTTCTAAACTTTCCTGGTTATCCGGAAAAACTGAAAAAAGGTCAGGAAGCAACTGGCTTAAATGATTCAGTTTTGAC
>NZ_JBFLGB010000082.1:0-6503 GCF_041859915.1 Limosilactobacillus sp.
TGCAATACTTCTTAGAGGTAATTTATGACCGTTATGAGCTTCCTGTTATGGTCGTTGAGAATGGTTTAGGAGCAGTTGATAAAATTTCTTCTGACGGTAAGATTCACGATGATTACAGGATTGACTACTTAAAGCAACATCATAATTGGGTGCATTAACCGTAAAATTTGATCAAGGATCCAGATCAAGTTGGTTTGTTTTCTTGTCTTTAATTCCTTATTATCACCGTTTAAAGCAACTTTAGAAATTTCCCCTCCAATTTGTTTTTTCCTCCCCATGGATCAATTAATCAAGGAACCCTCAAAAGGGCACATCCCTAATTATTACCATAGGTGTGTTATATGTTGTTAAACACCGTTTAATAGTATACAAAAAAGCTTGTCCATTGACAAGCCTTTTGAACATTAATTTCCGCAATGATGGTTGCTTTGATAATATTCGCTAACGATTACACCATGAGCTTTCAAATACTGATTCTTCTTAGCCCGGGACTGGTGTTTAAAATGATATTCGGCACTTAGGGCGGCATGCTTATTAGTAAAAGTTTCATAATAAATCAGGCGAAGCGGGTGCCGACTCTTTACCCGGGTGTACTTCGCTCCACGGTAAGCCTGGTGAACGGCCAAACGATGGTCAACATTATTAGTAAAGCCACAGTAAAGGGTGTCATCAGCACAATAAAGAACGTACATGTAATAATGCTTACTGCTGGCCATAAAGCAGCGCCTTGACTTCCGGTCGGTATGTGCCATCTTCATCATTCACTATCAGTGGTGGAACCACCTTCATCCCACCAGGCTTGCCATCCTTGATGACTTCCAATAGGAGCATATTAGCATCACGATCCGGCTTAGGATGAATAAAGCGGATTCGTTTCGGAATCAGACGCCATTTCGTTAGCGTGGTCAATATTTCTACGAGCCGGTCGGGACGATGAACCAGGTAACCGTGACCATTCATTTTCAACAAGCCGCTCATTTGCTTAGCCACCATCTGGAAATTAGTGGTAATTTCATGACGGGCAATTGCCAAGTAACGGTTTGGATTTTTCTTGCTCTTGGCAGTCACCGGAAAATACGGTGGATTACACAGGACGACATCAGCCGAATCCTTGGGAATCTGGTTAAAGACATCCTTAATATCCATATTAAAAACCCGGTAACGATCAGCTAATTTGTTCAATTCGATGCTCCGCCGCGCCATATCCGCAATTCGTGGCTGAAGCTCAACTTCAGCAAAGGTTCCACCTAATTTATGGTGGAGAAAAAGACCAATGGCCCCATTCCCCGCACAAAGGTCAACCGTTTTTAGCTTGTGACGATGGTTAGGACGGACAAAATCGGCCAGCAAAACGGCATCTAGCGAAAAGGCAAAGCAAGACGGGCTCTGGATAATCTGCACATCTTGACTATAAAGCTGGTCGATTCGTTCATCATCCCTTAAAAGTGTTGATGATTCCATAAAATAATTTCCTTTCATTGCTTTCCTTGCATCTTTGACATTTTTTCGTCATACTTAAAAGCTAGATAAATAATTTATAATGATTGGAAGAAACAAAGATGCTTTATAATTTTCTGATAAAGATCGTTGGCCCCCTACTCAACCTTTTTAATGGACGTGCCAAGATCTATAATCGTGAAAACCTGCCAGATGGTAACTACATCATCGTCGCGCCCCACCGTACTTGGATGGATCCAGTGCTGATCGCCCTTGCCGTTTGGCCAAAAAAGTTTAGCTTCATGGCCAAGAAAGAACTGTTCCATAACCCCATTGCCAATTGGTTTTTGCGGGCATTGAATGCTTTCCCGGTTGATCGTAAACATCCTGGCCCTTCTGCAATTAAAATACCGGTTCGGCTACTGCAAAGGACAGAGCTCTCAACGATTATTTTCCCGTCCGGTTCGCGCTATTCGGCAAAGTTAAAAGGTGGGGCCGTAGTGATCGCTAAACTAGCGAAGGTGCCCCTCGTCCCGGTCGTCTACCAGGGGCCGCTTAAGTTTGGACGGCTCTTTAGCCATCGTCATCCCCGGCACATTGCTTTTGGCAAGCCGATTTATATCGACCGTAAGATGCGCCTGACCGACGAAAATCAGAAAAAAGTTGAACAAGAGATGCAGGATGCTTTTGATCAGCTTGACCGGCAAATCAATCCTCATTATCACTATGTCATGCCACCCAAACCGAAAAACGATGATTTCTAAGATAATAAAAGGGATGCATTAGGCATCCCTTTTATTATTACTTACGGTTTGCTTTCCGCGCTTGGTTCTTCATGGTTTGCATCATTTGATGAAGCTTCCGGCTAGATGGCTTTTGCCCCATTTGTAGCATCATTGTCCGTAGCATCTCTTCAGAAATTGGTGGATTATTACGAAGGTAATTTTCCATATACTTACGGGCACCGAAGAAACCGACAAGCAGACCAACCAGTAAGCCCAAAATGGTCCATAAAATTGTCATACCCACGGTTAATTCCTCCTTTATTAGTTACCTATCCATCTTACACGAAAGATAGGCACTTGAAAAGGCTTAATCATCACGCAAACCCTTTTTACGCTGGATCTTACGGACTTTTTCTGGTGTCACTTCATTACCCTGATTATCAAAGATCCGCATCATTTCAATATTACTGCGCATTGCCTCTCGAAAGTTCTTGAGGTATTCACGACGTAAACGGGTTCGTTCACGAGTTTCCGCTTCTGTTAGCCCCTCTTTTTTATTTTTGTGGGCTAATTCATTAATTCGTTTTAAGAGCTGATCCTGTTCCTTTGACTCGGTCATTCTCGGATCCTTCCTTTCCTAAACTAACGGCTTGATTTTACCGAATTTAGAAATTAATTGCAAATCTTTCGTTTACGATTAGATCGTTGCGAACGTACGTTTGAAATACAAATTTTGCTATGGTATCCTTTACATAATAACTAATAATGAGGTGTCATTATGCCAAGAACTGCTAAAAATAAACAAATGGCGGTTTTAAGCTATATCCACAAGCAAGTAACCGAACATGGCTATCCGCCGACAGTTCGGGAGATTTGCAGTGCGGTGGGCTTATCCTCCACATCAACCGTTCACGGGCACATTACCCGCTTAATTGAGAAAGGATTTTTACGCAAGGATTCCGCCAAGCCACGGGCCCTTGAGATCACTCCCAAGGGACTGGATTTGCTCGGCGTGAAACCAATGCAAACTAAGATTCCGATCTTGGGAGTCGTGACTGCTGGGCAACCAATTCTAGCGGTACAAGATGCAACGGATTTCTTCCCGATTCCACCATCGATTCAGGATAATAACGATCTGTTTATGCTTAAGATCCGGGGTACTAGTATGATTAAGGCCGGGATCCTAAATGGTGACGAAGTAATTGTCCGTAAGCAGTCAACCGCTAAAAACGGCGATATTGTCATTGCAATGAACGATGATAACGAAGCTACTTGCAAGCGTTTCTTCAAGGAAAAAACTCGTTTTCGCTTGCAGCCAGAAAATGATACAATGGCGCCGATTTTCCTAAAAAACGTCAAAATTCTTGGTAAAGTTGTAGGGCTTTTCCGTGATCACATCTTTTAATCTTTACCAACACAATAAGCCCCCAGAGTTTGCTTAGTTGAACTCTGGGGGCTTTATTTGTACCTATTTCTGACGCCGGTAAATGCGCTGGTGATTTTGCTGTCCTGCTAAGACAAATGGTCGCCGATCATGGCTTAAATCAAATTGTCGATCAGCTGACTTCATACCCAACCGGCCATTAAAGAAGCGTTCATATTGATCAATGGAAACCTGATGACGGGTCTTAAGATCAGCCGCAATGTCATTCAAAGCGGTCGTAAAGCCCTCTTGGACGATTCCACTGTAGAATTCACCCTCGGCACCAGAGCCGTAACTAAAGAGGCCCAAACGGTCACCAGCTTTGACCTGGCCATTTTGCAGGAGTGACATCAACGCCAGGTAAAGAGAACCAGTATAAAGGTTGCCAACTTGACGGCAGTAAACCTGACTAGCATGCAATTGCTGCCGCATTCGTTGTGCCACTGCATCGGTTCGATCACCCAGCAAGCCTTCCAAAGCTTTCTTCCCCATTTTAGTAAACGGTAGGTGAAAGACAAGCCCGGCAAAGTCAGCCAAGGTTTGACCGGTCAGTTGCTGGTAACGAGTAAAGGCTTGGAGGAAGAAGTCGATGTAAACGTTAGTAGAATACTTGCCGTTCACGATCGCCTCGGTGGCATAAAGGGGCCGCCAAAAGTCCATGATATCTTTGCTGTAAGCCACCGTTGTCGGTTCGATCGCCAGAACGTGGGGATGGGCACTGATCAACATGGCGACGGCTCCTGCACCCTGGGTTACCTCACCAGGGGTGTTTAAACCATAACGCGCAATATCGGTTGCAATCACCAAAACCGTTTCCTGTGGATTGAAGGCTACCAGGCCACGGGCAAATTGAATGGCGGCTGTACCGGAATAACAGGCTTCCTTTAATTCAACGGTGCGAACAAAGTCATTGAGTCCTAGTAAGTGTTTAACATAAATTGCACTCGCCTTAGAATTATCAATTCCGGATTCAGTGGCCACCATGATTGTTGAAATACGCTTGGCAAGCGCGGGCGTTAGCAACTTAGCAGCCGCGGTCGCGCCGAGGGTAACGATATCCTGAGTTGGTGGAACAACCGCCTGCCGATCCTGGCCAATCCCAATGGTGTACTTGTTAGGATCAACGCCCCGCCGCGTAGCTAGTTCACGTAAATCAATATACTGATCCGTGGTTGCAAAAGCCATCTTATCAATTCCAATTTTCATTTTTCGTTCTCGTTCCTTCCATTTTATCCATTGTGGTATTTAGTAATGCATCAACCAGATTATTTCCCTGATTATCGGCATGACCTTTTGTCCAGTCAAAAGTTAAGTGGGCAAATCGTGGTAAAAGGGTCAACAAAGTTTGCCATTCTGCCTGGTTAGCGACTGGCTTACCAGATGCGGTTCGCCATCCTCGGTGCCGCCAACCATAAACCCAACCCTTAACAATTGGGTCTAAAACGTAATGTGAATCTAATGTTGCACTGATCGGTTGGTTATTCAAACGATGGGCAAGTAAATACCGAAGTGCCTGGATCAGCGCCGTAATCTCCATCTTATTATTGGTAGCACCGTATTCACCACCCGTCCCCGTTTGGCGGTGACCATGATAAACAATCAGGTAGGCCCAGGCTGCCTTATCGTTGGCCTTAACGTGCTGTCCCCGCTTGTTGCCATGGTTACGAGAACCACCATCTGTATATAGGTGAATTGCTGGACGTGACTGGCGGCTTGGCATCGTTAATTGAAGTTGCAGTTGCTCACTAGGACGTCGCTTTGAAGTATGGGATTGGTGTAACCATTCCTGGGCCGCCATTCGACTGGTAAAGCCCTTATAGACCGCTCCTGGATACCCGCTGACCTGTCGTTGACACTCTGGCCAAGAAGTATAAATTCCTGGTTGACGTCCATTTTTAACCGCATAATATTTTTTTACCATGATTTCCCAATCCTTTCAACGTCCAGTCAACAACTCACATATCCAATTATATACTAAAATTTTCAGATTAAAGAAAGGCCCCAACAGTTGTAAAACCGCTGAGGCCTTTCTCATTGCCCGCAACCATCCACCTGGTTTCGAAAAATAAAAGTAAATAAATTTGGGGAGGTTATTTACTCTTTGAATGGACTCTGCCACGAGCAATGACTTTTATTCAATTGTTATTCAACGTGTTTCTTCTTGGCAGCTAAACCAGCTAGGCCTAAGGCACCGGCTAATTCAATACCAGCGGCGCCCAAGATAGCAGCCTTGTTAGCTGTGTTTCCAGTTTGTGGCAAAGCAATATTATTGCCATTATCACTATTATTGGAACCAGTCGAAGTAGTAGTTGTCGTCGTAACCGTGTTACCAGCATTACCGGCAACTGATGCTGCATTGTTACCAGCGACTGCACTTGTTCCAGTAGTTTCACTATTACCACCAAAGTTAGCACCGCTATTGTTGGTGTTACCTTCAGTTGTTGCGGAACCAGTGCCGTTGGCCAGGCCAGTATTGCCAGTAGAAGTACCACTATTACCATTTACAGTGCTGTTACCGTTATTAGCAGTAGTACCACCATTATTAGTAGTACTGTTGCCATTCGTAGTACCACCTTGATTAATGGATGAACCATTATTGGCAGCTGATCCATTACCGTTATTAGAAGTACCGTTGTTATTTGCAGCACCACCATTGTTAGCAGTGGAACCATTGCCGTTGGTACTGTTATTCTGGTTGCCATTACCATTCTTGTTGTAAGTTATCGTCGTATTAACACTTGGGTTAGTTGGCGTAACTGTGCTGGTTGATGGTGTGTAGCCACTAATCGTTGGTACGGCTTCGTTTGGTACGACCTTGGTTGGATCATTCGGATCATTCCGGTAAGTTTGAGCATTGCCAATTGGATTACCATTCTGATCAACTGGGACAATCTGACCAAGCTTCTGGTAGGTTACGG
>NZ_JBFLGB010000083.1:0-6355 GCF_041859915.1 Limosilactobacillus sp.
TAAGTCAAAAGTAACGAAGTCTGATTCACCTGCGTTGAACTTCGGTTACAACAGCAAGAAGAAGAATTTAACGAATAATCCTGCACCGCAAAAGCGTGGGGTCGCAACTCGTGTCGGTACCATGACACCAAAGAAGCCTAATTCTGCGTTGCGTAAGTATGCTCGTGTTCGTCTGTCCAACTTGATTGAAGTGACAGCGTACATTCCAGGAATCGGCCACAACTTGCAGGAACATAGTGTTGTTTTGATCCGTGGCGGTCGTGTTAAGGATTTACCAGGGGTTCGTTACCACATTATTCGTGGTACTTTGGATACCGCTGGTGTTGAAGGCCGGATGCAGTCACGGTCCAAGTACGGTGCTAAGAAGCCGAAGAGTAAGAAGTAATTTTAAGGAGGAGTTAAGTAATGCCACGTAAGGGACATGTACAAAAGCGTGAAGTTTTACCAGATCCAGTGTATAATTCAAAGCTGGTTACAAGCTTAATTGATCACTTAATGGTTGATGGTAAGCGTGGGACTGCAACAAAGATTTTGTATGCAGCCTTTGACAAGATTAAAGACGAAACTGGCAATGATCCAGTTGAAGTTTTCCAACAAGCAATGGAAAACGTTATGCCTGTATTGGAAGTTAAGGCTCGTCGTGTTGGTGGTTCTAACTACCAAGTACCGATTGAAGTTCGCCCAGAACGGCGGACGACTTTAGGCCTGCGTTGGATTGTTCAATACGCACGGTTGCGTGGCGAACACACCATGGTTGAACGGCTTGCTCGTGAGATCATTGATGCTTCTAACAACACAGGTGCTTCCGTTAAGAAACGTGAAGATACTCACCGGATGGCTGAGGCTAACCGGGCCTTTGCACACTATCGCTGGTAATCACTGTCGATTGAAACCAGCTGCTTAGCAGGTTACAATAAAGGGGTGACGTTGTTTCATCGATCGTCATCCCTTTTTCTCAAAATGACGATTTAATTGTACGGAAGGAGATACACTTAAAAGATGGCTAACAAGCGTGAATACCCTCTTGAAAAGACCCGAAACATTGGGATTGTTGCCCATATTGATGCCGGTAAGACGACCGCTACCGAACGGGTTCTCTACTATACTGGTAAGATTCACAAGATTGGTGAAACCCACGATGGTGCTTCACAAATGGACTGGATGACTGAAGAGAAGGAACGTGGAATTACTATCACGTCCGCTGCCACGACGGCCGTTTGGAAGGATTATCGGATTAACATCATTGATACTCCAGGACACGTTGACTTTACTGTTGAAGTTGAACGGGCACTGCGGGTTTTGGATGGTGCAATTGTAATCCTTGATGCCCAGGCCGGAGTTGAACCACAGACCGAAACTGTTTGGCGTCAGTCCGACGACTTTAATGTTCCACGGATCATCTTTGCTAATAAGATGGATAAGATTGGGGCAAACTTTGATTACTCCGTTCAAACAATCAAGGATCGTTTGAACGTTACTCCATTACCAATTCAGATGCCAATTGGTGCTGAAGATAGTTTCGTTGGGGTAGTTGATTTAGTTAAGATGTGTGCCTACGTCTATGACGAAGATAAGCTGGGTACTCACTGGGATACTGATGAAATTCCAGCTGACATGAAGGACGAAGCTGAAAAGCGTCATGATCAACTATTGGAAACATTAGCTGATTATGATGATAACATCATGGATAAGTACCTGGAAGGAAAAGAGATTTCTGTTGATGAAATCAAGGCCGCTATTCGTAAGGGTACCTTAAATGAGGACTTCTACCCAGTTTTGGCTGGTTCTGCTTACAAGGATAAGGGTATTCAGATGTTACTGGATGCTGTTATTGACTACCTGCCATCACCACTGGACGTTAAGCCATATATTGCCCATGATGCTGACGGGAACGAAGTTGAATTGAAGGCTGACGATAAGGCTCCATTTGCTGCCTTGGCCTTTAAGATTGCTACCGATCCATTCGTTGGTCGTCTGACTTTCTTACGGGTTTACACCGGTTCATTGCAATCCGGTTCTTACGTATTAAATGCTACGAAGGACAAGCGTGAACGGGTTGGTCGTTTGCTTCAAATGCACTCTAACCACCAGCATGAAATTCCGGAAGTCTTCTCTGGTGACATTGCCGCTGCTATTGGTCTGAAGAACACTGGTACTGGTGATTCTTTGACCGATCCTGATCATCCACTGCAGCTTGAATCAATGGACTTCCCTGATCCAGTTATTCAGGTTTCCGTTGAACCTAAGTCTAAAGCTGACCAGGATAAGATGGATCGTGGCCTGCAAAAGCTGGCTGAAGAAGACCCAACCTTCAAGACGGAAACTAACCCAGAAACCGGTGAAACCTTGATTGCCGGAATGGGTGAATTACACCTTGATATCATTGTTGAACGGTTGCGTCGTGAATTCCACGCCGTTGTTAAAGTTGGTAAACCACAGGTATCCTACCGTGAAGCATTTACCAAGAAGGCTAGTGCTGAAGGTAAGTTTGTTCGGCAGACTGGTGGTAAAGGTCAGTATGGTGACGTTTGGGTTGAATTTACCCCACTTGAAGAAGGTAAGGGTTACGAATTCGAAGACGCCATTGTTGGTGGGGTTGTTCCTCGTGAATTTATCCCAGCTGTTGATCAAGGACTGCAAGAAGCTATGAAGAATGGTGTCTTGGCTGGTTACCCACTGGTTGATATGCACTGCAAGCTTTACGATGGTTCTTACCACGAAGTTGATTCTAGTGAAGCGGCCTTCAAGGTTGCCGCATCCCTTGCTTTGAAGAATGCTGCTAAGAAGGCTGACCCAGTTATCTTGGAGCCAATTATGAAGGTTGACATTGTTGTTCCACAAGACAACATGGGTGATGTTATGGGTCAAGTTACTGCTCGTCGTGGTACGATTGAAGGAATGGAAGAACGTGGGAATGCTCAAATGATTCACTCCTTCGTTCCATTGTCAGAAATGTTTGGTTATGCTACTGCTCTGCGGTCTGCTACCCAGGGTCGTGGTACCTTCACAATGACCTTCGACCACTATGCACCAGTACCGAAGTCCATTCAGGAAGATATTATTGCTAAGAACGGTAAGAACTAATTTTACCTAAGCTTTAAAAAAGATCGATGTAAATCGGTCTTTTTTTATTTTTAAACAATTCTGCATAATTTAGAACTTTCAATACGTCAATCAATGTTTTTCCAAGCTAAATGACGAATATATATCATGTTTACAGCTATAATAGTTCGTGATAAACTAATAGCAATTAGTTAAACAAGGAAGTGGCAATGTGTTGCTTATTCACGGTCCGGCTTTTACGGCATTAGATGTTAACCATATTCAAGCCTTGCGAGATTGCTTAGTATTGGTCGACGATCATGGTTGGATTAGACGGGTATTGACGTCAAACGACCAGGATTTTAATCAGGTTTTAACACTAGGACGTCAAAAACAACAGGTTAGGGAATTAACTGCTGGTGAATATCTTTTACCCGGGTTTATTGATTTACATGTTCATGCTCCGCAATGGGCACAAGCGGGATTAGCGCTTGATCGGCCTTTAGAGGATTGGTTGAACAAGTATACTTTTCCATTAGAAGCTAAATTTAGTAATTTGACCTTTGCCAGACAGGTTTATCGTTCCTTTGTTCATACATTATTAGCTCATGGAACGACAACGGCAATGATGTTTGGCACTATCCACCTAAAGTCTAATCTGGAGTTAGTTGAACAGTGTCGTCAACAAGGCTTTCGTGGTTTCATTGGTCAGGTTGCAATGGATAACCCAGACCAGTCACCAACTTATTACCGTGATCAATCATCAGTAGCGGCAATAAAGGCAAGTGAAAGCTTTATTCAACAAGTCCAAAAAACGGCGGGAGCTGATGATTTGGTGACACCAGTTATTACACCGCGCTTTGTACCAAGTTGTACGGCACCAACACTTGCTGGACTTGGCCGTTTGGCGGCTAAGTATGACCTCCCAATTCAGTCTCATGTTAGCGAAAGCAATTGGGAAAGCCAATACGCAATTGATCATTTTGGGATGCATGATGCCAATGTTTTGGATTATTTCGGCCTATTAACGAATCGGGCGGTAATGGCTCATGGCACTCAGCTAACTGCTGCCGATATGAAGTTATTGCGCCAACGGCACGCTTCGTTAGCGCACTGTCCAATCTCTAACGTCTATTTTGGTAATGGTGTTTTACCGGTTCATTACCTACTACAAAATCATAATCAAGTTGGCCTGGGCTCCGATATTTCTGGAGGTTATTCACCAAGTCTCTACCCGAACATTCGCCAAGCGGTAAAGTCGTCACGGATGCTCGAAGACGGCGTTGATAGTCGACAAGCGGTTACAGAGCGAGGAGTCAAGAATTCACGGATTACGATAGTAAATGCTTTTTACATGGCAACTGTCGGTGGCGCGCAGGCACTACACTTAAAGAGTGGTCAGCTTAAGGCCGGTTACCGAGCTGATTTTCAAATAGTCAAAGCCCACCATAGTTTTATTCCTCTATCGTCTCTAGATGCTTTTGAGCGAATACTGTATCAAACGACAGCTGCTGACATACGATCCGTTTACGTCAATGGGCACTTGGTATATGAGAACTGATTTTAATAATAGTAAGGGAGAAAAAGATAATGGATGAAAAAGCACATTTATTGATTGGCCCGGATGAGAAGGTTCCGGCGGGGGAGGCTACATTATTAGGCCTTCAGCATGTCTTAGCAATGGATGTATATGTTCCGCCGATTATTCTGGCAGGTTTATTAGCAATGGGATCGACAAATTCAACGGCACTTTTGCAGGCAACCTTTTTAGCGGCTGGAATTGGTACCATCTTGCAGACAGGGCTCTTTATGAAAATGCCAGTTTCACAAGGCCCTTCCTTTGTTCCGTTAACTGCGGCTGCTGGAGTTGTTCTTGCCAGTGGTGGTGTCCGCGGTGGTGGAATGGCTACCTTGATGGGGTCTCTACTAATCGGGGCATTGCTTTTGATTGCCTTAGGACTAAGTGGTGTTTTCCAGAAGATCATTACTCGCTTGGTTCCAGCAGTGGTTGGTGGAACAATCATTACTTGTGTTGGTTTGTCTTTAATCCCATCAGCACTGAATGATAATATTTTTGAGGCCAAGGGTAATGTCTACCAAAATATGGAACTAGCAGCTATCACTGCTTTAGTTCTCTTGATCTGTGTTGCCATTAGTATTCGTTTTCCACGACTTCAGAAGGTTTTCAAAACCGGTTCAATTGTGATTGCTCTTTTAGTTGGAACAGCGCTGAGCGCAACCATGGGACGTTTCAATGCTAGTTCAGTTGCAGCCGCTCCGTGGTTTAGTCTGCCTCAGCGAACGGTTTTCTACTGGGGGATGCACTTTAATGGCACTGCTATCCTAACCTTTATCATTATTTATGCTATTTTAACAACTGAAACGACCGGAACCTGGTTTGCGATGGGTGCTGTTACTAATCATCATATTACTAAGCAGCAGTGGAACCATGGGATTATTGGTGAAGGTCTTAGTTGCTTAGTGGCAACCATTACAGGGACAACACCAGTAACGGGTTACTCTACTAATGCCGGAATTATTTCCATTACTGGTGTGGCTAGTAAGCGGGTCTTCATCGCAGCCGGTTTTTGGTTTATTGTTCTGGGCTTTTGTACAAAGTTATCCGCCTTTTTGGCCGCTATTCCGGCACCGGTAATTGGTGGTGTCTTTGCTATTATTACGGTAACTATTATGTTAAATGGACTAAATGTCATTCGTAACCTTAAAACAGGTGAGAGTGACTTATATGTTATTGGCTTACCGATTATTCTGACAATTGCCCTCGTATTAATTCCAAAGAAAATTACGGCAGCTGCTCCGCAAATGGTTCAATATTTGTTAGGCTCACCGATCGCGGTGGCAGCATTGACGGCAATTATTCTCCATCTTTTGATGCCAACTAGACGTACTCAGTTGAACTAGTTTATATATAGGAAGGAATTCTTGAAATAGCTCCGTGTGACTGATAGACAAGGGTTAACGTTAATGACGCTAATGTTTGCCTAATTTAGGATCACGGTGCTTTTTTGTAAACTATTTATGGTCGATTTTTCTTTACAAAATTGTTTCATTCAAAATTAATTGCTTTAAAGACTTGATATGACGGCGATTCTTTAGTATTATGGATAAGTGCTTGAGCGTTGGCGGGTAGTTTTGCCCTACCCCCACAGGAGTTTAAGCTGCGAAGCGATGATGCGGAAGGTTGCGACACACCCGGCCGCTTTGCCACAGGATGTGGCGGTAATTTCCGCGGAGCTAGTCAAATTTTAAATCTGACGAAGGAGGGAACATAATGGCAAAACAAAAGATTCGT
>NZ_JBFLGB010000006.1:0-49109 GCF_041859915.1 Limosilactobacillus sp.
TTTTATTTTCTAACTACCTTATAACGATTACTACGATCTTCTTCAGGTGTTTCAGCTGCATGACCAACTGCAACAATTACAGCAGTCTCATAATCTGAATCGATTCCTAATTCTTTTTGTAAATCTTTGGCGGAATTAAGTGCACCTAATTCATCCAATCAATATGCACCTTGATCCGTTAGTTTGTGCGATTTTTGGTGGTATGATCAATGGTCTAGGTACTGGTTTTGTTGATTAATATGGCTGGTCAGGTCATTGGAATTAACTCGATGAAACTGTCTTCTGATAACCAGGGTTCTTCGATTGAAGGGATGGGCTTTGCCATTCCAAGTAATGAGGTTGTCTCTATTATTAATCAGTTAATCAAGCACGGTAAGATTGAACGTCCAGCCCTGGGAATTGGGATGGTCGACCTGAGTAATGTTACAACTGATCAGCAAAAGTCAGTTTTAAAACTGCCTTCTAGCGTTACCCGTGGGGTTGTTGTGATGCAGGTAGCAAATGGCTCTGCGGCTGCTAATGCTGGCCTTAAACAATATGATGTGATTACCCAATTAGGTAATAGAAGGATAACCAATGCAAATACCCTTAAGGTTGCGCTCTACAAGTATAAAGTTGGGGATAGTACTAAAATTACCTATTACCGCAATGGAAAACAACAGACGAGTACCATTCACCTGACAAAGGCGGCCACGAATGATGACAGCCAGAATAGTCAGGATGGTGGACAATAAAAATTGGCTCAGGATGTTCCCTGAGCTTTTTTCATTAAATTAAAGGAAGTGAGAATAATGAATAATCCGCAGTTTAAGTATCCGGATACTAAGGCTTATAACTTTGTTGTCAATCGTCTTCATGAACGGGGCGTTGATTTAGAAGACTTAGTAGCCATCATTTACCAAACTCAAAAGAAATTTGAACCAACACTGACGGCCGATCGGTGTCGGAAATATTTAACAGATGCTCTTCATAAACGCGAACTCCTTAACAATGCCATGGTGATGCTAGAGCTTGATCGTTTAACCGAGGCCGGTCAAATTGCTGAACCATTATCAAGCATTATTAGAAATGATGTTGGCGTTTTTGGGGTAGATGAAACACTGGCACTCCAGATTGCCAATATTTATGGGACGATCGGCACAACTAATTTCGGTTATTTTGATCGGGTTAAGAAGGGGATCCTAGCTAAATATGATACTGATTCGCATCATGTTAATACTTTTATTGATGACTTATTAGCAGCAATTGTAGCGGCGGTATGTGGAAAGATCGCTCATCAATATGCCTAATTGAAATTACTTGATTGGAATAAAACGAACAATTTGATTTAAATGGTATTAAAAAGTTTAAGTGACCACGAGAAGTTGCCTGATTATCACGTTCCGTGGTATTTTTAATGGGAATTCGATAAAAGTATTCTAAAATAAGGAGCTGTGGATAAGTCCGTGGATAAATCAAACTGAATAAAGAAAAATCTGAAGAATGCTTTTATAACAAGGATAAGTGAAGTTGAAAAGTTATCCACAGATACTTATCAGCATTGTTGATAAGTGGACTTTTAAGACTTAAAGAAGCGCTAATTGCTTGATATTAAAGGGCTAGTGCTGACTTTTACCGAACGGTTGTTTTTGTGGAAAACTGTGGATAACTGTTTTTTCAGAAAGGGCTTTATTAACTTTATTTTGGCCGAACATTCATTAAATGCCTAATAAAAGTTATGCACCTGTGGATAAGTATGTGGATAAAATGTGGAAAGCGGTGGATAGACAGTGAATATCAAAATAATTGGTGTTGGTAAACTGAAAGAAAAGTACTTTAAAGCCGGGATTGCCGAGTATGCGAAACGATTAAGCCGGTTTTGCAAGTTTAAGATTGTTGAAGTCGCCGATGAAAAAGCTCCCGAGTCATTGAGCCAAGCAGAAATGGATGAAGTAATGGCTAAGGAGGGTAAACGGATCTTGGCTAAGATCAAGGACAAGGAGTATGTTTATGCTCTTGCAATTAAAGGAAAGGAACGAACCTCTGAACAGTTTGCCAAAGAAATTAACCAGTTGGCCACTTATGGGCACAGTGATATTACCTTTGTGATCGGTGGTTCCCTAGGATTAAGTCCAGCCGTCTTGAAGCGGGCGGATACGCAGATTTCTTTTGGTCGCTTTACTCTCCCTCATCAATTGATGCGTCTGGTTTTGGCTGAACAGGTTTACCGCGCTTTTACGATTATTAATGGTTTGCCATATCATAAATGAAAAATTATGCAATTAATTGGTTAAATAGCTTTACTAATAAACTTATATATTAAATCACGACCATCATAGTTGATGGTCTTTTTTAATTTATTTTGTTATCATTTGATGGCGCTTACAGTTAAATAACGCTATGTTGCACGGAATAATAAAATAAATTTGTTCATAAATGAACAAAAGCGGCTTTAAATGCCTTGAAATTGATTTCAAATTATGGGATTATGGAAACGTATTCAAATGCCACGAGGAGGCTAATCTATTATGAATAGACAATTTGATTTCTTAATGCCAAGTGTGAACTTCTTTGGCCCTGGCGTAATTGAGAAGATTGGTGACCGTGCAAAGATGTTAAACATGCACAAGCCATTAATTGTTACCCAGGAAAACTTGGAAAAGATTGAAAATGGCCCAGTTGCTCAGACGCGTCAATCATTGGAAAAAGCCGGGGTTGACTACGCTATCTTTAATGGAGTTGAACCAAACCCGAAGATTCGTAACATTAAAGCTGGTAAGAAAGTCTATGAAGAAGAAAAGTGTGATTCCATTATTACTGTTGGTGGGGGTTCCTCTCACGACTGTGGTAAGGGAATCGGTATCATTCTGACTAATGGTGATGACATCACCAAGTTAGCCGGAATTGAGACCCTGAAGAACCCACTCCCGCCTCTCATGGCTGTTAACACGACTGCCGGAACCGGTTCTGAATTAACCCGGCACGCCGTTATCACTAACGAAAAAGACCACCTCAAGTTCGTGGTTGTTTCCTGGCGTAATATTCCATTGGTATCCTTCAATGATCCAATGCTGATGTTAGGTGTTCCAAAGTCTGTAACTGCTGCTACTGGTTGTGACGCCTTCGTTCAGGCAATTGAACCATATGTTTCCGTCGACCACAACCCAATTACTGACAGTCAGTGTAAGGAAGCTATTCAACTGATCCAGGAAGCATTACCAGCTGCCGTTGCTAATGGCCAAAACGTGGAAGCACGGACTAAGATGGTAGAAGCTGAAATGCTTGCTGGAATGGCCTTTAACAATGCTAACCTGGGTTACGTTCACGCTATGGCTCACCAACTTGGTGGTCAGTACGATGCTCCTCATGGTGTCTGCTGTGCTTTGCTGTTAACGACGGTTGAAGAGTATAACATCATTGCTTGCCCAGACCGGTTCGCTCAATTAGCACGGATTATGGGTTACGACACTACTGGCTTAACGACTATGCAAGCCGCTCAAAAGTCAATTGATGGGATGCGTGAGATGTGCAAGGCTGTTGGCATTCCAGCATCAATCAAGGAGATTGGTGCTAAGCCGGAAGACTTCCCATTGATGGCTGAAAATGCTCTTAAGGATGGGAACGCCTTCTCTAACCCACGGAAGGGTAACAAGCAAGATATCATTAACCTTTACCAAAAGGCTTATGATGGTATTTACTAATAATAAAAGCTGCGAGTTTAGCTAAAAATTTTAATTAATAAGGCTGGTCAAGATGAGCAATTCATTTTGATCAGCCTTTTGCTATAATTAAAGCTATAAAGGGAGGGGACCCATGTGGTGAAGTCAGCTCGCAATAAAACCATTGATTTTTCATTAAGTAACGCACCAGCCGGGGTGCTAGAACAGATTCGAACGATTGATGATGATCTCGGGACGTTGGATCAGTTGGTGGATCAAACGATTACTGGGGATGCCTTCCGAGTTTTACCAAAGATGCCGAATCATTTTGCCGACTTAGCGTTGGTGGATCCTCCATATAATCTCAATAAACGTTACAACGGCCTTAATTTTAAAAAGACGACTTCGTCTAAATATGAAGACTTCACTCAGCGCTGGATCAAAGCCTTGTTACCTAAATTGCAAGCCCACGCTAGTGTATATGTTTTTGCTGATTGGGCGACCAGCATGGTTTTGGCACCAGTCTTAGCACGGTACTTTACGATTAAGAATCGGATCACCTGGCAGCGGGAAAAGGGACGTGGTGCTAAATCAAATTGGAAGAACGGGATGGAAGACATTTGGTACCTCGTTTGTGATCCGCAGCATTACACCTTTAATGTTGATGCGGTTCGACAGCGGCGACAAGTAATCGCTCCCTACCGTGAAAATGGTAAGGCTAAGGACTGGCAAGAAACAGCTCAAGGACGATTTCGCGACACGATGCCCTCTAATTTTTGGGATGATATTTCGATTCCTTATTGGTCGATGGCCGAAAACACTGGCCACCCGACTCAGAAACCAGAGAAATTACTGGCTAAGTTAATCTTGGCCAGTTCGAATCCCGGCGATTTAGTTCTCGATCCCTTTGCTGGAGCGGGTTCTAGTCTGGTGACTGCTAAAAAGCTGGGTCGGCATTACGTTGGGGTCGAACAGAGTAAACTTTACACTGCTTGGGGAGCTTATCGTCTACTCAAAGCCGATCATGATAAGAAAATTCAAGGGTATACTGATGGTGTGTTTTGGGAACGCAATACCGGTTGGGCCCAGCATCATAAACACCGAAACAACAGACGTACTAAAAAATGAGGCTAATCGTTAGCCTCATTTTTTAGTAATGTTAGTTTTCTTTTACAAAGCCATCCGGAACGAACTTAGTACCAAAGGCAAGAGTATTTTCAACTGGGCACTTTTTAGCCACATCAGCTAAAAAGTTTTTGATATCTTCATCAGACTCGTTACTGCGCAAGTGTGGTTGATAACGAATTTCGGTAAACTTGTAGCGATTGTCACCATTAGCAACATCTTCATGGCCGAGATCACCCTCAATCTCAACCCAGAAAGATTGGAGATTAAAATGACGTTGTCGGGCTAATTCGGTGGCAGTAATTGCCTGGCAGGCACCGAATGAAGTTAACAGGATTTCAACGGGATTCATTCCCGTGTTGGTACTGCTTGGTTCATCAAAGGTGATCTCAAATCCCCGGGTACCGGCAGAAACCTGCATTCCGGTAGTCGTTTTAGTGGCTTTTACTTTATACGTACTCATATTAAATACTCCCTTGTTTTTTCTTTTAGTGTAGTGGAGAAAGTTAGGAAGCGCAATTTTAATGCCTAAGCGCTATTTGACGTAAAATTACCCGCAGAAAGTAATCAAATTTTCTACGGGTAATTTTTAATGTTATTTAATCTCATGTGGGGATGGCTTTCCATTGAGAATTAGGAGAACATCATTGAGAGAAATGTCGACCATATTCTTAACAGCTAGGTTAGTGAAGAAGGCAATGTGGGGCGTCAAGATGACATTGTCCATATCATGAAGTTCTTGAATTTGTGGCACATCAGCTAACCCTGTCTTGCGGCGGTCGGTTTGAAAGACCGGCCCTTCACCTTCGACTGTATCTAGTGCTGCGGCGGCGATAGTACCATTCTTCAATGCGGTAATCAGGTCGGCTGTCTTAACAACTGGACCTCGGCTGGCATTAACCAGTCCTGCAGTTGGCTTCATCAATTGAAAGTCCTTAGCAGTTAATAGGCCTTCAGAGGTCGGGTTGAGGTCAACATGGAGAGTAACTACATCGGAACGCCTCAACAGGTCCTCTTTAGTAGTGTATTCGACGATGTTCTTCATTTCATCACGGGGCTTGGTATCAAAGCCGAGAACGGTTGCGCCAAGAGCCTTGAGCAATTTAGCTAGGGTGCCGCCGATTCGGCCAACACCGATAATACCGATTGTGGCGGTATGAATTTCTAATGCTTGTTCGTCACTGAACCACCGGTAGTCGTTGTTAGCAACTTGGGTATCAAAGCGGTAAGATTTTCGTAATAGGCGGAAAATTTGCATTAAGGCATGCTCGGCAACGCTGCGTGGAGAGTAAGCCGGAACATTAGTAACGATTAGTCCGTTTTGGCGGGCGGCAGCAACATCAACCATGTCAACACCGGCAGTTCGGGTAGCAAGTTGTTTGATCCCGTTTGCTCTTAGTTTGGCGTAAACATCCGGAGCTACTGGAGTACGCTGCTGGATAACCAAACCATCGACATCGGCAGTCAGATCCACTGCTTCGTTGATGAGCTGGGGAGTTGTCTCGATCTCTACATCATTGTGATTTTTCATAAATTCTTTAATTGCCGGCTGTTCATCATCTCGAACACTGGTCATTAGAATCTTGGTCATATTAATTCTCCTCATCTATAAATTCCTTAATTCGGTTAACTGCTGTTTTGATGTTGGCAAGGCTGGTTGCGTAGCTGATTCGCAGATGGCCCTGACCGCCAGCACCAAAGTAAGCACCTGGGATGACGGCTACCTTACCTTTTTCAGCTAAGTCGGTTGCAAATTTGATGTCGTCGGTGCCAAACTGAGCTGGTAACTTGGCAAAGACGTAGAAGGCACCGTTAGGGGTGGTAATGGTAAAACCGAGTTTGCGTAGGGCAGCTACCAGGAAGTCTCGCCGTTCTTGATAAGCAGCTTTCATTTTCAGCGTAGCTTGCTTTCCTTCTTTGGTTGCAAAGCCAGCTGTAGCAGCGGCCATAGCAGGGTCAGAAGCAGCGGTGACCATCATTGCGTGGGCAGCACTAACCGGACCCATTAATTCCTTTGGACCGGCGATGAAGCCGACTCGGTAACCGGTCATCGCATGAGACTTAGAAGCGCCGTTGAGAACTAATGTCTGACCGGGAATAAATTCAGCGATTGAGGTATGAGTGCCATTGTAAACTAGCTCGGAGTAAATTTCGTCGGCAATCACTACCAGGTCGGTGTCTTTAACGGCATTGGCCAAGGCTTTAATTTGATCCCGAGTGTAGGTTACGCCAGTCGGATTGGACGGATAGTTAAGAACTAATGCCTTAGCATCTGGATGAGCGGCTAGAGTTTGTTTGAGCTTAGTGGGAGTCAAAATAAAATCATCAGCACTGGTATCGATTTCGACTGGGTTCCCACCTAACAGCGTGGTGACAGCCATGTAAAGCGGAAAGGTGGGTGTGGCAACTAGAACCTCATCACCTGGGTTAATCACCGTAGTAAGGGAGGCATAGATTCCTTCCGTTGCCCCAACAGTGACGGCGATTTCATTGTCAGGATTATAGGTTAAACCATAACGATCTTGCATGAAGTGGGCGATTGCCTTACGCAGGGCGACGGTCCCATTGCCAGGTGCATAATGTGAATCATTGTCTTTGATACTTTTAATAGCGGCTTGTTTCATTGGCTCGGGAACATTAAAGTCTGGTTCACCCAAAGTTAATTTGACGATTCCAGGAATGGTACTAGCGTGATAATCAAATTCCCGGATACCAACCGGCTTGAGACGACCAAAATTCTTATTAAGCTTTTTCATAATTGTGGGTTTAGTAGTAGGCATAATTTAACTCCTCCTTAATAAATAATAAAAGGGCCTAGACACTGAATGCTTCAGTATCCGGACCCTTCATCAGATTGGAATGAGTATATAAAGAAGGCTTCCGGATACTTGGGGCTTATCCGGAAGGGCACAATGATGAAATCACTGCTGGCTAGCGGATAAGGATTCGCTAAACCAGTAGTCATACGCGTGTTTCAGTTGGTGCATGGCGTTATTCATCATTGATAACCTCCTTTGATTAACTGATTGGCTCTTATTTTAATGTATTTCTAATAAAAGTCAATAGTAAAATTAGAAAGAATTTAATTTTTATTAATAAAGGACAACTTAAGGATGATTTTGGCCTGTTTTTTAGTGCTAACAATAAGGTACTAAAAAAATCAAAAATATATCACATTTTTCATATATTACACTTGTGTTATATCACAAATGTGGTATAATAATAACTGTGAAGGAAGTGGATAGCGATGCGGATCGATATTAAACGTTACTTGGAGGTCCACAAGTTGACGATCTACCAGGTATCTAAGCGTTCCGGCTATGGCTACACGACTCTCCACAAATCTTTCAATAAACAACAATCGAGTTCCACATCGTTAAATTTGCGTGACCTGGACGCATTGGCCCGTGCTCAACACGAAGCCATGTGGGAGGTTCTCCGTGAGTTAGAGACGCACTATCTGGAGCAAGATCGTGATCAGTCGTCGTAGCAATAGCTAGTAAATTGATTATTAAATATTAAAAACTAATTATTAAGGGAGGTACTGCATAATGGCTCAAAATCCAATGGATCCATTTAACAGCGACATGAATGACATCTTTAACCAATTAATGGGTGGCATGAATGGCTACAATTCAGAAAATCGTCGTTACCTAATTAACGGTCGTGAAGTAACACCAGAAGAATTTGCTGAATACCGGCGGACTGGACAGTTGCCTGGTGGTGCAGCACCACAAGGCGGTCAACCTGGTCAACAAGCTAATAACAATAAGGGTAGCCTGTTGAAGAAGCTTGGTCGTAACCTGACCGAAGAAGCCCGGGAAGGTAAGCTTGACCCGGTCATTGGTCGGAATAAGGAAATTCAAGAAACTGCCGAAATCTTAAGTCGGCGAACTAAGAACAATCCAGTCCTAGTTGGAGATGCCGGTGTTGGTAAGACGGCTGTCGTTGAAGGATTGGCGCAAGCTATCGTTCACGGTGACGTCCCTGCACCAATTAAGGATAAGGAGATCATCAGTATTGACATTTCCGGTTTGGAAGCCGGTACTCAATACCGGGGTTCCTTTGAAGAAAACATGCAGAAACTAATTGATGAAGTTAAGAAGGCCGGGAATGTAATCCTGTTCTTCGATGAAATTCACCAAATTGTCGGTGCTGGTTCTACTGGTTCAGACAGTGGCTCTAAAGGGATGGCAGATATTATTAAGCCGGCTTTGTCTCGGGGCGAAATTACCGTAATTGGTGCTACTACTCAGGATGAATATCGGAACACCATCATGAAGGATGCTGCCTTAGCACGGCGGTTTAACCCGGTAACGGTTAATGCTCCTAGCAAGGCTGATACGGTTGCCATTTTGAAGGGAATTCGGAGCTTGTATGAAAAGCACCACAACGTCAAATTACCTGACGATGTTTTGAAGGCGGCTGTTGATTACTCCGTTCAATACATGCCACAACGGTCACTGCCAGATAAGGCAATTGACTTGATCGATATGACAGCCGCTCACCTGGCCGCTAAACATCCGGCTCATGATGCAAAACAGATTGAAGCTGAGATTAAGTCCGAAGAAAAGAAACAGAAAGAGTCAGCTAAGAAGGAAGACTACAAGGCTGCTCAAGCTGCAAAGGATAAGATTGCGGACTTGAAGAAACAATTGAGTCAAAATTCTGAAGACGAACAAGTAACCGCAACTCCAGCCGACGTTGCTAATGCTGTTGAACAGATGACGGGTATTCCGGTTTCTAAGATCGGTGCTTCTGATGTTGAACGGCTAAAGGACATGGATAAGCGGCTAGAAGGCAAAGTCATTGGTCAGGATGAAGCCGTTGAAGCCGTATCACGTGCTATTCGGCGGAACCGGGCTGGCTTTGACGAAGGCGACCAACCAATTGGTTCCTTCCTCTTCGTTGGACCGACTGGTGTTGGAAAGACCGAACTGGCTAAGCAATTGGCTCTCGACATGTTTGGCTCCAAGAATGACCTGATTCGGCTTGATATGTCCGAATATTCTGACCGGACAGCTGTTTCTAAGTTAATTGGGACAACCGCTGGTTACGTTGGTTACGATGACAATTCCAACACCCTAACGGAAAAGGTACGTCGGCACCCATACTCCATCATTTTGCTAGATGAAATCGAAAAGGCCAACCCACAAGTTATTACTCTCTTGTTGCAGGTACTTGATGATGGTCGTTTGACTGATGGCCAGGGTAATACCATTGACTTCAAGAACACAATCATCATTGCTACTTCTAATGCTGGCTACTCTAATGATGCTCCAGTAAAGCTTGGCAACGAAAAAGATGAGGAAGACTTAATCAAGAAGTTAACTAATTACTTCCGTCCAGAATTCCTCAACCGGTTCAATGCCATCGTTGAGTTCCACAGTTTGACGAAGGATAATCTGCAAAAGATCGTTGACTTGATGCTGGCTGACGTTAACAAGACTTTGGCTAAGAAAGGAATGGATGTTAAGGTAACACCAACCGCCAAGAAGTTCTTGATTGACAAGGGCTACGACAAGGCAATGGGTGCTCGTCCACTTCGTCGGGTTATCGAACGGGAAATCCGTGACAAGGTCACTGACTTCTACCTTGACCACCTTGATGCTAAGCACCTGGTTGCTGAAATGCAGGATGGCAAGTTGGTTATTGTGGATGCCAAGGATGCCGCTAGTGATGATAGCAAAGAATACACACCAGCAGATGACAAGTCTACTGACAAAGAAGATAAGTAATCTACTGGGTTAAGAATAGAAAAAGTCGGTCACCTTGGCCGACTTTTTTGTTTTTAAATTATTAATGCTGGCGATGGGTGAGTGGGGCCATGAAATCGTTGGTGATGTGGTGGAGTGGTGACTGTTTAGGTTGAAGGTTAAGTTCAAACCCAATCCGGTGGGGATTAATCTTATCCTTTACCTCAACGTGGCCACGAGCAACGAAGCCAAAACTTTTAGCCAGTGTCTGCATGGCAACGTTTTTCTTAAAGGTGTCGAGGCGGAAGTTATGGAAGCCGAGGCTAATACCAATTGTCAACAAGTTTGAAAACATAAACCGACTTAAATGCTGTCCTCGGAAATGATCACTAATAGCGACCCGGTGGAAAGTAGCGTAAGGTTGGTCTGGTACCTGCCAATGACCATCGGTAATGACTTGATAATCAGGCTCGGGTTTCAGCAGCATGGCAGTGTAACCGGCTAACTGGTGATTGATAACCAGAACCCAGCCGATTTCCCGGGAAATATCCTCAGTAATCATCGTCAAATTGGGGTGACCATCTTGCCACTGGGGACTGCCAGCGGCTTTAAGAGTGGCTTTAGCTTCATTAATGATTTTCATGATAATATCGCGGTCGGCTAAGGTTGCTTTACGAAGGTAGATTTGTTGCATAAAATTCAGGTCTCCTTTGCATTTGATATCCTTAAAATAACACAATTCAATGGCCATGTTGCTATTAGATTGGTTAGCTGTGCGTTAAAATAGAATTATGCTTAATCGGAAAAGGGGCGTGAATGAGATGGCTTTGACCTGGGCAATCGTGCGTTGGGTATTATTAACGATTATAGTTCTCAACGAAATAGCAGCAATCTATACCGTCTTTCGTGAAAAGCGCGATATTGCTGCCACCTGGGCCTGGTTACTGGTGTTGACTTTGATTCCGGTAATTGGCTTTATTATTTACGCCTTTTTGGGGCGGAAATTGCCTCATCGACGGTTAAACTTGATGAAGTCACAGACCCAGTTGAAATTACGGAAGGCACTTGAACGACAAAAACAACAATTCATTTCGATGCCCAAGCCGCGTCACCAGGTCACTCAAATTTATCGACGAACAATCATGCTCTTTCAAGATCTGGACAATTCCTTCTTAAGTCGTCATAACCATGTTGATATTTATACTGATGGTAATACGCTCTTTCGTAAAATGTTTGATGAAATTGCGGCGGCTACCCAGAGTATTCACATCGAATTCTACACGATCTACAATGATCAGATCGGTAATCAATTGCGAACACTTTTAGAACGCAAGGCCAGTGAGGGAGTCGAAGTGCGGGTACTTTATGATTCTTGGGGATCGATGGGGGTGCGATCTAGTTTCTATGATGGCTTGCGTGAACAGGGTGGTTATGCAACTCAGTTCCTACTAACCCATAATAACTTCTTTGATTTTCGACTAAATTATCGTGATCACCGAAAGATCGTTGTTATCGATGGCAAGGTTGGCTACGTTGGCGGTTTTAACGTCGGTGACCAATACCTAGGACGGGTAAAAAAGTTTGGCAACTGGCGTGATACTCATCTCCGGATTATCGGTGGTGGAGTATATGGCCTTCAGCGTCGTTTTATCAGTGATTGGAATGCTTCTGTTAATAAACCTGAGGAGAAACTAGCACACTACCGAAACTATTTTCCGGAGATCGAAGTCCGTCACGGAACCACTGCTCTTCAGGTAGTTTCAAGCGGCCCCGAAGCATCTCTTGAGAAAATTAAACTAGGCTATTTACGGTTGATCAATGCTGCACAGGATCATATTTGGATTCAAACTCCCTATTTGATTCCTGATGATAGTGTGTTTGATGCCTTACGGGTAGCGGTCCATTCTGGAATTGATGTCCGAATCATGATCCCATGCAAACCAGACCATCCCTTCGTTTACCGTGCAACCCAGTATTATGCGCGTGCGTTAGCCAATGAAGGGGTAACGATTTATGCTTACCAGGATGGCTTTCTTCATGCGAAGGCAATGATGATTGATGGCCGGATGGCTTCTGTCGGTTCGGCTAACATGGATTTTCGCAGTTTTAAGCTGAACTTCGAAATCAACACTTTTATTTATGATCGAAAAACGACAGACCGATTAGAGTGGATTTTCATGGACGATGTCCGGGTTAGTCGAGTCATGACTAAGGAACGGTTTGATCACCAATCGCGTTGGTTGCATTTCAAACAACGTTTTTCCCGGTTGTTGTCGCCAATCTTATAATTTGTATTGCAGTATTTTTGTAAAACATAGAAGGAAGATTGAGTTATGCCCAGTCTCCTTTTTTATTGTCTGAACATATGTTCGTGTGCTAAAATTAAAATACTAATCTATCGTGAAAGGACGTTAAAAATGGGAAGCCTAGGATTTGTTTTAGGGACGGCAGCCGTTGATCACCAGCAGGTGTTGATTGATCAACTTGCCGACCAGTTGCGGACGGCCCCAGCCGGTGACACTTTTTTCTATATTGTGCCTAACCATATTAAGTTTGAGACTGAAATCCATGTGTTGGCTGGTTTGCGAGCACGTCAAGGTAAAAATAATCAGGAACGGTTCGCCGCTAATCGAGTCCAGGTACTATCATTTAGTCGATTAGCTTGGTTCCTTTTACGTGATACACCGTTATTTCGCCGGACCCGACTATCAAAGATCGGCATGGCAATGCTGACCACCAAGATCTTACAAGAGCACCGAGACGAGTTACACCTTTACGCTAGTGAAATTCAGCAACCAGGCTTTGTCCAGAAACTGACGGCGCAGTTAGAGGAATTACAGTCATCGAACATCACGGCAGATGACTTTGCCACGATCATCCAACAGGCCCAAGCTGATCCAAATATTAAGGTGAGTCCGGTTTGGTCAGCCAAAATGCACGATGTAGCTTTAATCTATCGATCATATGAATTGCGTTTGCAAAAACATTTTTTAGGGAATAACGAGCTTTACCAGCAACTGGCTCAGTATTTTTACCAGGAACCGACTAGTCAACACCTGCATTTCTTCATTGATCGTTTTACCCAATTTACCGCTGGTGAGCAACAAATTGTAGACGCAATTATCCTGAACGCTGCTTCTACGACGATTTCGTTGACGTTGGATCGGGGATATCCAGACCAGCGGCACCCATCCACCAGCGAATTACCTAATCGAAATAGTCTTTTTTACCCAGCGGCGATGCAATATCACCGTTTGTGGAAATTTGCCCGTGCTCATCCCAAAGAAGTGCAACTATTGAACAATGTGGTTTACGCTCAACGTCCCCGAGTCAGCGCTGACTTACAAGAATTCGATCATTTCTTTCGGCGTTATGCTGCGGTGCCCCTCGATCTCGATGCTGGTCATCCCTTAGCAAGGTCGTCAAGTATTCAGATCCAGTCAGTTCCCAATCGATTTGCTGAACTAAATAATGTAGCTACTCAGATTCGGCAATTAGTCGCCAGTGGTAAGTACCGTTATCGGGATTTCTTGATATTGAGTCGGCATTTGGATGGCTACCAAACAATGATTGCTCCCGTATTTCATGCTCATCAAGTGCCCATTTTTAATGACCATGAACGACGAATGGATAATCATCCCTTGGTTGTACTACTTTTAACCTTATTAAAGATTCCATTACATGGGTACCGAACTGCTGATATTATCCAACTACTCAAGACCTGGTTGTTGCTACCGGCTGGTGTTGATCAGAATCAATTGACGGAAGCAGTTTTTACTACCGAAAATTGGTGCTTGAAGCAGGCAATTGAAGGCAAACATGCGTGGGTAACTCATGATTCCCAAGAAGTGACCACTCTTTGGCGGGTAAAGGGAACAAACCTTACCCGCCGGCAAAAGCGGGTCAATGACCAGTTAAATTTGATTCGAACCTTTGTTGGTCAAACACTGGTTCCGTTCTTTGATAGCCTAAAAAAGATCCAGACGGGTCGTGAATTAGCCACAAAACTTTACCAATTTTTGACTGACAACGGGGTTACCGACCGTCTCTATGCTTGGCAACAGTACCAGGCTGATACGGCAGGCAATCTTGATTTAGCTCGACAGCCTAAACAGGTCTGGTCAACCTTTTGTCAGATTCTCCAAGAATACGTCACTATTTTAGGCGACCAACAGGTAGGGAATGATAGTCGTGAAGCTTTGTTGACTAACTTTAGTGAGTTGCTCCAGGCTGGCTTTGCTGCGGCCCAATATTCACAGATTCCAGCGACTCTTGATCAAGTCGTGATTTCAGAAACCGGCATCGTTCAAAGCCAGTCTCATCGGATTGTTTTTGTGATTGGAGCTACTGATGACGTGATGCCGGAAGCACCTGATGATGATACCTTACTAACGGATAGTGATCGCGACATTCTGAGCCAATATTTGGATCAGGATTGTCAGTATCTTCCGGCAACAACCAGTGATCAGCTTGCTGCCGAGCCCTTATTGCATTACCAAGGCTTTATGTCAGCTCAGGAACGATTAATTTTATCTGCGCCTCAATTTGGTGATGAAGGCAAAGAATTGCAAATGTCACCATATCTTCGAGATACAGCCCGGTACTTTCAAATTAATATTGATCGGGTTCCTTTGGTTACTAGTCCCGCCGGGCAACAGGCTGCCGAACGTTTTGTGAGTGCACCGGTGGCAACGACTAGTCAGTTAGTTCAGGTAATGCGTCAATTAAGTGATGATCAAGGAGTACAGCTTGGTCAGCGGCCGCAATTACCACTTGGTTGGCGTCGTGTGGCAGGCGTGTTGGCTCAATTGGCTAAACATGATCCAGTATTGCAGGAGCGCTTTAGAGTAATTCACCGAGGTTTTGCCTACCATAACCAAACTAAAAATATTAGTTCTCAAATGGCTCAAGCTCTTTACCTGCATACAACGGTAAACGGTGGGAAACGGGTCCTTTACGCTTCCATTTCACAGTTACAAGATTTTTATGTAAACCAGTATGAATACTTTTTAAAATATGGCTTGCGTTTGAAAAAACGGGATGAACTGGCAATGTCGACTGATCGGATTGGAACTTACTTCCACCGGGCAATGGAGGTGTTTGTTAATCTGGTTCGGCAATCAAGCTTTAGTTTTGCTGATTTAAGTCAAAAAGTTCATCAGAGTGACTTAGCTCGTTTTACCAGTCAAGCCCTGGATGCGGCTGATCAATCGCAGCCAGAGTTACTACGCTTGGTCAGTGCTTCGGCCCAGGCTCGCTTTCAGTACCAACAGCTTACCACGATTGTAAAAACCATGTTGCAGACACTCTGTCAGCAAGCTGCTAATGCCCATTTTGTTCCACGAGCGACGGAAATTCAATTTGGCCAAATTGGTGACCAGGGACCGGCTGAGTTTGCGGCATTGGATTACCCGCTTGATGGGCACCGGCATATTCATCTCCGCGGTCGAATTGATCGGGTTGACCAAATCGATGTCGACCATAACCAATATTTGACGGTGGTTGATTACAAATCTGGCGATCGGACCTTTGATTTAACGGCTGCTTATTATGGCCTCTCTCTTCAGTTATTAACTTACCTTAGTGGGTTACAAGCTAACCTGGGTAAGCTCAATTTAACCCATGCTGACCTGGCGGGTGCACTTTACCTACACCTTAACAATCCAACCATTTCGGCGACTAAGCTAGCTAAGGTATCACCGTTACACGTGAAACAACGATTAACTACATTGCGACTGAAGGCCCACCAGTACAAAGGAATATTGCTAAATAATCCAACCCTGCTTAATAATCTTGCGCAAAAGGGCAAAGCAGACTTGGTTTACCCACTGCACAAAAATCTTAAGCCGGGGAAAGGGGCCTTATTGGTGACACCTGACCAGTTAAAGTGGCTCCAAGATAACAATCGACGGTTAATCGTGGCAGCCGGACAAGCAATCCTTAGCGGTCAACTAAAACTTAACCCATACCGGTTAGTTGATGGTAGTACTCGTCAGACCGGGTTAGATTATACCGATTACTTAGATATTTATCAGTTTGATAACATGCTTGACCAGGGCCTTTATCACGTCTTAGATGCCCAAATTGCTCGAGAGAAGTTTGATCAGGCCCAGCACCACGATGATGGGAAAGGAGAAGATTAATCATGGCGTCATTTAACCCAACGGCGGCCCAGGCTCAGGCGATTAATGACCGGGGAAAGAATATCCTAGTTTCCGCCTCGGCTGGTTCTGGGAAGACGGCTGTCCTAGTAAATCGGGTAATCAAATTACTCCAAGAAGGGCAAAGTATTGATCGGATGCTGCTGGTAACCTTCACTGATGCGGCTGCCAAAAATATGCGAGACAAGATTCACCAAGCCCTACAAAAAATAGCCCAAGATCCGCGTCAACCCAAAGCTATTCGGGACCGGATGGTTAAACAGATGAACCTGCTACCCACCGCTGACATTAGTACGATCCATGCTTTTTGCCTTCGTTTGATCAGGCATTATTACTACTTAATCGATCTTGATCCACAGTTTCGCTTATTGACCGATGATACTGAACGCCTTTTGTTGGAAGAAGATGTTTGGCGGATGGTCAGTGAACAATTTTATGCAACAGCGGATGAGGCAAGCACTGAGACCGCTTCTTTTCGGCAATTAGTATTGAACTTTTCTAGTGACCGAGATGACCAAGGCCTGGATGACCTCGTTTTGCGTCTGTATGAGGTTGCCAATGCACAAGCACAGCCTAAAAAGTGGTTGCAGCAGTTGCCGCAAAACTATGAACTTGGTAATGGCCCAATCCTCAAATCTGATTTTTACCAGCAAAATTTAAAGCCGGTATTAATAGAAAAATTACAGCAGTTACAGCATGATGATGACGAAGCCATTCGTCGGGCTCAGGATACTGGCTTGGACAAGGATGCAACAACCCTAGAAAAAGATCGGGCGGATTTCCAGCAGTTAATCGCGGCCCTAAACGGGGAGACTACTGACCAAGTGAAGGTAGTTCTCCAGCAAGTTAAATTTGGCGCCTTTCGTGGACGGCCTAAGGATGACCAGGCTCAACTAGCAATTTACAATGACCTCAAGAAGCAACGAACGAATATTAAGAAGCAATGGACTTTCTTGGTCAAAGATTACCTAGCTCAACCATTATCTGACGAACAGTTAATTGAGCGAGTAACTACCTTGCAGAAACAATTAGCAGGGCTTGCCGGCCAGGCTGAAAAAGGAGAATTGGTGACAACTCATCAGACTTTGGTTGCTGACCAGCAGCAATTGCAGCTGGTTCTCAACCTGTTTGTGCCAGTCAGTTGGGATACGCTCCGGCTGGCCTTTCAGAATTTATCTTTTGAAAGCATGCCCCGCCTAACAAAAGCTGAGAAAGAATTTAAAGATGACCATGCGGCTATTAAGGCTAGTCGGGATGCTACTAAGAAACAGTTTGCTAAGCTCAATGAACAGTTCTTTGCCTATGACGAACACCAGTTACGAGCTGTTTCTCATCATGCTCATGCCCTATTGACCAAGCTTAGTTTAGTTACTCAGGAGTTCCTAGAACAGTACCAGCAAACAAAACGCAATCGTCACCTGATGGAATTTAGTGATCTTGAACACTACGCTTATCAAATATTGACACCAACTAAGGAAAATACCGACTGGCAGACGCTAGTTGCTAATCTCCAAAACCATTATCAGGCAATTATGATTGATGAATATCAGGATACCAACCAACTTCAAGAAAGCATTCTGATGCGCTTAGCACGTCCACAGGCCCATAACCTCTTCATGGTTGGGGATGTTAAGCAATCGATCTACCGCTTCCGGGAGGCGGATCCTTCGCTTTTCCTCAATAAGTATCGACGTTACCAAAAGAATCCCCACGATGAAGCAATTGTTCTGGGTGAAAATTTTCGTTCAATGAATACCATCACTGACTTTACCAACTTATTATTCGGTCAATTGATGGATCAAGAAGTCGGTGAAATTGCCTACGACCAAGATGCGGAATTGAAATACGCGGCTCATTATTATGACAATCCTCAAAATCAAGCTCAACCAGTTGAAGTATTACTATATGATGCCAACGCTCACCAGAATGATCACGCTCAGAAAACCGATCATGAGAATGATAAACTGGTTGGTGAATTTCGGATGGTTGGAAATAAGATTAAACAGCTTGTTGAAGGTCACCATCAAATTTATGATCCTGACCACCAACAGATGCGTGATCTTCAATACGGTGACATCGTGCTCTTGGAACGGACGAAAGCAATCAACAATACTTTGATGGAAGAGTTTAGCAAGCTATCCATTCCCTTGACCGTTCATGACGTTGAAAGCTATTTTCAGGCGACCGAGGTACGGGTCATGCTATCCTTGCTAAAGGTTATTGATAATCCTCATCAGGATATTCCCTTGGTGGCGGTGTTGCGTTCACCGATCGTCGAATTATCTAACCAAGAATTAGCGTTTATCCGTCTTCAGAACCGGGCAGCGGATTATTATACCGCCTTGCAGACCTTTATGACGACTTATGCTCATCATCATAAGATGCGTCCATATCGAAAAGCTGACCAACTACTAACCCCACCGGCGCAAAAGGTACTTTATCAAAAATTGACTCATTTCTTGAACCAACTCAATCGCTTTCGGCAGACGGCCCGTCAGCAGACTTTGGTTGACCTGATCTGGCAGATTTACCAAGAGACAGGCTATCTTGACTATGTTGGTGCCATGCGTGGGGGACAGCAACGTCAGGCTAACTTACATGCTCTTTATCAACGAGCTCATGATTATGAGCAGACTAGTTTTAAGGGTCTTTACCAGTTCATTCGCTTTATTGAAAAGATGCAAGCACACGACAAGGACTTAGGGATGGCCCCGACCCAGTTAACTGCTAATACGGTTAATGTAATGACCATTCATGGCAGTAAGGGTCTCCAATTTCCGGTTGTCTTTTTGATTGATGCGGCCCACGGTTTTAATAACACTGCTAAGCGGACCAACGCGGTGATCGATCCCGATACAGGAATGGGGATTCGCTGGATGGATCGTGAACGGGTTGTTTACGATACTCCACAACGTCAGGTTGCCTTAGATATGCTTGGGCGAAGTGAACGTGCCGAAGATCTGCGGGTATTATATGTGGCCTTGACCCGAGCAGAACAGCAACTTTACATTACGGCCTCTTTTAATGAAGAACTTAAAAATAAGAGTTTGGCTAGTTCTTGGCAACGCTGGCAAAAGGCTTACCAGAGCACCGGCCAAGTGCTGAGTCCGCAATTGCGAATCAACGCTAATTCATTTATGGACTGGATTGGTTTGGCTTTAACCCGCTATGCTAATTCAAATAATGGCTTTACTGCCAAGCAGGTGACCACGGGGGCAACAACGCTGACTGATAGTGCCCTAGCTGGTTCCAGTCGGGTAAAAGCCACCAATGCTAAATTTCATGTAGTGACTTATGATGCAACAACTATTCAACAAATGACAGTTAAAAAAACTCAGCCTACCTTAAATGGCCAATCATTTTCACAATCAAGTGCAGCTAGTCCGGCTAAGCAGTTGGATGTTACTCAGGTCTTGGCCTACCAATATCCCCATCAAGCGGCGACGGTTACGACTGCTTATCAATCAGTAACGGATGTCAAACGGGTCTTTGAAGATGACGATCCACGACTGGGCCAACCGGATTATTCGCTAACCGCTACTGCTTCTGCCAAAGGCAATAAGCGCCAACAGCGACGCCAGTCAGGAATCTACATCAATCCAGATTTTGCAGTTCCTGATTTTATTCAACAGGGTGATGCCCAACCAAATGCTACTCAGGTGGGGACTGCTACTCACCTCGTTTTTCAAAAACTTCCTTTAAATAAGGGAAAGGTTACAGTTAGTGACGTGACCGCCAAAATTACAAAACTGACCAAAGCGGGCCTTATTTCGTCCGCCGTGGCATCGCAGATTAATATTGCTGGGATTAGTGGTTTCTTTAAGACTACGGTCGGTCGCCAGATTCTTGCTAATCCACAAAATTATCACCGTGAAGAACCCTTCGCAATGATTATGAACGGGCACGAACCCTTTAGTGAAATTGCCGCTAACGATGATGACCAGGTCTTAATTCACGGGATTATTGACGGTTACTTGGTGACGGATTCGGGTATTATCCTAGTGGACTATAAAACCGACCATGTAAGATCACCTAAGCAGGCCAGTATTAAGCAGCTTATGCAAAAGTATAGTGGCCAGCTAAAGTTGTATGCTGAGGCATTAAACATTATGCAGCCAATGCCAGTTGTCCAAATGGGGCTCTACCTGTTAGAATTGAATGAGTTTGTTTCAATTCAGGATAGGGGTGAAAAACGTGGCAACCATTAAGAACATTGCTCGTGAGGCGGCGGTATCAGTGTCGACTGCTTCTCGAGCCTTGAATGATAATCCACGAATTAGTCAGGCAACTCGGCGGAAGGTAAAGCGGATAGCAGATAAACTTGGCTACCAGCCGAACTATAATGCCCAGAATTTGACGCGTGGTGAGTCAAACATGGTAGGCTTGATCTTTCCGGTGACTAGCAGTACAGCGCCGGCTAATCCTTTTCATATTGACCTAATGCGGGGGATCAGTAGTGCCCTGAAGCCACTTCATTACGAAATGGTGGTGGCAATTGCACCAAACACGGCCGATCTTTTGGAAAGTGTTAAATCAATGGTTACCCAATCTAAAGTTCATAATTTCTTAGTCTTTTATACAATGCCTAATGACCCAGTGACTGCGTACCTGCGGGAACATCATTTAAACTTTGTGGTTATTGGTCGACCAACAAATGGACATCAGGATCGGTATGTTGACAACGATAACGTAGCGGCGGGGGCTGCAGCGACGGCTCACTTAATTGATCACCATGGTGTAAAACATCCGCTCTTCTTGGATGCCGGGACAAATTGGCCCTATGAAGTTGATCGTCGTCGAGGTTACCGACAATGCATGGCCGCTCGTCATCTGCAAGCAGCTACTTGGTCAGAGAACCAGGGAACGGCTATTAAGGATTACTTAAATACTCATCCGAAGATTGACGGTATTATTTGTTATGATGACCTCTTATTCGGTCGGCTTAATCATCAGCTACAATCTTTTACACTACCGATTGCTTGTTTTAACAATAGTCGGCTGATGGGAATGTTACTTAAACGCAGTGAACGGATTGACCTCCAACCTCGTGAGTTGGGAAAGGCTGCGGTAGCACTGCTCTTTAATGCGCGTAAGCACCATCAATTGGTAGATTTTAAGATTTATGATTAATGCATAAAGAGAGTTACTGGCTTATTTAGGTAGTCAATAAAAACTACTAAACCGAAGTGACTAAGCTTCTTTTTTGGAGGGGAAATTATACATGGAAAAAGTTTATCTTGTCGCTGCCCAGCGAACGCCAATTGGTAAATTTAATGGTGAATTAGCCTCTTTGAACGCGGTCCAGCTCGGTGCGGCGGTGATTAAGGATACAGTTGCCAAAGCAGGGTTGACCGCTGACCAAGTTGACCAGGTGCTGATGGGTAACGTTATTCAGGCAGGAAGTGGTCAGAATCCAGCTCGTCAGGCCGCAATGGCCGCTGGCCTTGGTCAAGGAACTCCGGCAATTACGGTTAATGATGTTTGTGCTTCTGGCCTTTCTAGTATCAATTTAGCCGCTAGCTTGATCCAAACTGGTCAGGCCCGGGTAGTGATTGCTGGGGGAATGGAAAGCATGACCAATGCTCCTTATGTTCTCAAGAAGGCACGCACTGGCTATCATAACGGGAACGGTACTTTGATCGATGCCATGCAGGAGGACGCCCTTAAGGATGCTTGGGGTGGGTACCCGATGGGCATTACGGCGGAAAATATTAATGAACGCTACCATATTACCCGCCAAGAACAGGATCGTTTTGCTTTAATTAGTCATCAAAAGGCCGTTGCTGCTCAACGACGCGGGGACTTTAATGCCGAGATTACGCCAGTGGTAATAAAGGGTCGCCATGGTTCCCGGACAGTTACAACTGATGAGGCACCGCGACCGGATACCTCTTTGGATGCTTTGAGTAAACTGAAGCCTGCTTTTAAAAAGGGTGGTTCGGTGACAGCCGGAAATTCTTCGGGACTTAATGATGGAGCGGCTGCCGTAGCTTTAGCTTCTGCTACAGCTGTGAATCAGTATCACCTAACCCCTTTAGCGGAGTGGCAAGCGGCATCGTTAGTAGGGGTTGATCCGGCTGTAATGGGACTAGGCCTATATTATGCAGTTAAAAAGTTGTTGCAGACGACAAAATCAACCACTGACGATATTGACCTTTTTGAATTCAACGAAGCCTTTGCCTCTCAAGCCCTTGTTTGTCAAAATTGGTTGAAGGTGGATCCCCGTAAAGTTAATCCACGAGGCGGCGCCATTGCTCTTGGCCACCCAGTTGGTTGTTCTGGAGCGCGAATCTTAGTGACTTTAGTCCATGAACTGCAGGCGTTAGACCAACAACGTGGGATTGCCTCACTTTGTGTCGGTGGCGGCATGGGAGTTGCGGCACTGATCACTAAAGTATAAAGAATTAAGCCGTTGCTAAGCTTATGGTGGCGGCTTTTTGAATACCTTTTAGTGCAAACGGTTGCAAAAACTTTGCGCAAACGGTTGCACAAATTATAAAAATTTGGTATATTATTAAGCGTAAAGTTATGAAGCGCTTACAAGAAGTGCTTCATAAAGAGCAATTATTTGTTGTACTAAGGAGTTGTTTGTTAATGAGTCAAGAAAAGTCAGCGGCTGCTGGACTGCCGACGTTATCGAAGTCAATTATTTGGATGATTAACTTCGGTTTCTTGGGTGTCCAGACCGCCTTTACCTTGCAAAGCTCGCAAATGAGCCGGATTTTCCAGACGATCGGTGCTAACCCGAACAATCTAGGTTGGTTCTTCATCTTGCCACCATTAGCAGGATTGATTGTTCAGCCAATCATTGGTTACTATTCAGACCGAACTTGGGCACCAAAGCTTGGTGGTCGTCGATTACCTTACTTGTTGCTCGGTTCAATTGTTGCCATTATCGTGATGCTGCTATTGCCAAATTCTGGTAGCTTTGGCTTTGGCTATGGTTCATTAGCGGCCTTATGGTTTGGTGCTATCACGGTTGCCTTCCTAGACCTGTCATCTAACGTGGCCATGCAGCCATTCAAGATGATGGTTGGTGATATGGTTAATGATGATCAGAAGAGTTATGCTTACGGAATTCAGAGTTTGTTAAACAACATTGGTTCTGTTTTAGCCGCAGTTTTCCCGTTTATCTTAACCTGGCTTGGATTGCACAACACTGCCGCTAAGGGGGTTGTCCCACAATCCGTTCGGTGGGCCTTCTACCTTGGTGCCATCATCTTAGCCTGCACGAGTGCATTGACTATTACTAAGGTACATGAATACGATCCGGCTACCTATGCTAAGTATCATGGTATTTCTGAAGAAGATAACAAGGAAGGTGGCAACTGGTTCGAACTGTTGAAGCACGCACCAAAGGCCTTCTGGACGGTCTCTTTAGTCCAGCTCTTCTGCTGGTTTGCTTTCCAGTATCTCTGGACTTATTCCGTAGGGGCAATTGCTAACAATGTTTGGCACACTACTAATGCTTCCTCCGCTGGTTACCAGGCTGCTGGTAACTGGTATGGTGTGATGGCTGCCGTTCAGTCCATCGCCGCAGTTGTTTGGTCTTATGTTTTGGCTAAGGTACCAAACAAGTACCACAAGTTAGGGTATTCTGGCAGTCTATTGCTCGGTGCCATTGGTTTCATTTCCATTTTCTTCATTCACAGTCAGAGTGCTTTGATCTTCTCCTACATTCTGGTTGGAATTGCTTGGGCCGGAATGAATACCTACCCACTGACCATTGTTACTAACGCACTATCTGGTAAGCACATGGGGACTTATCTGGGCCTGTTTAACGGTTCCATTTGTCTTCCCCAAATTATCGCATCACTGCTTAGTTTTGCCCTCTTCCCACTGTTAGGCAACTCTCAGGCTCACATGCTGATTGTTGCTGGGATTGTTCTAGCCTGTGGTGCATTGGCTGTTGGTACGATTAAGGAAACTTTTGCTAAATAGCATTGTTAAGTTAACAGTTTGATTTATCATAGGGGCGTAGTGATACACCCTTATTTTATGAAAGGAATTGAGAAATCAATGAAACGGACATTTGATATTGCTCCATGGCACGTTGCCACAAAGACATGGGATCCCCAAGACAAGCGTCTCCAAGAATCAATGACTAGTCTGGCCAACGAAAACCTCGGGATGCGGGGCTTCTTTGAAGAAGGTTATTCTGGTGACCACATGCAGGGCCTTTACCTTGGTGGTGTTTGGTTCCCAGACAAGACCCGTGTCGGTTGGTGGAAGAATGGTTATCCGAAGTACTTCGGTAAGATGATCAACGCCGTTAACTTCATGAAGATGACCATTAAAGTTAACGGTGAACAGCTAGACTTAGCTAAGCAAACACCTAAGGACTTTAAACTCGATCTGGATATGAAGCGTGGTGTTTTGACTCGTGAATTCACTGTTGAAATCGGTGGTACCCAGATGTACTTCCACTTTGAACGATTCGTTTCTATTGTTCAAAAGGAATTAGTTGGTCAACGTTTGCACATCAAGAACCGTGGTCAAGAAGCCGCTAAGGTTGAAATCACGAGCATGATCGATGCCGACGTTTATAACGAAGATTCTAACTATGATGAACAATTCTGGAATGTATTGGCTAAGAGTGCTCAGGGTGAGCATGCCGAACTGACCTCTATGACCAAGAAGAATAATTTTGGCACGCCACAATTCATCGTTGGTATGCAAACAACGACGAAGACTGACTTAGATCATACCGGTGACGGTACCGACGATAAAGATGCCTACAACACCTTTGCCGGCACAGTTGCTCCTGGTAAGGAAATTAACTTTGAAAAGCGCAGCCTGACGGTTACTTCTCGGGATTTTGACACCGAAGAAGCAATTGAAAAACACTTGGATGAACTGAGCGCTAAGTTAGACAATAAGAGTTTTGATGATTTGCTTGATCCTCACGTTAAGGCTTGGGAAGACCGTTGGAACAAGTCCGATGTTGAAATTGAAGGCGATGAAGAGGCCCAACAAGGAATTCGTTTTAACCTCTTCCAGCTGTTCTCTACATACTATGGCAAGGATTATCGTCTGAACATTTCGCCAAAAGGCTTCACTGGTGAAAAGTACGGTGGTGCTACTTACTGGGACACTGAAGCTTACTGTATTCCAGTTTACCTTGGTGTTGCTAACCCAGAAATTGCTCGTAACTTGTTAATGTACCGTTACAAGCAACTCGATGGTGCCTACATCAATGCCAAGGAACAAGGCCTGAAGGGTGCGCTGTTCCCGATGGTAACCTTTAACGGAATCGAATGTCACAACGAATGGGAAATTACCTTTGAAGAAATTCACCGGAATGGTGACATTGCTTATGCTATTTACCTGTACACTAAGTACACCGGTGATAAGTCCTATGTCCTTCATGAAGGTGCCAAGGTTCTCACCGAAATTTCACGGTTCTGGGCTGACCGGGTTCACTACTCACAACGGAAGAATAAGTACATGCTACACGGGGTAACCGGTCCTGACGAGTACGATAACAATGTTAACAATGACTGGTATACCAACCTGCTTTGCCGGTGGACGTTAAAGTACACTTTGGAAATCTTGGATGAAGTTGATGACACCGTTGCCAAGAAGCTCAACGTTTCCGAAGATGAGAAGCGTCACTGGAAAGGTATTGTTGACAACATGTACCTGCCATACGACAAGGAACGGGATATCTTCCCAGAAAATGATGGCTACTTAGACAAGGATCTTAAGCCAGTTTCCGAAATTCCAAGTGATCAACTGCCGATCAACCAGCACTGGTCTTGGGACAAGATTTTACGGTCACCATACGTTAAGCAGGGTGACGTTATCCAGGGCCTTTGGGACTTCATCGATGACTTCACGAAGGAACAGAAGAAGCACAACTTTGATTTCTATGAACAATTCACTGTTCACGAATCTAGCCTGTCTGCTTCCGTTTACTCCATCATTGCTGCTGACCTTGGTTACGAAGACAAGGCCGTTGAGTTGTACGAACGTTCCGCACGGTTGGATCTGGATAACTACAACAACGATACCGTCGATGGCTTGCACATCACTTCCATGACTGGTTCATGGCTTGACATTGTTCAAGGCTTTGCTGGCATGCGGGTTCGTGATGGTCAGCTTCATTACGCACCATTCTTACCAAAGAAGTGGAATTCCTATCAGTTCCGTCAATTGTTCCGGGGCCGGATCCTGAAGGTAAAGGTTGACAAGCACGGTACTAAGATTGACCTGGTATCTGGTGATCCGCTGACCATTGACCTGAATGGTAAGAAGCTGGAATTAAAGTAATCACGGAGGCAAATTGAGAATGAAGTTTGAAGATCTGAAAGGCTTTGCTTTTGACCTTGATGGTGTAATTGCTGACACCGCTCGTTTCCATGGTCAAGCTTGGCACCAATTAGCTGATAAGGTTGGTACCAAGTGGACGTCTAAATTGGCCGATTCCTTAAAGGGAGTTAGTCGGATGGATTCACTAGAATTGATTCTAAAGGCTGGTGGCCATGAAAATGACTATAGTCAGGACGAAAAGGTCGCTTTGGCAACCGAGAAGAATAATAACTATATTAAGCTGGTCGAAACCTTAACGCCGGCTGATATCTTGCCAGGAATGAAAGACTTCTTGGATGAGCTGAAGAAGGGTGGTTACCGCATTGTGTTGGCCTCCGCTTCTAAGAATGCTCCTAAGGTTCTGAAGTACTTGCAGATTACCGATTACTTTGAAGGAATCGTTGATCCAGCCAAGCTGACACACGGTAAACCGGATCCGGAAATCTACAGTGAGGCTGCTAAGTTAATGGGCCTGCCTGCTAACCAGGTTGCTGGTTTAGAGGATGCCCAAGCGGGGATTGAATCAATCAACCGTGCCGGTGAAACTTCCATTGGCTTTGGTGCCACTCTAACAGGTGCCGATGTAAAGTTCGCTCACACAGGTGATGTTTCATTGGCCGCTATTAAGGAACAAATGGATAACTAATAAATCACAAATAACTCTCATACTACAACCTATCAATCTTTAACTATTTGTTTCTTAAATAAAAACGCGTTACCGTAATTGGTAGCGCGTTTTTTGTTTTGCGGGGGGTTAAAAATGAGCTTACAATAAAGAAGTAAATAAGGAGGATAGCAACATGGTTGAACTAAAGAATATCAATTCGATCTATCATTTGAATAACGGGGTGAAGATTCCCTGTGTTGGTTACGGCACTTTTCGAACGCCAGCTAATGTTGCCGAACAAGCCGTAGCCAATGCCATTGAAGTTGGCTACCGGCTAATCGACACTGCCGCTGTCTATGGCAATGAAGAAGCAGTTGGTCGGGGAATTCGTGATTCTGGAATTAACCGCCACCGTCTTTTCGTTACCAGTAAGTTATGGAATACCGAACGGGGCTATGAATCAACGAAAAAGGCATTGGATGAGACATTAAAGAAGATGCGGTTGGACTACCTTGATCTTTACCTGATTCATTGGCCAGCCAATCAAAAGCAATTTGGCACTCGTGCTGCTGAAATCAATGCCGAAACTTGGCGAGCCATGGAAGAGGCCTATCATGAAGGTAAGGTGCGGGCAATTGGCCTTAGTAACTTCATGCCTCACCATGTTATTGACCTGATGAGGACGGCTAAGGTTGCTCCAGCAGTTGATCAGATTGAGGTTCATCCCGGTTGGCCTCATGTTCAAGAGATTAAATATCTTCAAGCACATAACATTTTAGTTGAAGCTTGGGGCCCATTGGGTGGCCAGGGTGCCAAAGTTTTGACTAACCCAACAATGTTAAAACTCGCCGCCAAGTATGATAAGACACCGGCCCAGATTAGTTTACGCTGGATTGTCCAACAGGGTGTTCTGCCATTGCCAAAGTCAGTTCATCCGGAACGAATGGTTCAAAATACTAAACTCTTTGACTTTGAACTCAGTGATGCCGACATGCACACGATCAGTCAACTACCAAACCTAGGTGGTCAGTGTGCTGATCCAGATGCAGTTGATTATTAATCTAATAGAAAGAAAGTGTCGACTAGTTTTAGTCGACACTTTTTATTAATGGAGTCCCTACTTTGTTTGTATAATTATACATCTGATGTTAGACTGTAAGCGTTATCAGGAGGTGTTTCTTATGGGTGAACCAAATACAGCCTTTGTTGACTTTAATGCAACTCTTAAAGACGTTCAAAAGGCCCAGTCCCAATTCAAAAAAGAATTTGGAACAATGCAACCTCAAGCCAAAAATAAGCACTTTGCGGTTCTGGCGCAGGTTGCGATTGCCGTCCATGAACGCAGTGACGAATATATTGCCTGGGCCGTTAATCAAGCAATTGCGGAAAAAGTAACTCGTGATCAAATAAAAGATGCCATAGGCACGGCATTGGAAATGAGTGGCGGTCCCGCATTTGAATATGGGATGCACGCATTGCACGCTTACGACACGTTTACAAAGGGGGATTAATGATGGCCAAGAAAGATTATGCTAAGGAATTAATGGGTTACTTAGATGATAATGATAAGTATAAGGAAGAAATCCCTGGTCCTGGTAAGGGCTTCGATGTGATGTATTGGGCAATCAATAATACCGGTGCTTGTCCTTCTAAGGAAAAAGAATTGATGGCCTTAGCAATTGCCATTACGATGCGTTGTGAAGGCTGCATGGTTCAACACACAGCCGGTTGTCTGATGGCTGGAGCCTCCCGAGATGAAATTAAGGATGCCATCAGTGTTGCCACTGAGATGAGTGGTGGCCCGTCCTTTGTCTTTGGAGCCCAAGTCTTAGACATTGTTGATCAATTATTAGCTAACGATAAATTCCAACAGATGATGAAGCAAAAACAGTAATAACTAAAAAAATTCCCGATCATATCTTTTTTGGATTGATCGGGGATTTTTAGTTAATTAAAATTATAGAAATTAGAATAGTAAAAATTAATTGTCCTTTGGTTCTTGCTTTTAAGCTTTAATTAACTTCAACTCACGATGTTAAAGCCGTTAAAGATTTACTGTTAGCACTAATGGGGAAATCAGTTGCTTATTACAAATTCTGCAAGTTTTTATACGAATGATGCAAAATGAAATAGATTGCATAAAGCTTATTATAATAAAATTGTAATAAAGTTATTGGGTTTAACTAATTACAATGAATTAACTTCTATTTTCAGTATTAGTACAGAGATATATAAGTGGTGATGCCTTGATTGATATATTCAACTTAAGCTCGTTGTAGCTTTTATCGGAGAGTATAAACGGATTCTTCATTTAATAACAAAAATGAGGTGTTTTTATGAAATTAAGGTTTAATCATTCTTTTTATAAAAGTATTACTTTTTATTTGGATATATTCCTTATTATTGTTTGGGTTCAATCGCTGTTAACAACAAATATATGTATTGAGCAAATTATTTGTGCTTTATTCATTATTATTAGTACAATTGATGCTTTTACAGTTACCATTAAGGATAATTAGTTTTGAATATCAATGGTGAGCATTATGAAATGATCACCATTTTTTAGTATGCAATAAAAGGTATTATTAATAAATCTTGCAAAAATTTGCTAAAATTATTGATGGTCGTAAGAAAGCAAGATACAACTGGCATCAATTATGGAAAATGCATAGGAGATAAATTTAACTATGATAGCACTAACAATCTTGCAAGCTTTTGTAACGGATGTCTTAAACCTTATCGAAATATCAATTATATATCGTTTAATAGTACACGAGATAAGTTTTAAATCTATCATTATAGATTGCTTTGTGGCTTTAGTATTTGTAAGCATCCCTTTACCAATTAGTACAATCCAACTCATTTTTCTTGTGATATATTTTTGGTTATATGATAGATTGACTTCGCATCCTAACATAGTTACTAATAACATTATTGGATTATTATGTGCCTCAATAATACCCTTTATATTTGATATGGTTGATCATTTTACTTTTAATCTGATTAAGCAACAAAATATTTTTATTTTTGGTTGGCTTCTACCGTTAGTTGAATTGGTAATTACGATTCTTATTGTGTTATTAATAAAATATGGGTCTCCAATTCAAAAAAATATTCAATGGTTTGAGTATACTTTTCAAACTTTTCAAAATTCATTTCAATTATGGCGTGTCATGGTTATCTTTTTCCTAAGTTACAGTACTTTATCTTTTATCTCTGAGCAAGAAGAAATAGCAAATAAATACGCCTTATTATTATTTGCTGTTTATTTTAGTATGTTATTAGTGGGTAGTGCTGGATTTATTAGTTTAGTTCATAGTTATCAACAAAGTATTAAGCAACAAGATTTAATAAAAAACTATAAAACACAAATAGAATATGTTCAACAATTAAATAAACAATATGAAAGTTTCAGACGTGAACGCCATGATATTAGAAACCTATTGCTCAATATTCAGGGATACATTCAAGAAAAAGATTTTGAAAGGTCAAAACAATTATTGAATAGTATTTTAAATAATGAAGGTACAGATAAAGCGTCCGTTTATGTTGACCATGCTTTGTTAAAATTAAAAATTGCTGGTATACGGAATATTATCAAAGAAAAATCATATCGAATTGTTGAAAAGCAGATACCCTTATCTATTGAGATCAATATTGAAATTACAAAATTACCTGGCTCAGAGATTATTACTGCTAGAATTCTAGGAATTTTACTTGATAATGCTATTGAAGCAACGATTAACCAAAAAAATCCCTTTATTCAATTAGCTATATTAAAATATAACGAAAACTGTTTAGAATTAATTATTAGTAACTCATTGGATCATCCTTTAAATATTAATAAAGCTATGGTTCTTGGTGAAACAAGAAAAGAAGGTCATCAAGGAATCGGATTATCTAACGTTTCAAAGCTTGTTAATAGTGATAACCGTTATTCTTTTTCCGCGGACGTAAGGGGAAAAAGAATTGTAATGAGTTGCTTTATCCAAGAAGGGAAACATCACTGATGTTAAAAGTAATAATTGTTGAAAATAATACTGATCAAGAGAGGTATATACAATCAATAATTGAACACCGGATAATGATTAATTCTACGCCGAATAGTTATGATGACATGAAAATTATGATGCATTCTGATGATCCTTCTGAAATTAAGAAAAGAATTAGTCATGAAGATTATTTTGCAGTTTTAGATATTGAATTAGGAAAGAATACAAATGGAATTGACATTGCCGAAATAATTAGGAAGCGGGCAAATTTTGCCGAAATTATTTTTGTTACGGCATATAAAGAGTATTTGCCATATACTGTTTCTCGTAGGATCGAACCATTAGACTATATATCAAAAGGCAACGATATTACATCAATTGCTGATCGATTACGTCAAGATATAGATGAAGCTTATTCTAGGTACCAATCGTTTTTAACCATTCCTCAAAAGCAATATCAAAAATTTATTTATGAACCGGTACACGGGATAAAACGCCAGATTAGTTTAGAAGATTTATATTATATAGAATCTGTTAAGTATAAAAGTAGACGATTACGAATTGTTGGAAAGAATTTACGAATAGAATATTCTGGCACTCTTAATAAAATTAAGAATGACCAATTATTAAGGATTAGCCAGAGTGCGATTGTTAATCCTAAAAATATAATAGAGTTTGACAAGGGAAATAGGATTATATATTTTTCAAAAGATCATCAAATAAAATGTGACGTTAGTTATCGTAAGGTGAAATTACTTAATAAGTTCTTTTTAAATAACAGTTAATGAAATAAATCAATTTTGATTCAAATTTCTCTTGATTATAAGTGCAGTAATTGAGAAATAAAATTACTCAAAACTGTGTAAAATTAGATATTCTAAAAAGAAATGGTTTCATATATAAGTAACATTATTTTGAAAAGTCGGGGAATGGTATGAGCGCAATTCTACACGAATTTAAGAAACAAACGAGACAATTTGGACGGCGGTGGTGGCTCTACCTGACCCTCTTTATCAGTGTTGACCTTGTTATTCAATTGCTCGTTATTCCAATCTTCCGTTTTGTCACGACTTTTATCCTGCAGGCTGGTGAAATTCCCTTTGTTTCTTACCAAAACGTTTTGACAATTATTCAGGATCATCCATTGGTAGTTGCGGCTTTGATAATTGAGTTGTTCGTTTTGCTTTTGGTGGTTTACTGGCAGTTTGCCATGATCCTACTGGGTGTTCGTGCCATCTACCAAGGGACAGCCAGTGTACGAGGATTACTAATAGAAAATGGTCGTGTTTTGCGACAATTACGGTTAGCTTCGTTGTTTGTTTTGCTTGGTTATTTTGTCCTGGTAATTCCTTTTGCCGACTTTGTTTTCCGGACGCCTTTACTATCAAAAATTCAAATTCCAGCCTTTATTCTGGACTTCATGACGCGTAATGGGATTCTATTAACGATTTTAATTGCTTTTTACGTTGTTATGATCATATTAGGGGTGCGCTTTTTGTTAGCCTTACCACTAATGGTTTATCGTGAGCAGCGTCCTCGATTAGCCTTATTGAACAGCTGGCGATTGACTAAACATGGGCGATGGTGGCCATTAGTTGCACGAATTTTGACCGCCGGTGTAATTGCTAGTGTGATTACCGGACTTTTTTACACTTTCATGGTAGGCTTACAGTTTCTTTTTGATTTATTACCCGGGAAATTAGCATTGACTGCAGCTGTTTTAAACCTGTCAATAATTCAAGTTGGTAGTGAAGCCTTGATGGTTTGGACAGGTGTGGTAACGATTATGTTTTTGATGACCCCATTGAAAATGATGGTGAGAAGCCAACCATTAAGGATAACACGAGGGATTAAACGTATTTTAGTTGTAGCTGTCAGCTTAATGGTCGTAGTTGTCTTAATTAACAATACCTTCTATCTGAATAGTAATCACCAACGACCACTAATAATCGCTCACCGTGGGGTAGCAGATGAAAATGGTGTTCAGAACACTATTCCGGCAATGGAACGAACGCACCGACTTCATCCGGATTATGTAGAGATGGACGTTCATGAAACTCGCGATCATCGATTCGTTGTTATGCATGATGAAAACCTTAAGGAACTGACGGGTGTAAATAAGGCTCCAGACCAATTGACCCTGAAGCAATTAACACACTTAACAGCACGAGAGAATGGTCACCAGGCAAAGATTGCCAGCCTGGATGACTATTTACGGGCGGCAGCTCATTGTCACCAACATCTATTGATTGAAATTAAAACAACACCACATGATTCCAGAGGGATGTTGCGAAACTTTAACCACCGTTATGGCAAAATAATCTTAGCTCACCATGACAAGATCCATTCATTGGATTATCATGTTGTGACCACGCTTAAACGCTTAAATCCCCGCCTGGACGTATTTTATATTCAACCGTATGATTTTACCTACCCTAATACCGTTGCCGATGGTTATTCAATGGAATATTCGACCTTGACCCATGACTTTATTAACCTAGCGCACCTCCAGCATAAGCAGGTTTATGCTTGGACGGTAGATAATCAAGATGTAATGCAACAAGAGATGTATAACCATGTTGACGGGATTGTCACTGATAACCTGCGGGAACTTAACATGGCTGTTAAAGCCTATGAAGGTCACCAATCTGCTGCCCAACAAATCATCAACTATATCATGGTAATTCCAACTAGTCAGGAATTTACGCCTTGAGACTAATAAACGACTAATGAGAAAGTAATGTTTCTTCATTAGCCGTTTGTTTTAGTAATTAGCTTTTATTAGTCACCATTCATGATTGAATTCTTAACAATAACATAATCGACCTTACGAATGGATTCAAGGTCTCGTCCACCAGCGTATGAGATCGATGATTGGAGGTCTTCCTTCATTTCACGCAAGGTATCCTTGATGGAACCCCGGAATGGAACGAGCATTTGTTTACCTTCAACGTTACGGTAGGCACCCTTTTGCACTTCTGAAGCGGAACCCCAGTATTGCTTGTAACGCTTACCGTTGATGTTGATGATGTTGCCAGGTGATTCTAAGTGGCCGGCCAGCATTGAACCGATCATAACCATCGAAGCTCCAAAGCGGACGGATTTAGCGATGTCACCATTGTGGCGAATTCCTCCATCAGCGATGATTGGCTTACGGGCGGCCTTAGCACAGAGCCGAATGGCGGCTAGTTGCCAGCCACCAGTACCGAAACCAGTTTTTAACTTTGTAATGCAAGCTTTACCAGGTCCTACGCCAACTTTGGTAGCGTCAGCACCGGCATTTTCCAAGTCGCGGACTGCCTCGGGTGTGGCAACGTTACCAGCCGTTACAAAGCTCTTTGGGAGGTGTTTCTTGATATACTTAATCATTTTAATGACAAAATCCGAATGACCATGGGCAACATCAATCGTGATATATTCTGGGTCCAAATGTTCGTCTTCTAGTTGATCAATAAAATCGTATTCTGGATCCTTAATTCCTACAGAAATGGATGCAAAAAGCCCCCGGTCGTGCATTCGTTTCACGAAACCGGCTCGTTCAGCGGGTTGGAAACGATGCATAACATAGTAGTAACCGTTCTGGGCTAACCAAACGGCTAAATCCTCATTGATCACACTTTCCATGTTGGCCGGGACGACCGGAATTTTAAAGGTCCGGGGACCAAACTTAACGCTAGTGTCGGCGTCGCGACGACTCTTAATGATGCACTTGTTAGGGACGAGTTGAATATCATCGTAATCGAACGTTTGCACAAGAATAGCTCCTTTTCGTTATTAAATTACCGAATAGTATTATGCGCCTCCGTGACTAACTCGTCAAGGGAAAGCGCGGACTATTTTCAAAACATAGTAAAAAATAGTTCGGAAAAGTATTGACGATCAATTCAAATTTCGGTAATATGAGATAGTAAAAGCGCTTTTTACGAAAATAAACGATGAGGTGAAAAGAATGTCATCAGTTGTAATTGTTGGTAGTCAATGGGGCGATGAAGGAAAGGGGAAGATGACCGATTACCTGAGTCAGGATGCGGACGTTGTTGTTCGGTCTCAGGGTGGTAACAATGCTGGCCACACGATCGTCTTCAATGGCAAGAAATTTGCCTTACGTCTAGTACCATCTGGAATCTTTGGTAAAAACAAGTTAGCCGTTATTGGTAACGGAGTGGTTATCAATCCACCGGCCCTGATTAAGGAAATACACTATCTACAAGACAATGGCATTGATCTTTCTGGGTTACGGATTTCCAATCGTTCACACGTTACTTTCCCATATCATATTTTATTGGACAAGTGCCAGGAAGCGGCCAAGGGTGATCACAAGGTTGGTACCACCAAGAATGGCATTGGCCCAACTTACATGGATAAGGTTTGTCGGGTTGGTATTCGGATGTGTGACCTGTTAGAGAAGGATACCTTTAAGGTAAAGTTGCAACGGAATCTGGCAGAGAAAAACGAGCTCTTCACCAAGCTTTATCATGTTGACCCGATTAACTTTGATGATATTTTCGAAAGTTACTATGAATATGGTCAAGAGTTAAAGAAATACGTTACTGATACGTCACGAGTAGTTAATGATGCTCTCGACCAGGGTAAGAAGGTTCTCTTTGAGGGTGCTCAGGGAGTCATGCTCGATGTTGACCAGGGAACCTATCCATACGTTACTGCCTCTAACCCGATTGCCGGTGGGGTTTGCACTGGAGTTGGGGTTGGCCCGAACAAAATCAATACGGTGGTTGGTATTTGCAAGGCCTACTCTACCCGGGTTGGTGCTGGTCCGTTCCCGACTGAATTGACTGATGAAGTGGGCGACCAGATTCGAGAGACCGGTCATGAATATGGTACAGTTACCGGTCGACCACGGCGAGTTGGTTGGTTTGATAGCGTGGCAATGCGGCATGCACGGCGAGTTTCTGGCCTTTCTTGCCTAAGCTTGAACTTGCTTGATGTCTTAACTGGCCTTAAGACGGTTAAAATTTGTAAGGCTTATAAACTGGATGGCAAGGAGATTGACTATTACCCAGCTAGCCTGAAAGAATTAGACCGGTGTGAACCAGTTTACGACGAGTTGCCAGGTTGGGATGAAGACATTACTGGAATCAAAAAGTTTGAGGACTTACCGGTTAACGCACAAAATTACTTAAAGCGAGTCAGTGAGTTGTCAGATGTTCCATTGGCAACGGTATCTGTTGGTGCTGATCGGATTCAAACGATTATTGTTAAGAATCCATGGGAACTTTAAAATGATATTAAAAGCGGATTGCTCAAGGCAATCCGCTTTTTTTAATGGGGTGGTACAATTAAGAAAAAGAAAATAGGTGGAAGGACAAATGGCAGCATTAACAATCACAACGACCCGCCAGTACCTTGATTGGCCACTCGGGCAAACCATTAATCAAAATGACTTAAAACAACAGCTTGGGGTACACGCAACTGACAGTGATGGAACAGATTTAACCAATAAAGTACTGGCCAATCTGACCCAAGTCAATATCAATCAGCAGGGCGAATATCCGGTGTTGTTTAACGTAATGAATGCGACTGGTCAGACCGCTCAAACAAGCATCACCTTAAATGTTCGGCCAATGCGAACTCAGGCGACAGCTCCCCAACAACCACAAGCAACTCCTCGTAAGAAGAATCGTGGTTGGTTATGGACGCTTCTCGTGATCGTTGTTTTACTATGCTTGGTGTGGGTATTGGTTAACCATCGTAACCAACAAGCTCAGCAAGCGGCCAATAATAATCAGCAGAGTAGTCAGATTGCCAACAATTCTAATAATATTAATAAGCTTAGTAACAACGACCGAAAATTAGCTAATCAGGTGGCGGAATTGAAGGGCGCTACTAAGCAATACGAAAAGGATAAGAACCAGCAGGCCTTAAACCAGCGACTAGATCAAATCGAAAACAAGAACCAGCAGTTAGCTAACCAAACCCAAAGTAGTACGACTCAAAATCAACTAAATCAGGTTACCAATACTATTGAACAGGTTCGGCAAGATCCAAGCAATGGTACTCAAATTGTCAATGAATTACGTCATCAGGATGGGTTTAAAGAAATTTGGGTTAATATCAGTAGCATGGTTCAGAATTGGATGGCTAAATTTGCCGAATAGCATTATTTGACAGGCCAAATTTGACACCTTAAAATGACTATAAACACCTTTAATATGGTCCTGTGAGATCATAAAGGGACGGCAGAAAGTTGTGCTCTTTTTTCTAATCAGGAAGAAGAGCTTTTTATTAATTAAAAAGGAGTGGCAAACATGGCACATGAAGTTGTTGATGGCTCGAGTATGCAACGAGCACTAACCCGGATCACTTATGAAATTATTGAACAGAATAAGGGTGTTGAGAACCTGGTCTTTGTTGGGATTAAAACTAGGGGTGTTTACCTAGCTAAGCGTCTAGCCAAGCGACTCAACCAGCTTGAAAATGTTAATGTGCCAGTAGCAGCTTTGGATGTTTCTCTTTACCGGGATGACCGGCATATTCCTGATCATCATCGAGAACCAACCGTTAAGACCGACCAACTAAATGTTAATATCACCGATAAACATGTCATCTTAGTGGATGATGTTCTCTTTACTGGACGGACAGTGCGAGCGGCTTTGGATGCTTTGATGGATATGGGTCGCCCTAAACGAATTTCCCTGGCGGTCTTAGTTGATCGTGGTCATTGGGAATTACCAATTCGGCCGGATTTTGTTGGTAAAAATATTCCAACGGCCTTAAATGAAACGGTGCATGTCGCAGTTGAAGAATACGATGGTCATGAAGATGTAACGATTGAACATCATAATGAAAAATAAGCGTAGAAATAAAACGTGCCTGGGAATCTTTTCCTAGGCACGTTTTTTTCTTATTTTTCTTTCCAGTATCGCAGCCTGATTAATAATTCACGTGAGCGTTGGTCAGCCGGGTGGTAACCCTTATTGAAAAGGTGTTTAAAATACATCATGTTGTAGAAAAAGCCGAAGAAAATTGACGGCCACGGGAATTGAACCATCCAAGTCCAACCAAAAAATAACGCAACGAGGGCGTAGTCCATGTCTAAGACGATCATGAGGATAAAATTGTAATAATCCCCACGGAATAAAGCTGGTAAGGGGCCAAACCAGAGGGTCGTCCAGGAAAAGCCAACCTTAGCAATCCGGATATCCCCCTGACCATTGACAATTTTAGCGTAATTTGGTGGTAAGGGGAGATTATTTAAGTTAAACGGGTTTTGGTCATTATTATCATTATTGCCAAATGGGTTTTGCATATCTCTTCCACTTCTTTCTGTTAAATATTAATGATAACACAAATGGTCATTTCCTCCTACAGATCAAGTGTCGCTAGTACTAATAAAATATGGTAAACTCGATTTGTGAAACAAGAAAAGGAGACCAACCAATGCTATTCTTTCTAAACGACGGCATTCAAGAGAATAAGTCCGGTATTGAACATGCACAAATTAAGCGTTTAAATCTGTTTAAACACTTTCAACAACCAGCCAAGATTGTGACCCGACAATATTCTAATGAGTTACACCTGGTGACTCGTCATGCTGGGATTGCTGATGAAGATTTTGTAAATTTATTTGATTACTTTCAAAATGCGCGGCTTGTTCCGCAAAAAGATATCACTATTAAAGATATTCAGATTGATTCGGATTGGCAACGTAAGACTGATGGCAATAACTATGTTTACTCTCGTCATGGCCATCAAATTTTGTACGTTCGTCGGCGTAACGATGCTAAGAAGCATATTATTAATCTTCAATATTTCGACCATTTTGGTAAATTATTAAAGGTCAAATGGTATGACGTGCGTGGCTTTATCTCTGTTGAACAAGTTTACGACTGGCAAGGCAACATTGCCACCGAAAATTATTTTCAACCAGATGGGAAATTAGCATTGCAACTGGCCCATTTTAAAGATAAGCGGGACCATGAAATCAAAACTTATCATCTTTTTGATTATCATGGTCGGGATTATCAATTCACTGGCCTAGATGAACTAACGGCTTTCTTTCTCGACCAATTAGTAACTGATCAGCAGATTTGTGGTGATGGCCCGGTTGGTATTGTTGTAGACCGGGTTTATGAAAATGGCTGGTCAGTCCTTCACATGAAGAACCGGGTTCCACGTTATATGCAACTGCATAATGATCATGTTAACCATAATGAAGATATTATGCATTCGACGTTAAACTATAACTACGAATGGGGCCTACGTCATATTCGGGATTGGGATGGTGTCATTACTTTAACGCCCCAGCAACAAGCCGATGTTCAAGCACGCTTTGGTAAATATGGGGTTAAAATTTATCGGATTCCGGGGCCCATTGTACCGGCTGCGGTGCTTGATAAGCCGCATATTCCGTTTGCCAAACGAACTAAGGGTCGGGTAGTAATGGTTGCTCGCCTGTCGCCGGAGAAGCAGCAAGACCAGTTATTAAAGGCTTGGCCTCAGGTGTTAAAGGCGATTCCGGATGCCAAGTTAGATTTTTGGGGTTATGCTAATAACAACTTCGATAAGACTCTCAACAAAATTGTTAAGGAAGAACAGATCGGTAAGTCAGTGACCTTCCATGGTTATACCACGGACGTCAACGCTGTTTATGAAAATGCTCAACTGTTGATTCTGCCGAGTCGGGTTGAAGGATTGCCGCTTACCCTTGTGGAGGCTCAATCGCATGGCTTACCGATTGTAGCAAATGACATTAAGTATGGCCCTGCAGATGTTGTCATTAATGGTCGAGATGGTTTACTGACGAAGAATGGTGATATCGATGGTCTGGCCAAAGCCATAGTTAGTTTACTGACAGATCAAAAGCGATTAGCTCAGATGAGTGCAAATGCCTATGCGGATAGCAAGCGTTACTCAGAACCGAGTGTGATGAAATTATGGCAGCAGATCATTGACGACGTGAATGAGAAGGAGGCCCATAAATAGTGTTTTTCTTTGTTAATCAGTACCTATTGAGCAGTAATTCCAGTGTTGAACACGCGGAAATTAAGCGCCTTAAACTGTTTAAGGCTAATCATACGGTTGCCAAACTGGTAACCCGGGATTTTGATCCAATCATTCACGCAACATTACGCCGCTTTGGCTTGGATGATCACCAACTTGTCAATATGTTTGATTTCTTTGCCGGAACAACTGCTTATCAAGGGAAAGTATTACGTACGAAGGATTTGCATTTACCATTTGATTATCAGGTGGGAACGGGCAATAATTCTCGCGACGTCATGGATGGTCAGCGATTGGTTGCTCAGGTCTTCTTTGTTGGTGGCACAGTCGGTCAAGTTGACCGGGTGGATTGGTACGATCCAGCGGGTAATCTGACGCTACGTGAACGCTATGACCTGCGGGGTTACAAGGCTGTTGACCAATTTTTTGGTGAAAATGGCCAGACTCATTATGAGCGTTATTATCGTCCAGATGGGACCTGTTACATGGACCGTTACTATGTTCAATCCGTGCAGAATACCCCAATTAATTCTTTAAACGTTTTGCGTAATTATCAGGGTAAGGACTACTACTTCGATACGATTGATGATCTTTATGTCTTTTTCTTAAATGAACTTAACAAGGCTAATGGTGGGAATAATACCTTTATTGCCGATCGACCAGCAATGGCGATTCAACCGGTATTGCGGATGAGTGCTGATGCTAAGAAGTACTTGTGGTTACCAATTAATCACGTTGATGATGGACAAAACCTTTTGAACGGTCCAATGAATAGTATGTTGCGAGATCCGTTTACAACCAACCTGAAAAAGTGGGACGGGATTATTGTCATGACCAAGCAACAGGCTCGTAACCTTCAGAAGCGGCTTGGTAAACACGTACCGATTTTGACTATCAATGGGGTCCCAGTTCGGCAAACATTGAAACGGATTAACATGAACCAGCGAATGCCGGGACAATTAATTTACGTTGGTCGGCTTGGTGAAGATAAGCAGATTAGTCAGTTGATTGCCATTTTTAATAGTGTTCACCAACAGGTACCAACAGCTAGGTTAACGCTTTATGGTTACGGTGCGCCGGCAGATGTTAAACGCTATAAGGACCAAGTTGCTCAAGCCAATTTAAATAGTGCTGTTACCTTTGCGGGTTACCAAGTTAATTTACAAGCGGCTTATAATCAAGCCCAATTATTTGTTGATGCTAGTCGCATCGATGCGCAACCATTAGCGATGGGTGAAGCCCTAAGCCACGGAGTACCGGTGGTTAGCTATAATTATCTTTATGGCCCTGCCGGAATGGTAAAGCCTGACGTTAATGGTGAATTAATTCCATTAAATGACCAGGCAAAGTTCATCCAGACCGTTGTTGCTCTTCTTAAAGATCCAAAGAAATTGCAAAGCTTAAGTAACGGTGCTTATGCACACCTCGACAGCATTAGTAATGAAACAACGTGGCGTCAATGGGCACCGGTTGTTAAAAATCAATAATAAGTGATGGGGCAACCAGGATAGGGTGCTCCATTTTTTAGAAGGAAGAATAAAGATGAAAAATACACATTGGTGGAAAAACGCCGTTGTTTATCAAATTTATCCGAAATCATTTCAGGATAGCAATGGGGACGGCATCGGTGACCTTCAGGGGATTATTAGTCGGTTGGATTATCTTCAAAAGCTGGGGATTGATATTGTTTGGCTAAACCCGATCTACGAATCACCCCAGGTAGATAATGGTTATGATATCAGTAATTACCAAGCAATCAATCCTACTTTAGGGACGATGGCTGACTTTGATAAGTTATTGAATGGCCTCCATCAACGGGGGATGAAACTGGTAATGGACCTGGTCGTTAACCATACTTCAAACCAACATTCCTGGTTCTTGGAGTCACGACGGAGCAAAGATAATCCTTACCGTGATTTTTACATTTGGCGTGATGGTCGCGATGGTAAAGCGCCGAATAACTGGGGATCCTATTTTAGTGGCCCTGCTTGGAAATATGACCAACAAACTGGCCAATACTACCTTCATCTTTTCGCACCAGAACAGCCTGACTTGAATTGGCGAAATCCCCGCGTTCGGCAAAACGTTTATCAAATGATGAATTGGTGGGCGGCTAAGGGTGTCGATGGCTTTCGGATGGACGTTATCAATTTGATTTCTAAACCCGCGGGGTTACCAGATGGGCCTCAGGCTGCTGGTGAACAGTACGCTAACGTTGAAAGCCTTGTGCCAAACGGACCCCACATCCATGAGTACCTTCGTGAAATGAATCGGCAGGTGATGAGTAAACACAGGATGATCACAGTTGGCGAAACACCAAATGTTACTCCGGCCGATGCTAGGCGCTATGCGGATCTCCACAACCAGGAACTTAACATGGTTTTTCAATTTGAGCACATGGGCCTGGACAGTAACCCTAATCCAGCGCTTGGAAAATGGAATGATCAAAAGACCAGTTTAACGGCTTTGCGGGCTAACCTCTCAAAATGGCAAGAAGAATTAGCGGGGCGAGCTTGGAACGCCCTCTATTGGAATAACCATGACCAACCACGGGTAGTTTCTCGTTTTGGTGATGATTCGACTGAGGATTACCGGGTCAAGTCGGCTAAAATGCTGGCAACTATGACTCACTTTATGCAGGGGACCCCTTACATTTATGAGGGTGAGGAGATTGGGATGACCAATGCCGGCTTTACCAAACTCAGTGACTATGTGGACCTAGAATCGATCAATGCCTACCACCAAATCGTTGATGAGCAGCACTTGGTTGATGGCAAGACGATGTTAAAATACTTGGCCATGCATTCGCGGGATAATGCCCGGACACCGATGCAATGGAACGACCAGCGTTACGCCGGCTTTTCTACCCATCAACCTTGGGAAAAGGTCACTCCTAATTATCGTCAGATTAACGTAAAACGAGCTTTGGCGGATCATAATTCACTTTTTTATTATTACCAACGGTTGATTCACTTCCGCCACACAATGCCAGTAATCACGGATGGTCGTTATGCGTTAGTACCTGGTAATGACCAGGATCAGCAGGTTTTTGCCTATCTTCGACAAGATCAGGAGACAACTTTATTAGTCATTTTGAATTATACTGACCAAATCGTTCAGCAGCATTATGATGTCCCAGACACGGCTCATTTGCTAATCAGTAACTATGCGGATGACCAGGGTGACACAATTAGACCGTATGAAGCCAAGGTTTATCAATACTAAAAGGAGTAAATAGAACTTATTCGTGAGTCCTATTTACTCCTTTTGTTATTCCCAGAATTCTTCGAAGTTGCCACCCTCTGAAGCGCCAGTTGAGGCATCTGGTTGTGGTGCTTTAGCTGATGGCCTAACGGGTTGTTGTTTTTCCTTGGTAAAGTGAAAGTTGATCTTTTGGCTATGAGTATCCAAGTCGATCGTGGTTATTAGTCCAGAAAAGAACCAGCTGTCGGCAAAATTAATGTGGTAATTGATCTTGTCCTTGACTACCGTTAGCGAAGCACTGGTGAGTTGGTCTTCACGCGTATATCCCTGGTCAGGGCCATGTGTCACGTGGCCGGGTTGGATTGTCTTACCAAAAAATTTAATTCCGGCTCCTGCTGGTAGGTGGAATTGTTGTCTAATCCACCGACTAGCAGTGTTAGTAATAATTAATTGCATTTGCTTGCCTCCCCATTGTTTACTTATTTTGATTGACTCGCAAAGAAAGTTTTACGACGGCCTCACAACGGGCGGTTTGCGGCATCATGTCAATTGGTTGAATGTAATCAACGTGATAAACACTGGTTAAACGACGAAGATTGCGAGCCAGTGAAGCCATCCCACAGGAAACATAGGCAAATTTGCGCGGCTTAGCAGCTAAGACAGCCTTAATCAATCCTTCGTCAAGTCCGGTCCGGGGTGGATCAACGACTAGGGCATCAAAATGCAGCCCTGCTCGTTCCCACTTTGGTAATAGGTCTTCGGCTTTACCAACTTCATAGTGAGCATTAGTAATTTCGTTGCGGTGAGCATTAGCGTTAGCATCAGTAACGGCTTCGGGAATGATTTCCATTCCCCGCACAATTTTGACGCGGGAAGCCAACGAAAGACCAATCGTACCGATCCCGGCATAGGCATCGATTAATGCGTCATTCGGAGTTAATGCTAGAGCTTTAGCTGCTTCTTCATAGAGCGTCTCCGTCTGTTCCGGATTCAGTTGCAGGAAAGAACGAGCAGAAAGATTGAAATCTAACCCCATCAGGCTCTCGGTAATCGTCTCTTTGCCAGCTAGGTGAATCATGCGATCACCCCAAATCAGTGGCGTATCACCTGGATTAACGTTTTGCATTACTGAGACAACCATGGGTAACTGTTGTTTAATGGCAGCCAATAATTGGTGCTTATGGATCAGCTTAGGGGTATTGGTGATGAAGGTTAATTGAATTTCACCGCTTGAACGTGATTCACGGACAACGAGGGTTTTGATGATTCCACTATGGTGATTTTCGTCATAGACTGGAATTTGAAGGTCCTCGATTAGTTGAACAACTGTTCGGATAACCTTCATCGTGTTGGGCATTTGAACAGCACAAGTTTCCATGTTGACAAGGTCATGGCTACCTGGTTTATATAATCCGGCGGCGACATGACCGTTGACTACCCGAATCTGAAACTGAGCTTTGTTACGGTAGCCGTATTCCTGAGGAGCCGCAATCGTTGGGCGTACTTCATAATTACGGTAACCATAGGGTTTAAATTTGGCAAGACTTTCGATCACAACCTGGCGTTTGAACTTTAGTTGTTCTGAATAAGCAAGGTTTTCCAATTCAAAGCCACCAGCTATGTCCGCATAAGGATCCCGTGGCTGAACTCGATACCGACTTCTCTTGCGCAACCGGTGGATCTTAGCTTCCAGGTAACGTGGTCGAACCCGAGTAACCTCGGCGACAATTACTTCGCCAGGAAGGGCTCCGGGGACGAAGCAGACTTTATGTTTGAAGTAACCAATACCGTGACCATTAACACCGAGGCGTTTGATACTCAGAGGGAAACGGTCGCCGACATGGACGTTAACGTTAGAATGAACTGAATTTCGTCGTTTCATGATATTTCTCCGTTCTCTTGGTATGGTGTGGCACCTATTTTAGCACAGACTAAATCTAAATAACGTATGATTAGTGTTGCTTTGGGTGGATATAGTAAAATGAATCTGAAAGTACTACATAAGTTAATAAAAGGAAGTGACAGATCTTGAAGATTGCTGCAATTGCTGGGTCCAATGCCAATCATTCGTATAATCGAATGCTATTGAAATTCATTGCTGCCCAGTACCAAAATACTGACGATATTGATGTAATTGATATCCGAAAAGTACCAATGTTTAACGAAAATTATAGAGGGAAGACTCCTCAAATTATCACTGACCTTAACCGGCGAATTAAAACTGCTGACGCGGTCATCATTGCAAGCCCAGAATATAATCATTCGATTACCTCGGCTCTAAAGAGTGTGGTGGAATGGTTATCTTACAAGGTCCATCCATTAGAGAACAAACCGGTCCTAATTGTTGGTGCCTCGACACATGAACAGGGCTCGTCCCGGTCGCAGGTTCAATTGCGAGATATCTTAATTTCACCGGGAGTTAATGCCCAGGTTTACCAGGGAAACGAGTTTTTTATGAGTGATGCAGCTAACGTTATTGATGAGAATGGTCAGATTACAGATCAGGCAACGGTTGGCTTTCTTGAGAAATGTATTGATGATTTTAAAATTTACGCTCGAGCTATCAACAAAATGGTGACGGACCAAGTGGCAGCTGCCAAGCAGGGGCCAAAGGAGGCGGCAAAGGACAAATGATGAAAATCTTAGCATTGGTTGGTACAAACGCCAGCTTTTCTTATAACCGTTTGCTATTAAAGTTCATGAAGAAACATTTTAAACAAATGGCCGATATTGAAGTTTGTGAGATTAGCCAGTTACCACCGTTTAGTGTGGATGTGCCATTGAAAGAGCAAACTGCCGTATGGAAACTAAAACAAAAAGTGAAAGCGGCCGATGGGGTAATCTTCTCAACTCCGGAGTACGACCATGGTATTCCGGCTGCCTTGAAAAGTGCTGTAGAATGGCTTTCTTATCACACTAAAGTATTAGACCGGAAACCGGTAATGGTCGTAGGAGTTTCCTACGGTCGACAGGCCTCTGCCCGCTCCCAAATCCAGATGCGGCAAATTTTAATCTCACCAGACTGCAATGCCAACTTATTACCAGGTAATGAAGTTTTAATTGGTGGTGCTACCCACGTCTTTTCTGAGGACGGGCGCCTGATTGATCCGACAATGCGGGACAACCTGGAGCAATGTTTTACCCACTTTATTGAATATATTCAAGTTTTTAAAAACGTTAACGAGGAGGAAGTAACGATGCCGATCAAGCAACCAAGCATCAGTGACGCTTATATTAAATTCCCAACGGGACACTTATCCTTAAAAGAAGTACAGCAGATTTTCAGCACCATTCCGTTTGAAATTGACTTAATTGATAGTTCTGATCGGTTTGCCTGGTATTCCGACAAGCCTAATCGTGAACATGTCCGGAATGTGGCTTCTTTGAATGAACCAGTTAGCGAATGCCACCCGCCCAAAGTGGTTCCAGTAGTGATGGACATTATTAATAGTTTTCGTGACGGCCAGCGTGATGTCGTTACTCGACCACTATGGATGCATGGTCATCGTTCTTTGATTCAGTACTATGCCCTGCGTGATGTTGATGGCCACTATTTAGGAACCATTGAGTTTACCGGAAATGTAGAATACATCTTAAACCTTTTCGAAAACGGTGCCTGGGATAAGGGCCAGCATGATACTACTTCGAAGAAAACGGCGACTGATGCTTCCACTGGAGCTTCTGAATCTGGTGTTAAATCAAAAAATGACGCGGTCGCTTCGAATAATGATGCTGACGCTACTACCGGTGCTTCCGAGTCAGGGAGTGTTGATGCTGACGATGAAGCAGCCGACGCTACGACTGGTGCTTCAGAGGATTAATTGTTATGAATGAATTAGCAAATCAGGTTCATACATTAACCCACCATGCCTTAGGGACGCGAATCGTACTAACGGTTTTCGGTGATCGATCGGCGGCTTTCCTTCAACCGGCGATGGATTTGATCGATGGGTACGAAGACCGGCTAACCGTCAATCGTGACCAATCTGAGGTGATGGATATTAACCATGCTGCAGGACGGGGTGCTCGTACCGTTTCCCCAACGACTTATGAATTAATTAAACTAGCAGTGCGTTACAGTCGAGAAAATTTTGGCTTCAATGCCTTAATTGGTCCACTAGTTAAACTCTGGAAAATTGGCTTTAAAGGGGCTAACGTGCCGACTGCCCAGAATATCCGAGACCGGTTACGACTGACTGATCCCAGTCAAGTGGAATTGGATGATACGCGGCGTGCCGTCTTCCTCAAACAAGCGGGGATGGAACTCGATCTCGGGGGGATTGCTAAGGGCTACATTGCTGACCGCATTCGTGATTTTTGGCTGGCTCATAGTGTTGCAGCAGGAATCATTAACCTTGGTGGAAACCTCCTAATGGTTGGCAAGTCACCACGACGGGATGATGGGCAGTGGTTGATTGGCGTCCAGGATCCTCGGTTGCACCGTGGGGAGAACATAGAGGTTGTTCGTCAGCCGGCTTGTTCGGCGGTAACCTCGGGAATCTATGAGCGTTTCTTAATCAAAAATGGTCATCGTTATCATCACCTACTGGATCCACGGACCGGTTATCCGCTGAAGACCGACCTGAGCAGTGTAACAGTCTTTACCGATCAATCGGTATTAGGTGAAATTGAAGCTAAACGGTTATTCTTCAGCGGCCGGCCAATTGCTGGTTGGTTAGACCAACCGGGAAATCGTGGCGCTGTTTTTATTCATAATGATGAGACGGTTGAAAATATTGGAATTTAATTAGTAGAAAAAAATAGTTGGTGAAGTTTTTCCATCAACTACTTATTTTTGGTTTTATTAGTGAAGATAACACGATAAACGTGGCATTACTTCTTAATGCTATTGATTACTTAATTTATTTGTGATTCCAATCAAGTGCTAACCCTTGTTGGTGAAGAGCAGTGATTAATTCATCCCGCTTTGTCGAGTGTTGGTCTAACTTGGGACCACAAATTTGGTGAGTGAAGGAGTCACTGCGCCGGTTGGCTTCCCGTAGATCGTAATACTGGGTAACTTGGTGATCGTAATCCTGTAAGTCACTGGCTTGAAAATCACGAGGATAGTGGTTTTCAAAGGTCATCTTGTCTAATGGTAACCGGGGCTTTAACTGGGGATCTTGATCAGGAATACCAAGCTGCAGGCCCAATAAAGGAAAGGTCATCTTGGGTAGGTCAAGAATTTTAATTAGCTTAATCGGGTCATTTTTAATGGAACCTAAGATGACGCCCCCTAAGCCCATGCTTTCGGCTGCGATGAGAGTATTTTGAACAGCTAAGGTAGTATCTTCGACAGCCTGTTGGAAGACGTCGGCAGTGTGCAAGCGGCCATCATCTTTGCCATGGTTACGGCGAATTTGTTGATTGCGATAAATATCAACTAGGAAAATTAATAAATCGCCATTTTTACC
>NZ_JBFLGB010000084.1:0-6316 GCF_041859915.1 Limosilactobacillus sp.
CATTGCTGCTCGCAGTCGGGTCAACTTCCCTTGGGGTAATTCCGGATAACGTTTATAAATATATTCAGAAACAATTAATTCCAACACGGCATCGCCAAGGAATTCGATCCGTTCATAGAACTTCAGATTTTGGTGCGGGTGCTCGTTAACGTATGAAGCTTGGGTAAAGGCCTCCGCTAACCGACTCGGATCATTAAAGTGAATATCAAATTCCTTGGCCAGGTAGTCTTGCAGTTCATCCATCATATTGATAAATTCCTTCTTTCATGAAATTCAATTAGCTAATTCTTCCCTATTATACTAGACCAACGACTATTTCGCAGGTTTTTAAAATAAAAAAGCTCCGCCAGTTGGGAGCTTCCTGGTTAGTTTGTGTGTTCTTCAATGTAGTCAACCACTTCACCAATGGTACTCAGCTTTTCAGCCTCGTCATCATCAATCTGTTCATTGAAGGTATCTTCTAGTTCCAAAACAAATTCAACGAAGTCAATGGAATCAGCATCCAAATCCGTTTTTAAGTTCAAATCATCAGTAATTTTGGCCCGATCAACATCAAAATGATCAGCCACAATTTCAGAAACCTTATCGAAGATTTCCTTACGTTTATTATCAGCCATTCTCGTAACCTCACTTTACAAAATACTCTCTTATTTTATGCGTTTTTAGTGGGCTTGTCCACTTCTGGATTGTTGGTAAAGAAGTCAACAGTTTTGTCAATCACACCTGCCTTGAGCATCGTGTGAATCTGACCAATCGTATTTTTAACAGTTAAGGTGTCCGCCGCTCCGTGAGTTTTAATCACTGGCGCCTTTAACCCCAATAAGACAGCGCCACCATACGTAGAAGTGCTCATCGTTTGCCCAATCTGGTGAAAGATGGGCTTAAGCATCAGATAGCCAAGTTTAGCCCGCAGTCCACCATGCAGAATACCGTGCCTGATCAGTTTCAACATCATCTTAGCAGTACCCTCAGTAGCTTTAAGGGCCGCGTTGGCCGTCCAACCGTCACTGACAACCACATCTGCTTTCCCAAAGAGTAAGTCCCCAGACTCAACGTTACCGACGAAATTCAGGTCATCCTTCTTATTAAGTAACTGCCAAACGGCCTTATGGAGAGTATCTCCTTTATCTTCCTCGGCCCCATTATTAAGTAGACCAATTCGCGGATTAGCAACTCCTAGAACATTTTCGGAATAAAACTTGCCCAGGTAAGCATATTGCACTAAGTTTCTTTCTTTACTCTCGGCATTGGCTCCGGTATCAAGATACACAAAACTGTGACGACTAGCACCCGGTTGAGCAATTGGTAGGACACTAGTTAATCCCGGTCGGTCAATTCCTTTAATTCGGCCAACGATGAAGATTCCAGCGGCTAAAACCGCTCCGGTATTGCCGGCAGAGAAAAAGGCGTCTGCCTCGCCATGTTTCACGGCCATGGCTGCTTTGACAATTGACGAATTCTTCTTACGGCGAATAGCCCGGACCGGTTCTTCACCCATTGTGATGTCGTTACTGGTCGGGATAATCTTCAAGCGTTCGCTGTTCTGAATCAATGGTTTAACCTTGCTGGGGTCACCATATAAACTAAATTCAAGGTCTGGGTAAAGGTCACGAGCCTGCTCGACCCCTTCAACAATTACCTTGGGGGCATGATCGCCACCCATTGCGTCTACAGCAATTTTCATTCTTCTTCTCCTTCAATCAAAATGTGTTTCTAATTGGTGTCGTTTCAAGTAGAGAACCAACGGTTGATTATCATCAATAATATCCCAATGAGGAGTCTTCAACAATTGTTCGGCATCATTACGGGCAATTTGGAGCATCTTAACGTCACCAACCGGGTCGCCAACTTTAAAATCAGGGAGACCAGATTGTTTGTTGCCCAAAACATCACCGGAACCACGTAATTCAAGATCCCGTTCAGCAACCTTAAAGCCATCATTAGTCTCAACCATCGTTTTCATCCGGGCCTTGCCTTCTTCAGTCTTCGGGTCAGCTAATAGCAGGCAGTAACTTTGCCGACTACCACGACCAACCCGTCCCCGTAACTGGTGCAACTGAGCCAGGCCAAAACGGTCGGCATTGTAAATAATCATTACAGTAGCGTTGGGATTATCGACTCCCACTTCGATTACCGTGGTGGAGACTAGTACCTGAATCTTTTTTTCCTGGAAGTCACGCATTACCTGTTCCTTTTCATCACCGCTCATCCGACCGTGCAATAAACCGACCCGATAATCGTCACCAAAATATTTTACTAATTGTTCATATAAATCAGTAGCGTTTTGGACATCCAGTGCCGCAGATTCATCAATTAACGGACTAACCACGTAAGCCTGGGCACCCGCAGCTAATTGGTCACGTAGAAAATGAAGGGCTTCATTTTGCTGGTCCACTTTAAACCACTTGGTCTTAACCGGCTTTCGGCCCGCCGGCATTTGATCAATCACCGAAACATCCATTTCACCATAGGCAGTAATTGCCAGCGTTCGCGGAATCGGTGTTGCCATCATTGCCAAAACGTCGGGACGATCACCCTTTTCCCGGAATAATTGTCGTTGGTTGACACCAAACCGGTGCTGCTCATCAGTGATGGCCAGCCCCAAATTGGCGTATTCAATATCCTCCTGAATTAAGGCATGGGTGCCGATGATCAGATTAATGTCACCCCGCTTAATGGCCTTACGCAACTGATCATGTTGCTTAGGAGTCAGTGAACCAGTCAAAAGGCCAATATGAACATGTGTCCCGGCAAAGGTTTTAGTCAACTTTTCAGCATGCTGAGCCGCTAAAATCTCGGTGGGAGCCATCAATGCCGCTTGATAGCCAGCAGTAATCGTGGCATAGATCGCAATGGCTGCCACAATTGTCTTACCAGAACCCACATCCCCTTGAAGGAGACGGTTCATCTGATATGGTCGACGCAAATCAGCACAAATTTCGTTAGTCACCCGTTTTTGGGCATCCGTCAATTCAAAGCCAATCTGACTAATAAATTGTTTAACCTCATCATTATGGTAAAGAATCCGCAAGCCATTTTTCTTACGCTGTGCCTGGCGAATTGCCTGTAAGCGCAGTTGAAAAAGGAAGAACTCCTCATAAGCAGCTGTCCGTCGAGCAGCCTTAGCTTGTCCAGCATCTTTGGGGAAATGCATTCCCATTAACATCTGACGACGATCTAATAAGCGATAACGTTGACGTAATGCTTGGGGTAAAAGTGTCGGAATCACATTCTGATATTCCGTAAAAGCCTGTCGAATGAGGCCCTTAAGCAGAGACTGCTTGACGTGCTTATTGACTGGATAAACCGCACCAAAATCGTTACTAGTTGTCAAATCCTGGGTGGTTAGCCGGTTAGCAGTTACCTGCTGACGACGAGCATCCCACTTACCCATTACGGTCACCTGACCATTCGGTTTCACCTGTTTAACTAGGTAAGGTTGGTTGAAGAAGGTTACCAGGACCACATTCTGCCCAACCTGCAGGCGGAAGCTCAGTCGACTGCGCCGATAACCGAAATGAGTCAATAACGGCTCTGAAACTACTTGACCATGCAAGGTGATCTTCTGCTTATCCTTAGCTTCTCGGAGGTCCGTTGGGCGCAAGTCGTTATAACGGGTTGGGTAATAAGTCAACAAGTCAGCAATCGTGTCGATTCCTAAAGTTGCTAGGTCAGCTACCCGCTTCTTGCCTACCCCTTTTAAATGTGCTACGGAATCCTGCAAACTCTTCGTTGCAATCACCTCCCAAGAAAATGTGGAAAAGGGGCCATGACAAATCAGCCTTCGTCACGGCCCCAAAAGTTTATTTACTTATATTATTCAACAGAAATCAAATATGGATAGACAGGCTGGCCCCCCTCATAAATTTGAACATCTAATTCATCGTCAACCTTGCCGATGGCGGTCTTAATTTCGTCAGCCGTCTTGGAGTCACCTTCTTGACCAACCAAAATCGTTACAATTTCACTATCGTCAGTTAACATTTGCTTAACCATTTTAATGGCCGTATCTTTCAGGTTCGGGTCGGCTTCCACAATCTTACCATCAACAATACCGAGGTAATCATCCTTACGAATCTCACGACCGTCAATCTTGGTATCCCGAATTGCGTGGGTTACTTCCCCACTGGCGACCGTAGTCATATTAGCTTCCATTTGTTGTTGATTCTGAGTAATTGAAGCTTCCTGGTTATACTCCAGAAGAGCGCTCATGGCCTGAGCAATCGTCTTAGTATGGACCACCTTAGTTGGAATAGTGGCAACTTGAGCTGCTTGGTCGGCCGTCATAAAGATATTGCCATTATCCGGCAATACTAGTGCCTGTTTAGCGCCGCTCTGGTTGATAGCATCAGTGATGTCCTGAGTACTTGGATTCATAGTCTGCCCACCATTAATAATATGGGTAACACCGAGGCTCTTCAGGAGCTTGGCAATTCCATCACCGGAAGCCACCGCAATGACAGCCGTTTCCGGTACGTTCTCCTCTTTCTTAGCCTTTTCAACCGGCGTTGCTGCTGAATCATCTTCTTCGTCGTCATGTTCCATGATTTCTTCTTGCTGCCAAACCATGTTATGAATTTCGATGGTTTGCAAATCACCAAACTCCTGACCCCAGCTCAACACCTTACCCGGATGTTCAGTGTGAACATGGACTCTTACAACGGCATCATCATTGATTACCAGAAGACTATCTCCCAACTTAGCTAAGTAGTTGTAAAAGGTATCATAATCGAACTTGCGAGTGACTTGCTTACCCTTACCAATCCGTACTAGCATTTGAGTACAATAAGTATATTTAATATCCTTCGGGTCAAGCTTGCCCTGAACGCTTTGGTGATCAAGGGCGTTAACCATCTCATCAACTTCCGCTTGGTCAGGCTTATAATCAGCACTCTTATCCACTCGACCACTCAATGCTTCATCGAAGGCTTGAAGCACAAAAACTAATCCCTGGCCACCGGAGTCAACTACCCCGACTTCTTTTAGTACTGGTAAGAGATCAGGCGTCTTCTGTAGAGCCTGGTCACTTGCTTCATAGATCGCATGAACAATCTCGGTTAAATCACTGGTCTCTTTGACTTTGTTAATCCCGACTTGAGCAGATTCGCGGACCACCGTTAAGATTGTTCCTTCGGTTGGCTTCATCACGGCCTTGTACGCTGTCTTAGCACCATTAGCATAGGCGTCCACAAAGTCTTGAGCGGACAGCTTACTCAATCCAGCCGTTGCCTTAGCAAAGCCACGAAAGATCTGAGATAAGATTACTCCTGAATTACCACGTGCTCCCATCAATAGTCCCTTAGCCAGGGCAGCACTGAGATCCCCAACCGCAGTACTATTCTCATTACGCTCATACTTAGCACCACTAGCCATTGAAGAAGCCATGTTGGTACCAGTATCGCCATCAGGAACCGGGAAAACGTTTAATGAGTTAATAAATTCAGCATTCTTCTTTAACTTGTCAGCGGCCGCTTGGACCATCTTGCCAAATTCAAGATTTGTAATTTCTGTGACAGCCAATTAAATTTCCTCCCGTATCCACACTAGTCTTCCATTGAACGAACACCCTGGACACAGACATTGACCGCATCGGCCGTAATGCCAAGCATCGATTCCAGGTTGTACTTCACTTTTGCCTGAACACTCTTCGAAACTTCAGAGATCTTCGTTCCATAGCTCACGATAATGTTAACTTCCACAACGATACCGTTGTCTTGTTGTCGAATTACAACTCCCTTGCTAAAGTTGTCGCGACCAAGAATCTGATTAACACCATCACGGACCGGGTTGCGACTTGCCATACCGACTACTCCATAGTTATCGGTAGCGGCACCACCAACCACTGTCGAAATTACGTCATTATCGATGTCAATCGTACCTGCCTTGGTTTTAATCTTTACTGCCATTATCATGGCCTCCTTTTAACATCAGCAGCACCAGCATAGGCCTGCTTTATTTCAACTCTAAAACTAACACCATCATACCATAGCATGTTCAACCACAAAAGTAATCATTTCTACAATTTAGTTAATGGGGTTAATCATTCTGAAAAAAATAAGCCGCCCACCACTGGACGGCATTATTTTTGTTGAATTAAACCCGAGTCACTTTACCGGACTTCAGTGTACGTGCTGAAACGTAAACCTTCTTTGGCTTGCCGTTAACCAGAATAGTTACTTTTTGCAAGTTTGGCTTCCAGCTACGACGACTTGAGTTAAGGGCATGGGAACGCTTGTTACCAAAACGTGTCCGCTTACCGTTGATATAATCTTTAGCCATTGGTGGTACCCTCCTCTTCTCATCTTTATTTCGTTTA
>NZ_JBFLGB010000085.1:0-6259 GCF_041859915.1 Limosilactobacillus sp.
GCCGGCAGCAATCAGGATACCATCAGGAGTATCCTTCTTAGAATCTGAAACCACATAGCCACCCTTTTCAACTGGGGCGTCAACCGTTTCCTTCAAGACCGGTAGCTTTTGCCGCGTCAATACCAGCATCGTTGGCCGGTCAGTTGTCTGGCCGATAACCTTCCATGCGCCCACCGTTTCGTTAGCATCGGCAGGACGGATAACATTCAGGTTTGGCATTGCCCGGAAACTCGTCAGTTGTTCAATTGGTTCGTGGGTTGGACCATCTTCACCAACGGCGATTGAGTCGTGAGAACCAATGAAGACTGATGGCAGGTTCATAATCGCAGCCAGACGGACAGCAGCGCGCAGGTAGTCAGTGAAGACGAAGAAGGTTGAACCAAAGGCGCGGTTGCCACCGTGTAAGTTCATCCCGTTAACGGCAGTGGCCATCCCAAATTCACGAACCCCAAAGAAGACGTTCCGCCCAGCTGGGTTGTCCTTAGTAAAGTTCCCATCATCGGCCAGGTAAGTCTTGTTTGATGAGGCCAGGTCAGCAGCACCGCCCCAGAATTCAGGGTTGTCCTTGGCAATTTCTTGCAGAATTTCTTGGCTGGCAACCCGGGTAGCAATGGAGTCACCCGGCTTGTATGAAGTCGTCAGGTCGTCCACCTTCAGGGTCTTGCTAGTCAGCTGCGCAGCTTGTTCAGGGTACTTGCTACTGTATTCCTTGAACAGCTTCTGCCATGCATCGTAGGCCGGTTGCTTGTCAGCCACAGCATCATCGAAGAACTGGTGAATTTCATCAGTAAATTCGAATGGGGCCAACTTCCAGTCAAAGAAGTCACGCATCTTAGCAACATTTTCTTCGCCAAGAGCAGAACCGTGAACCTTGTTAGTCCCGGCATCTGGTGAACCATAACCGATAGTCGTCTTAATTTCAATCATCGACGGCTTGTCGGTCTTTTGCGCGGCATGGATGGCATCAACAATTGCGTCGACATCGGTGTTACCGTCAGCTACCCGGAAGTAATCCCAACCAGCAGCTTCAACCCGTTGCTTAACGTTTTCGTCGGTACTCAAGCTCAATGGACCGTCAAGTGAAACATCGTTGGAGTCGTACAGCACAATCAGCTTAGATAAGCCCTTGTCCCCGGCCAGGTTAATTGATTCTTCACTCAAACCTTCCATCAGGTCACCATCACCGATGATCGTGTAGGTGTAGTGATCAATAACTGGGAAGTTTGGCTTGTTGTAAACGGCAGCCAGGTGCTTTTCGGCCATGGCCATTCCGACAGACATTGCCAGCCCTTGTGACAGTGGACCAGTCGTGGCATCAACACCAGCAGTGTGACCATATTCTGGGTGACCAGGAGTCTTGGAACCCAACTGACGGAAGTTCTTCACATCATCAATCGTCAAACCAAAGTTGTTGAAGTACAGCAGACTGTAAAGCAGTGAAGAACCATGCCCTGCAGACAGAACGAAACGGTCGCGGTTCAGCCAGCTAGCATCTTGTGGGTTAAAGTTCATGACCTTTTCCCAGAGGCCGTATGCCATTGGCGCAGCGTCAATTGCTACACCAGGGTGGCCACTGTTAGCCTTTTGAATCATGTCAGTGCTCAAGAAACGGAGTGCATCTACAGCTTGCATTTCTTTTTTATCCATTATTTCAAACCTCCATTTACGCTAAAAGAATAACTACCGTGCCAATAATTTAACTGGTATCAGTAGTTATTCTTCGTACATTAATTATGACTTATTACTTGTTTTCGGCATTAGCCTTTGGTGACTTCATGAACATGCTTACCAAGATCACGATGACAGTAAAGGCAATGATGCTGCAAGTAAGAACAGTACCACCCATGCGGCCAAGGTTACCAAGGATAATCCCTGGAATCAGGTAGTCCGTATCAGCGAAGGTCGAAGCAGCCATCTTCAGGTTCCCCAGAACTGGCAGGATGTAAAGCGGCAACCAACTGATCAACAGACTGTTAACGATGGCACCGAGGATCGCACCACGACGACCACCCTTTGAGTTACCGTAGATAGCAGCAGCGGCACCACAGAAGAAGTGACCAACAACACCTGGGATGATAACAACAGTGTGCATTGCAACCATGATGAACATGCTAATAGTACCAACAAGGAAGCTGACAATGAAACCAAGCAGAACAGCGTTTGGTGCGAATGGGAAGATGATCGGAACGTCCAGCGCTGGCTTGGAGTTTGGAACAATCTTCTGAGCAATCCCTTGGAAGGCTGGAACAATTTCAGCAAGGATCATCCGAACACCTTGCAGAACAACCGCGAAACCAGCGGCGAAAGTACCAGCTTGAACAAAAGCAAAGATAATGTAGTTAGTGCCCTTGCTCAGCTTAGTTTCAACGAAGTGAGGACCAGCAATGATAGCCAGAATGATGTAAACAATCCCCATCACGATGGTGATTGAAACAGTAGAGTCACGCAGGAAACCGAGTGACTTAGGGAATTCGATGTCTTCAGTACTGTGCTTCTTGTCACCGAACCATTGACCAACTAAACCAGAAATAGCGTAACCAATGTTACCAGTGTGACCCATGGCAACGTTGTCACCGTGAGTGATTTCACGCATAAATGGTTGACAGAAGGCCGGCGTAACAGTCAGTAAAGTACCTTCGAACAAACCACCCAGGAGGATAGTTTGCCAACCACTACCCATGCCGGCACTGATCAAGATAACAGCTGCCAGACAGGAAACATAAAGCATAGCCTGACCAGTCAGGAAGATGTACTTGAACTTAGTAAAACGTGCCAACAGAACGTTGACAATCATACCAACCAGCATGATCAGGGCAGTAACTGAACCGTACTTAACCAGTGCAATGGCAACTACGGCTTCGTTACTTGGAACAACCCCTTGAACACCAAGTGCAAACTTGAACATCTTAGCAAATGGTGTCAAAGCGTTACTCAAAATAGTTGCACCACCAGTCAGGATCAGGAACCCGGCAAAGGTCTTGATAGTCCCTTGGATGGTTTCGGTTGCACTCTTCCGTTGAAGGAGCAACCCAATCAACGCAATCAGACCAACCAGCAATGCTGGAGTGGTTGCGATACTTTCAAATAGATTCAGTATCCCATTCATATGTAAGTAACCTCCAAATAGTAACTTAAGAAGCGGATCTTTTAACGAAAAATAATTGCAAAATAAAGAGATTAAAATAATCCCTTCTTAAGATTAATCGTGAGCAATACCTTCCTTGTCCAGGACGGCGTTAACCTTTTCCTTCAACTCGTTTGGGTCAACCAGACTGTTCAAAACAATGACCTTGTCTTGTGGCAGGCTGCCCGCAGAAGTCTTCAGGGTTGGGTCCAAGAAGAAGTAGTCAGCTTGGTCCGGCGTTGCACTACCCACGTCAGAGTGTTCAACTTGAATATCTTCCTTCACGTTTTCTTGCTTCAGAAGATTTTGAATGTTCATTTGAACCATAAAACTGCTACCTAAACCAGATTGACATAAAGCTTCAAACTTCATTGTAATTTCCTCCTAATCTTTCAAGATAGCTAAAACATCATCAACAGAAGTTGCGGCCAGCAACTTTTTAGTACGATCAGCATCCATCAATACAGTTGACAGTTCCTGAATCACCTTCAAGTGACTGTTGCTGTCAGTGGCTGCCAAAACAAACCACAACTTAACCGGATGTTCGTCGCTGACCAAGTTAACTGGCTGGTTCGTCTTCATCAGGGACAAACCAATTCGCTTCACGCTGGGACGCGGACGCGAATGTGCCAGCGCAATGTTAGGACCAATATTGATGTAGGGGCCCTTATCCTTGACAACGTCAATCATTGCTTCAACATAGTCGTCACCAACCGTCCCGTTGTCGACCAACGGTTTGGCTGCCTTCCGAATCGCATCTTCCCAGCTCAAGTCGTCACCATCGACAACCTGAACTGTTTGTTGAGTCAACAAATCCAGTGCCAAGTAATCACCTCATTTCTCTTAATCAATTCTCAGTGTCTACATAGTAAAGCACTTCACATTCTCCAACAAGTGCAATGGTGATACTTGTCTATGTGCAAAAAATGAACTATCATTTAATCACAATAATCGACAACGGCGGTGATGATAATGGATTTTACGCATATCAAACATGGTGAAACACTGATCAATGAACTACTCACAAGTGGCTCATCAGTCCCTCTTTCAACACTCATTGAGTGCCTTGCCATTTCCCGGCGAAGTGTCTTTTATACGATTAACCGGGTCAATGAGGAGCTGGCAGCCAACCACTTAGATGAAATCGAAAATATTCGTGGTGTCGGCTACCGGCTCCCGTCAACTACTAGGAAGGCTATCCTGGAGGCCCAACCCACCAAGGTGATGGCTACTAGCTACCATGAACTCTTCGCCGGCCAATTTCACTTTGGTTCGCTAGAGGCGGCAGACCGGTTAATGCTGACTTTCTTCTGCTTGCTGTCACGACCGGCAACCTCCCTCACCGAACAAATGACCATCTTTCGCGTTAGCAAGAATACGGTGATTAAGGACAACCACCTCATTAGTCAACACCTTCCCGCTGGTCTAACTATTAAGAATTCGCGAAAAGGGAAATACGTGGCCGGTGACGAGGCGTTGAAACGGCGGTGGGTCTTTGAAAACTTTCGTCAACTCAGTGAACTGATTCAACCACAGTTTGCAGGTAACGATTCCGCTAATTTCCGTCAGCAATTAAAGCTGCTCGAACGTATTACTGGTAACGCCTTTACCAATGACTCGATGACTTTGCTGGTCAATTTTGCACACTGGTTAATTGAACGGCAGGTCAACCATCATCTGCCAGCCCGGCACTTATCCGCAAACGACTACTCGTTAACGTTGACCTGGGCAGATAGCTTGTTAAACGACCTGCACATTGATTCAACCGCCGAAGCGACTTTCCTGGCCGAAATTGTTAATACCCAGGCCTTCCAACACGTCAGCCAGGACAACCCAATGATTCCATTGTTGCGGCCAATCGCTAGTCAAATGATCCGGCGCTTCAACGAAATCGCGGCCGTCAATTTACCAACCTCTGATCAGAGTCTGAACAAAAAGTTGACGGTCCACCTGGTTTCTACCTATTACCGCGTCAAGTACCACATCAATTACCGGAATCTGCTGGTCAACCAGATCAAGAATTCTTACCGGGAAACCTTTGAACTGGTGAAGCAGGCTGTCCAGCCGTTTAACAACTTTACCGGCGAAACACTGTCCGATGATGAAGTCGCCCTAATCACCGTTTACTTCAGCGGCGCATTGCGTAATACCGAGATTCAACCCAAGGAAAAGCCAAGTGTGCTCGTAATCTGTTCCAGCGGAATTGGCACCTCGGAGTTGCTCATCGCGCAACTACGCAGCCGCTATCCCAGTGTCCACTTTGTGGGGCCGTACAATACCTTCCAGTTTGAAAACATTCGCTACCAATCGATCCGCCTAGTGCTCAGTACGATTGCCCTGCCCACAATGCCTGAACAAATCCCAGTGATGACGGTGCCCGTCATTCCTGGTGAGGCTGATTGGCAACAAATTGGTGCCCGTCTGCATGCGGCTCACCTAATTGCCAACCAGCACCAGTCGATTCAACTCCCGACCCTCATGGATATCATTGCTACCCACACCAAGATCGTGGATCCAGAAGGATTGGAAAACGACCTTAAGTCCTACCTAAACAACCAAAGTACCCACACTGTTAGTCCAACCGCTGGCAGTCAAACGACCGTCGCCTTTGTCAAGCACCCGGTTAACTGGCAAGAAGCGCTCCGCTTTGCTATGAGTCAGCTTGTCGCCAGCAACGTCATTACGGAACAATATGTCCACAAGATTATTGAACTAACTAAAACTCATGGTGATTACATGGCCATCTGCAAGGGAGTTTTTTTGGCACACGCTACTCCTAGTGCTGGCGTTAACGAATTAGGTTTTAGCTACACCCTTTTCCAGCACCCCTTCCGCGTGGACCACTCTGAAAAAAAGATCAGTTTGGTGGTGGGCCTGGCCCCCGTTGACCAGCGCCAACACCTAACCATCTTGGGCCGCCTACTGCGTTGTCTTCAGGACGACCAGTGGTTAACCAAGCTGCACCAAGTGAGTGACCGTGACGAACTCGTCAAAATCCTGGCGGACGGGCAATTGGTTTAACCTTAACCACCGTGAATAAAGGAGTCACTGCTTCTTTCTTGGAAATTTAAATGGCTCTACACTAAATCCTGTTGATAGATTGCCTAAGTGGTAATCTGTTAACAGGATTTTTTG
>NZ_JBFLGB010000007.1:0-47909 GCF_041859915.1 Limosilactobacillus sp.
AATCCCTCCTTTCAATTAGTTACTTCTTTTTAATCAATAATCTTTTGAAAGCCAGCATACAATTCATCAAAGACCCGATTAAATTGGTCAGCTTCTTCCAAGGTATTTTGGTCGCCAAGACTAATTCGAACTGCACTAGTAGCAATCTCCTCTGGCACCTTCATGGCCGCCAGGGTCCCCGCTTCAGAATGCTTTTTAGATGAACAAGCGCTGGTAGTTGAAATGTAAATATCATGATCTTCAAAGGCATGAACGATCGTCTCACCCCGAACACCCACAATGGCAAAGCACAGAATATGAGGTGCAAAGCCTTGATCTCGGCCAGAAATTAATTTGACATGATCAAACTTCTGAAGATGGTCATAAATCCGTTCCTTAACTGCCTGTTCACGTTTAACCGCACTGGCTTCATTTTCCTTTACTAAACGAAGAGCCCGTGCCATGGCGACATCCCCAGGTGTATTTTCGGTTCCACTACGCATTGTCCGTTCTTGGCCACCACCAGCAACCAGTGGTGCTAGTTTGCGGCCACTCTTAACATAGACAAAGCCAGTGCCCCGTGGTGCATGGAATTTGTGACCAGAGAAGGTCGCAAAGTCGACCCGGTCAGAAAAGACAAGGTCATCGATTCCCTTGCCAATGGCTTGAACAGCATCAACCATGTAGTGAATATTCGGATAGTCCTTCAGAATTTCACCAACTTCCTTAATCGGTTGGATAGTTCCAATTTCGTTATTAACCGCCATGATGGAAACTAAAATGGTATCCGGTCGAATAGCAGCCTTGACATCAGCTGGATTGATTCGTCCCTGGTTATCTACTGGCAAATAGGTGATCTCAAAACCCAGGTCTTTTAACTGTTCCATTGCATTTCGCACTGCTGCGTGTTCAACACTTGTGGTAATAATGTGCTTACCGAACCGGTGCTTAGCCATGGCCGTCCCTTTGATTACCCAGTTATCACCTTCGGAACCGCCACTAGTGAAAATGATTTCGTTTGGCTTAACTCCCATTAATTGGGCAATCTGTTGACGGGCCTGTTCGAGTAAATTCCAGGCATTTTCACCAAAATTGTGCAGGCTGCTGGGATTCCCCCAAATCTTTTGACTAACGGTATCGTAGGTCTGCAGTGCCGCCGGAGCGATCTTAGTCGTCGCACTATTATCAAAATAGATCATGTATTAACTATCCCTTCTTCCAAATTATTAGCCGAGCACAACAAATGAGTTGTCAGCCGGCCGAAAGATTGGTGAGCTATACAGTTCAAAGGTTCAACTCTTCTTAAAACGACTCCCTATTATAACAGAAAATCCAGTGGTCAGCATTAATTTTAACAACACCAAGACGAGGAAAAAGGCAATTCACCACGTCCTTGAAAGAACGTAATGAATTGCCCCTTTCCAATCACTTAACTATCAATAAAGTAAAACTCATTGCCCATTAATTTCCTGGTAATAGCTGTCTTCGATTCGCTTGTAACTTCCCGGCTCCGCTTCTTCCAAGGCGGTAGCAATCGCCTCAAGGCTACCAGCATAGTTGTATTGGTTAAACAATTCCTGGGATTTCTTAGCAGCAGCCGCTACCTTCTCGTTATCAGCAAAACGATTTGCATATTGCTGCAAGCGTTCGGTTAGCTCGGCGCTATCACGAAGATCGTTAGTTTTATCCTGTAACCGTTCCAAGTCAGTTTCAACCATCAAAAGCTGCTTGGTTACATCATCCATATTGACCTTATACTCATTTAATTCATCAGCCAATTTTTTGATCTCATCACTAACACCAAAGAAGTAGTCCATGTAATCTTGAGCAATTCCCGGCAAGTTAAGTTGCTCTACTTGGCGCCGAATCGTTCGGATTTGAATAGAATATTTTTGCAGCATCTGCTGGGCTCGTTGTTCATCAGTCTGAAGTTTAGCAACCTCGTCATTAATCTTCTCTTGCTCTTTTTCAATATTAATTAGACTCTGTCGATTAGTTTGCTGGCGATCAAGAATCTGACTATAAACAGCCGTATGATCATTAATAGCCTGCTGGTCTTCATTATATTGCTTGACAATCGTTTTGATTTGTTCGTTTAATTCGCGAGCTTTTTCAAATTCATTGTTATTTAAAGTGTAACTCAAACTAAGTCGGTCCAACTCACCAATCAATTCATTGTTTTGGTGCTGGGCATGCTGAGTGAATTCAGCCATTACCCCGACCAAATGAATGGCTTCCCGACGCGCATCAATTTCTTTTTGCATCACTGCATAAAGATGATCAATCTCTTCTGCCAAATCCTGGTTAGACTGTTTCACTATATCCAAATGAAGGTCAACTAACTGCTGCAAAGTTGCCTCCCGTTTAGCTTGTAATTGTTTAACCTTCTGATCCAACGCCGGCTCAGTAAAGTGATAGTGCTGTTTACACAGGGTTGTATAGCCACTGGCAAGTTCTGCTAATTGGTCGGGAAATTCAGTCACTAATGGCTTATAAAGTTTGGGAACTACTTTAAGCTGCTTTGCCAATTGAGTATTTCCTGTTTGTAAATCAGTTAAGATCTCAGCTGCAGCATCCTGATCCCCCTTATTGGTCAATTCAACAAAACGATCATACTTTTCCTCAAGTTCAGCCAATTCATCATTGAGTTTTTTACCACTATCGCCATACTCAAAGCTCTTTTCATTTAATTGTTGGTGAAACTTTCGGTAACGTTCCTTAATTTGTTCAATTGCCCGACGATGGCTTTGAGTCTGTGCTCGCAATTGTTGGAGAGAATGCCCTACTTCTCCCATTGCGGCCGTGACCTTTGCAAGTGTCGTCTGAAGATTGCTAAGTGGAACCCTAATTGTCATTAACTTAGTGGTCCGGGCAGCCTGTAAAAGTAATTGTCCCTGATCTGCAATTGCTTTTAACTGTGGGGCAATTTTCTTATTATAACGTTTACTTAATTGATCAAAGCTTTTTTTCGTGTCTCCCGTTAGCGGCAATTGACTAACTCGCTGCAATTGCTTATCTAGCCGTTTATTAACCAGCTTATGTTGGGCAGCCAACAGAGCCTGAATTTGGGTAAGCGTCCGGTGCTGATACCAGATAATCCAACCAAGAATTAACAGGATCACGATTAAAATAACAATTAAAATCTGAAACATGAAAAATCTCCACCTACAATTAAATTGGCTCAAAAGCCACACTATAAAAAAATTATACCATAGGTTTAGGAGATATTTTGTGGTACACCGACAAAATAAATACTTTTCTTTAGCAATTCAATTGACGCCTTACCATAGAAATTGTATACTAGTTGCTGTGTAAAATAATGCAGCAGTGAGGGGCAAGCTCGTCAACAGACTGATGCCACATGGTGTTTTTAGTAACCCAGCTGCAAGGGTGAAAAATTCAAATCCGCCTGCACGAATGTCAAGCTCACAATCGGATTATTTTACTCCAACTAATTATATTGGAGGAATTTATTTATGTCTCGTTATACTGGTCCAAGTTGGCGTGTATCTCGTCGTCTTGGTGTTTCACTTTCTGGTACTGGTAAGGAATTAGCTCGTCGGCCATACGCACCTGGTGATCACGGTCGCGATCGTCATGGCAAGCTTTCTGAATATGGTACACAACTGCGTGAAAAGCAGAAGTTACGTTACATGTATGGTATGACTGAACGGCAGTTTGCTAACCTGTTCGAACGGGCCGGTAAGATTAAGAAGGGTACTCACGGTGCCAACTTTATGGCCTTGCTGGAGCGGCGGCTAGACAACATGGTTTACCGGTTAGGCTTAGCAACTACTCGTCGTCAAGCTCGGCAATTAGTTAACCATGGTCACATTACTGTTGATGGCAAGCGGGTTGACATCCCTTCATACGAAGTTAATGTTAACCAAGTTATTGGTGTTCGCGAAAAGTCCAAGAATCTGGACGTTATCAAGAATGCCGTTGATGCCGTTGTTTCTCGGCCATCCTACGTTGACTTTGATGCCGATAAGCTTGAAGGTAAACTTACCCGAATTCCAGCCCGTGAAGACATGGATGCCGACATCGACGAATCACTAATTGTTGAATTCTACAACAAGTAAAGAGGATTTATTTGTTACCAAAAAAGCATTTCCGTTTTGGAAATGCTTTTTTTATTTAGTAAAGACCAATCGGTTAGCCGTTGAATACTTATTTCGGTAACGATATCCACCTACATTAAAAGTCTTAACCCCAGCAAGATCGTCAATTCCTCTTTCTGCCAAATATCGAACCATCTCGCCTCGGGCCATTTTTAACCAAGTGGCCTTTTGCTTTACCCGGCCACCAACTTCTTCGCCGAAAAGACAAGTTACAAAACGATCATTTATCGTCAAATAAGGTCGAATTGCTCTTTCATATTCCTTAGATGCTAGATTTAGTACTAAATCATTATCTTGATACAATGCCTGGTATAATTGTGCTCCCCAGAATTCGTACAAATTATTGGTTCCTTTAACATGTGCTCGGTCACCCATTCCTAAGCGGTAAGGAACGATCCCATCAAAAGGCCGCAAAAGGCCATAAAAGCCGGACAGAATTCGCAAATGATGGCTGAGATAAGTAAGCCCATGATCAGTCAAAACATCCGGTGCCATGTATTGGTATTGAAGGCCACTGAAAGCAATAATTGCCGGAGTTAAATTCCTTGTTAGATTCATTTCCTGTAACCAATGATAGTTTTGGGTAGCTAAGCGAGTGCTACAATTCCACCACAATCGGTGAAGTTCATCATAATTCAACGTCCGTAACCAGGCCAGGATTTCTCGAGTTTGGTTTAAGAATTGTGGTAAATCTTGATAAGGCAACGCGTCAGAATCAACCCGCATCGTTCGCGCCGGTGCAATGATTATTTTCATTTCTAATCCACTCCTTTTTTTCTAGGTTAACAAATTCACTTAATTTTTTAAAAGCTTTAATTCGTGTATTTAATCACTTAAATGTCAACCGGTTAGCATATTGCTACATAAATAATTTAATATTGAAAAGATACTGGCGCCACGCACTGTTGACTTTTAATACTAGGAGTTGTAAATTAGCATTCGTAGTTGAGTGAATAAATTCACTAACTAAGTGAGAAAGAATTGATTAAGAAGGAGCGTTCCTATGGACAAAAATATTCTTACAAAAAATGACGCCTCTACGGAGCACATTAATAAACGAACTATTTCCCTGACAGCTAGTTGGGCGTTCTTTTGCTTTTCCATTGTCATTAATTCAATGGGAAACGTTCTAACGCTTGTTACTAGTTCACATATTCATCCCCAATTTTTAGGATCGGCATATTGGACCGCGGCCGAAAACAACCTGGGAATCGCTATTCTCGGTAACAAACCACTCACCCTCTTCTGGGCATTCATGGTACTAGGGATGTTAACCTCTGTCCTTAATGCTATCTTAATGCATAAATGGGACTGGAAACGGATCGGTGGTAACTTTATTTTCATGTTACCATTCTCAATCTTTATCCAATGGTTCTCCAACATTTTCAACCAAATCATGCCCGATGCCTATAGCCTACCAATGATAGTCCTTTATATCTTAATTAATTTTCTTGGCGTGGCACTTATCGGTATCGCTATTTCTATCTACCAACGGGCCAACCTGGTTCTGCATCCGGCCGACGATCTTTTCCAAATTATTCGTTTTCGCTATTGCCACGGTAACGCGACGATCGCGATGTGGATGTCTTACATTCCACCAACAATCATGGCAATTATCGCTGCTATCATGCAGGGCGGCCTTTTCAATTTTGGACTCGGCACCCTGTTCGCCCTGGCCTTCCAAGGCGCCATCACCGGCTGGGCGGACAAGCATGTCTTCCCAAAGCTTAAACACCAAGCATTAGATGTTGGAAATTAAATTTTATTAGTCGAAGTTGGCTATAATGCCCTCTGAGTATCCAGATGAAATAGAAAATTCATCTGACCCTCGGAGGGCTTTTTCTATGGGAAGAAAGCCAATCTTATCACCCACCTAGCAGAAACTGTTATAATCGAAGTATTAAATTATAGAAAGGAAGAGCAAAGAATGACGGAAAGCCAGAAATCGGCAACCCAGCAACGGATTGACAACGCAATTTATGGTCCACCGAAAGTTAAACCGGATGAACAGCGTAAATATCTTGGAACTTTTCGTGAACGAGTTTGCTTAACCATTAATGTCCATGAACTAAGGAGCCAAAATTGGCAAAATGCTTTAATAGCTGAACTAAAGCGGGGAATCGGCAACCTGGTTTTTTTAAATGGTAACCTTCCCCACGAAGAAATTCACCCTTATCTTCTGGCTACCAACCAAAATGGTGGTATTTTTACCATGAAAACTGAGCCAGAATTTAAAACCGAGCCGGATTCACTGGCCGTTGTTGTTGCTGCTAAGAAGGCAGTTTATCAATCACCGGTCGACGTAGCTAAACGCTATCCCCAAATGATTGCCAAACAACCAACTACCAATAATTCACAGGACAAGCATGGCTTCTTCTACCACCTCTTCCATGGAAAGGAGGACCAATAATGCAGCAACCACTCGCTTATCGAATGCGTCCTCGCTCATTAGACGAAGTCGTTGGTCAAAAGCACCTGGTTGGTCCCGGCAAGATCATTAATCGAATGGTTAAGGCCAAGATGTTATCATCGATGATCCTTTATGGTCCACCAGGCACTGGTAAAACCAGTATTGCCAGTGCCATTGCTGGTTCAACGAAGTACGCTTTCCGTAAGCTCAACGCGGCAACCGACACCAAAAAGGATCTTCAAGTGGTAGTTGAAGAAGCCAAGATGAGTGGAACAGTCATCTTACTACTTGATGAAATTCACCGTCTTGACAAAGCTAAGCAGGATTTTCTTCTTCCGCACCTGGAAAGTGGCCGCATTATCCTAATTGGGGCGACCACCGAGAACCCTTACATTAGTATCAATCCCGCTATTCGTAGCCGAACTCAAATTTTCCCTGTTCATCCGCTTAGCAAGGCCGATATTGAAACGGCTTTACAAAGGGCCCTTAAAGACAAAAAGCGGGGGTTAGGCAAACTGCCAATCATTCTAGAACCAGCAGCGGAAGAACAATTAGCCACCGCTACTAACGGTGATCTCCGCAGCGCCCTAAATGGCTTAGAATTAGCGGCTCGGTCAACCGATCCGGATACAGACGGTAAAATTCACCTGACTCTACCGATCATCGAGGAAAGTATCCAGAAGAAAGCATTAGGTGCTGATAAGGATGGGGATGCTCATTATGACGTTATTTCAGCCTTTCAAAAATCTATCCGTGGCTCCGACACTGACGCTGCTCTTCACTACCTGGCCCGGTTAGTTGTAGCTGGTGACCTCCCTAGCATTGCTCGTCGTCTAATGGTAACTGCTTATGAGGACATTGGCCTAGCTAATATGCCTGCTGTCCAACGAGCTGTTACCGCCGTTCAAGCCGCCCAACAAGTTGGATTCCCCGAAGCACGAATTCCTTTAGCCGATGCGGTTATTGAACTCTGCCTTTCACCAAAGTCCAATTCTGGGATTACTGCTATTGATGCCGCAATCGCCCAAGTCAAGCAGGGTGGTTATGGTGAGGTCCCTGATCACCTCAAGGATGCCCATTATAAAGGTGCGGCTAAGCTCGGTCACGGGACTGACTATGCTTATCCACACGATTATCCCCAGGACTGGGTGGCCCAGCAATACCTACCAGACCGCATTAAGGATGCTCAATATTTCCACCCTAAGCAAAATGGTACTTTTGAACAAGCACTCAACCGTCAATACTGGCAATTGCGCAATGCTCAGCGTCGCACCTTGCGTGGCCACCACCATCCAAATAATTAATTGCTTAACTGGGAAAAAAATGCTAACATAAGAGTTGAAAATTCTGTAGTGTACGCGTTGTCTAAACGCAGGTTTGCCTTACAGTCTTTTTACTTTGGGACTAATGCCTTGCCTCTTCAACAACATGCCTTTTCACTTGGTAGTTGACGATTTGGCAGCCGTGCCCCACCTGTTTACATACAGGTCAACACTGAATGACAATTAACGGCACCAACGGAGTTTTCGTACATATTTGGCGTGGTGATATTTACTGTCACCGCGCTATTTTTATACCAAAAGGAACGTGAAAAATGCTACTATCAATTTTTGTCACCCTCTTTGCCTTAATTGCCCTTTTTGAGGGTGGTTATTTTCTTACCCACCTGCATAAGCCCTTCATGATTTTTGACCCTACCAAGAGTTCTTTTGTTTACCGACAATTACAAATTTGGGGAATTATCCTGACAATTTTCGGTCTGATCACCCTGGTTGCCGCTTGGCTAAATTCAATTGCTTTTATTGTCATTATGGTAGTTCTCGGTTGTGTTCTCGAAACCCAAATGGCCTTCTCAATCACCAGTGAATTTCGCTCAAAGAATCGTTGAGGTGCTTTACGCCATTTCAGTGAAAAGTGTATAATAAGGTAAAGGATTATGAGGAGGCACTAGTATGGCACAAGAATATAAACACATTTTAGTCCCAGTTGATGGATCCGCGGAAGCCGAATTAGCCTTCAAGAAGGCAGTTGCTGTTGCCAAGCGAAATGGCAAGGATGCTGAATTACGCCTACTGCACGTTGTTGACACCCGTGCTTTCCAGAACATCTCGAGTTTCGATACATCAATGGTTGAACAAGTTACAGACACTGCCAAGAAGACACTTGATAAGTATGTCGATTACGCTAAGAAGAACGGTGTAGAAAAGGTCAGCTATTCAATTGAATATGGAGCACCAAAGACGATCATTGCCCGGGATGTTCCTAAGGAAATGAAAGCCGACCTAATTATGATTGGGGCAACTGGTTTAAATGCCGTTGAACGAATCCTAATTGGTTCCGTCACTGAATATGTTACCCGGATGGCCGTCTGTGATGTCCTAGTTGTACGGACTGACCTAGACAACCAACCAATTACAAACGCTAAAAATAAAAAGCAAAAATAATATACCATTGTTCAAACAAAAAGCCCCATGATTTTGCCCCGTGCTGATTATGGAGCATTTTTTTGCCTTATAAATGATATTTAAAAAAGTACGGTTCCAAATGATCAACAACTATACCAGTCAATTATCAAAGAACTAGGAGGAATCTAAAATCATGAATCATTCAGTCCCAATGCTGACCCTTGCAGATGGACAGCAAATGCCTCAGGAAGGTTTCGGCCTTTATAAGGTCCATGGCCAAGCAACCATGAACACAGCTGTTAAGACAGCCTACCAGGCCGGTTATCGGCTTTTTGATACAGCCCAACTTTACAAAAACGAAAAAGAGGTGGGAATCGCCCTTCAACAACTAGCGGTACCGCGTGATCACTTCTTCGTTACCACTAAAGTTGCCGAGGTTAACCAGGGTTACCAACGTACTATCGATTCTGTAAAAGACTCGCTTCATAAGCTTCAACTTAACTATGTAAATTTATTACTAATCCATTGGCCGACTGCTAAGTATTTCTTCGATACCTGGCGAGCGTTAGAAGATCTTAAGCAAGCCGGCCTTACTCGTTCAATTGGAGTTTCTAACTATCAAATGATTCATCTGCAATACTTGGCTACCCAAGCTCACGAAATGCCAGTCCTTAACCAAATTGAACGCCATCCCCTGCTCAGTCAAGCACCAATGATTAAGTTTGATGCCGACCACCAAATCATCACCCAGGCTTGGAGTCCGCTTGGTCGGGGCAAAATTCTTGATAACCCCGTTCTGACCGCGATCGGCCAGGCTCACCATAAATCTAGTGCCCAGGTAATTCTTCGTTGGCACCTGCAGAGCGGTGTCGCTTTCATCCCCAAGTCGGTTCACAGAGACCGAATCAAACAAAATCTAGCAATTTATGATTTTAGCCTATCCGATCAAGAAATGGACCAGATTAACGGCTTAAACGAATACCACCGTTTTGGTAAGGAACCGGCATTAGTTTATGAATACAATAAAAAATGGTAGGTAGGGCTCAAAGCCAGAAAAAACTAAAAGTAAATTAACAATCGATAAATAATCCCGACCCAATAGTAAAAGCCCCCGGTAGCTAAAAAAACCACTGGGGACTTTTATCTTATTTTCTTTAAACAATTATTTGTTTTGCAACGTAATCACAAAGCCATCCTTTGCCAACCGGTTATTACGATAATTTTGTTGAAGTAATAATTGGTCGTCATTGCTATTGTTACTTATCATATCTGATGCCTTGCCCGTAGTATTGAATAAGCCAACCAATCGTTGTTGAGCATTTTCTCTTTCAACCTGAAGCAAGCCATCAGGCAAAACTTTAAAGCTAATTTGACCTTCAGCAATCAAGTGCGCATGGTTCTTACGCAGTGCTACCAAAGCTTTAAAATCAGCAAACATTTGCCGAGCCGTTGCATCTGGTGTCCAATTCATTGGCTTCCGGCAATCAGGATCGTTCTTACCATTCATTCCGTATTCGGTGCCATAATAAATCGACGGCGTGCCAGGCTGCAAGAAAGTAAAGGCAAAGGTTTGCTTTACTAAATCACGATTATCATGGGCCTGGGTCATAATTCGCGCGGTATCATGCGAATCCAAAACATTGAACATCATCTGATTAGTCTGGTCACGATACTTCATTAATTGATTGCTAAGCCGTTCAATCATTTGCGTAGCATTAAGACGGTGCTTTACAAAATGATCAAGGATAGCACCAGTATAGCTATAATTCATTACTCCACTAAACTCGTCACCGTTCAACCAAGCCTGTGAAGTGTGCCAAATCTCACCCAAAATATAAAAGTCTGGTTTAAGGGCAGTCGTTTCCTGGTGGAATCTCTTCCAGAAGTGGTGGTCAATTTCGTTAGCAACGTCAAGCCGCCAAGCATCAATGTCAAACTTTTTAATCCAATATTTGGCAATTCCTAATAAATAGTCTTGGACTTCTGGATTAGCAGTGTTTAATTTTGGCATATGTGGCGTGTAATCAAAAGTATCGTAAGTAGCATCCGGCGTAAATTCAAAGTTTTTAGTTGGCGTATAGGTTGCTGGAAAATGATTGACATGGAACCAATCAGCATACTTGGACTTTTGACCATTTTTAAGGACATCTTGCCATTGTGGTGACTTATCCCCAATGTGATTAAAGACCGCGTCTAACATAACCTTGATGCCACGTTTATGGGCCTCTTGAACAACCTTTTTAAACAAAGCTGCATCCCCAAAATGCGGGTCAATCTGATAATAATCCTCTGTATCATATTTGTGGTTTGACGGTGCTTTAAACAACGGGTTGAAGTAAATTCCATTTACTCCTAGTGCTTGAAGGTGATCTAAGTGGTCTAAGACACCCTGAAGGTCACCGCCGTAGAAGTCTTGACGTCCAGGATGATCACTAGAATTCCAAGGCTTAGTCCCAGCAGGGTCATTCGTTTGGTCACCATTAGCAAAGCGCTCAGGGAAGATCTGATACCAAACCGTCTTCTTTACCCATTCCGGAGCATGAAACATGTCGATTTCATGAAAATAAGGCATCCGGAAATAAGTATTCATATCATCTAAAGCATGTTGATCATCCGGCTGAATGTAACCGCGATCAGTGTAAATTACTCGCGTACCGTCTTCACCAGTAATGTCAAAGGCATATGCTAAGCGTTTTTTGGGTTCGGTAACCGCAATTTGCCAGTAATCATATAAGTCATCCGACAAGATTTTTTTCATTGACGTTGGCTTAGTATAAAACGGTGGTTTAATACCTGCTAAACTTCGTAAACTGTAAGGATCACCGTGTAACAATTGAACGGTTTTAACATCATCCTTAGCGGTTCGTAACCGAATATGCATTGTCTTTGGATCGTAGAGAAAGGCCATCTCACTTTCCGGACGGTGGTAAATAGCGGCCAGGTTCATCAGTCAATGTCCCCCTTCTCAACAGAAGTTTCCTTAATAACATGAACAGAAAGTGCACCAATCAATGCTAATACAGCAGCGACAGTCAACATGTGTGGCATGTAGTTACCAAGCAGCGGATATAGTGCAAAGGAGCAGATTGAAGCCACAATCTGTGGGAAGCAAATCCAGCAGTTAAACAGTCCCATGTAGGTACCATCATGCTTACCATCAAGGGCATTGGTCAAAATGGTGAATGGGATTGAATTAATCGTTACCCAGCACATTCCGATGCCGATAAAGGAAATGAATGACAAAAGACGAGTTGGAGATACGGAAAGTCCCCAGAATCCTAAAGCACCCAGTACCATTCCAAGTGCGTAAGCTGGTTTCCGTGTCTTATCATTCAGCTTTTGAAGAACAAGACCATAAATAATAGCTACCCCAACTTCAACAGCTGACAGGACACCAAACCAGTTACCAGCCGCCTGATAAGCACCACTAGATGCATTAGTAGTATGCCAAATATTTTGCGCAACCGTTCCAGTACCATAAGTCCAGAGGTATTGGAAACCAGTCCAAGAGAAGAATTCAACGAGTCCTAAAGTCCAGAAGACCTTTGGAGCATGTTTAATAATGGTGAAGAAGTTTTCACTAATTTCAGAATTTTGGTCTAAGCCGTGATACTTAGCATAAGTAGCCGGATCGTATTCATCGACCTTCCAAACAGTGAAAATAGTAGAAACAACCAGAATTGCCGCTCCAATGTAGAATGACCACTTAACAGAATTTGGCAGTTCACCCTTTGCAGCAATATTCTTAACACCAATCCAGGTTAGGAAAAATGGAAAAAGATCGGCAGCAACAGAACCAATGTTTCCCCAAATAGTCTGCCAAGACCATGCCTGGTCCTTTTGTTCATCATTCACCATATCAGAAATCATCATTTTGAATGGCTGCATAGACATATTAGAAGATAAATCCATGAATAGAATGGCAATCGCACCAAACCATAATGCAGTGGTGGTCTTGAAACCAAAGGAACCAGAATTAGGCAACAAGCACATCACAATCACAGCTACAATAGTCCCAAGAATCAGGTAAGGCAAACGCCGGCCAATTTTTGGAATCCAAGTCCGGTCAGAAAAATACCCAACTAAGGGTTGAACAACCATCCCAGCCAATGGCGGAAGAATAAAGAACCAGCCTAACTTGGTCGGGTCAGCTCCCAAAGTCTGGAAGATCCGTCCCATGTTGGCACTCTGCAAGGCAAAGGCCATGGAAGTTCCTAAATTTCCAAATGTCATCAGCATCAATACCGAAAACGCAAGTGTCGGTAATTGCTTTTTTACTTTTCCCTTATCCATAGTAAAAATAGCGCCTCCAAAAAATAAATGAATAAGTTAATGTAATCGCGCTTTTATAATAGATCATTAAATAAGTTTGTGCAACCGTTTACACAATTTTATTTATTTTAGTTTAATTATAATGCTTGAGCTTTTTCTTATTCATAATTGGAATCAACACAACCACTATAAAAATGAATTTATTATGTTATAATTTAGAAGGTACTATTTAGCAAAATAAGTACCAACTATTCAAACAACTCTTTATACAACAAAGGTCTCCAACAAGCTAGTAGCTTGTTGGAGACCTTTAATTATAACGAAAAATAGACCTACGTGCCTCGAGGCGGAGTACGTTAGGTCTATTCCTCAGTTGTTACAGATTGGTTGGAGATTGGGAGTAAGCATGAGACCAACAGATAGATTCCACACCCGCATTTTACTCACCATTATTTTAGGGAATATACATTTTAAAAGCTACTTAATAGTTATTAGTGATTCAAAACCATTGCTTTAACCTTTGCTGGTTGGTGCTGGTGCCAATAGTCAATGCCATGGTCGCGCCGGTACTGATCCCATTCACTCTTTTTAATCAATAGGCGTTTCTTAGGCTGACCAACGGGTGAAACATCAACCTTATCAATGCAGTAAAGGTACATGGCAACCACGATAATGTCAGAAACAATACCAACACCAGTAAAGAGAATCAGGAGGCCCACAATTGAAAATACCTTTTCAAACTTTGTCCACCGCCGATAATAAATCGTATTGGTGTCCAATCGATCCGTTTTAACAGGCTCTAATTTATGAAGTTTCAAGGTAAGTTCCTCCCTCTATAATTTACGTAATCCTGTGAGAGCAATTATAAATTATTGTACTGGAGTTCCCTACAGGTGTTAGATATTATTACCAATAATTAATCACAAACCACTAATTCAATACCAAACAGTTTAGCCAAGGTCTTCATTTGATCCATCGTCAGGTTCAGGGAAAGAACAGTGTGGTGGCCACCACCAGCGTGCATCCATTCCTTAGCACCCTTCTTCAAGCCAGCAGCTGGTGTCCACATCTGCTTTGCAACCGGCAGCTTTGGCATTGGCTTTTCAGGAGTTGTTGCATTAACATCATATGCGACAAACTTGTAACCGTCGTCAAAGTAAGAGAGGGTAATATCAATTCCCTTACCAGCAGCACCGGTGAAGACCAGACGAGCTGGATCAGCCTTACCACCAATGTCCAGTGGGTGAACTTCAACCCGCGGCTTATCGGATGCCAAGGTTGGGTCAACTTCCAGCATGTGAGAACCCATGATAGCTTGGTGACCTTTCCGCAGATCCAGGGTGTAGTCTTCCATGAAGGCAGTTTGCTTGTTCTCAGCAATGATCTTCATCAAACGAGATAATCCAGCAGACTTGAAGTCACCTTCAGCACCGAAGCCATAGCCATCAATCATCAATAATTGAACGGCTAAGCCAGGCAGTTGTTCAAGGCCTTTCAAGTCTTGGAAGTTAGTGGTGAAGGCATCGTAACCCTTGTCATCCAAGAACTTCTTAATTCCAAGGTATTCACGCAGTTGGTAACGAACGGAATGAACATACTTGTCATGGTCGTTGTCGCCTTCAACTAAGTCATACTTAGCTGCTAACTTCTTGTATTCAGCATCGATAGCGTCTTCGCTAATGCCATTGACAACGTCAACTAATTCATTAACTGGCCAGTAATCAACGGTCCAGCCCAGCTTGATCTGAGCAGCAACCTTGTCACCTTCCGTAACGGCAACGTCACGCATCGTGTCACCGAACCGGGCAATCCGAATATTGAAACTCATGTCGTAACCAACGGCAACCTTTTGCCAATCAGCAATTTCATCTTGAACTTCAGGATCATTCCACCAGCCATAAACAATCTTGTCAGGAACGTGAAGACGAGTATTAATGTATTCGTATTCACGGTCACCATGGGCAGACTGGTTCAGGTTCATGTAGTCCATGTCAATAGAATCAAATGGAATATGATCTAACATCTGGGTTGCCAAGTGCAGAAGTGGCTTCTGCAAGAGTTCTGTTCCGCGAATCCAGTTCTTAGCTGGTGAGAAGGTGTGCATCCAAGTAATTACCCCAGCAACCTTATCATTGTAGTTAACTTCCTTCATGAACTTGGTAATGCCATCAGCAGTCGTAGCAACGAGCTTGAAGACAACCTTGTATGGAAGCTTGCCGCTGGCGTTCAAACCATCAACTAACTTACGGGCGTCCTTTTCAACTTGCTTTAAGGCATCCTCACCATAGAGGTATTGACTACCAACAGCGAACCAAAATTCATAATCTGGAGTTTTTAACATAATTGAATATCTCCTTTACTACTAGTTACTAAATCGCTTACATCGTAAGTATAAATAATTTGTCCGGATAAATCAATAGGATTTTAAAATTTAATCGAATCTTTTTTAGTAAATAAGTCGCGGCCCATTTACCACGACTTATCTAAAGATAATCCTAATTATTTGCCTTAGCAGCGGTCATCTTACGCATTGCTGCTTCAATCTCTTCAAGGGACTTACCACGAGTTTCAATGAAGAAGTGGTGAATAACGAAGATAGAGATTACACAGATAATTCCGTAAATGATGAAGGTGTTGTCAATGTTGAAGGCAGCTAACATTGATGGGAAAGTCAGGGAAACAGCCATGTCGGCTAACCAGTTGGTAGCAGAACATAAGGAAGTTCCTAAACCACGAATGTTAAGCGGGAAGACTTCACCGATGTAAACCCAGGTAATTGGGGCCCAAGTACATGCATAGAAGGCAATGTAAACGGTCAAGGCAATCGCACTAACGTAAGCAGCAGCTTGTGAACCATTATCGAACTTCAGAATAGCAGCCATAACAAACAGTGACAGGCCCATTCCGGTTGAACCAACCGTCAACATCTTCTTCCGATCAACGTGGTCCATCATCAGCATAGCAACAACGGTAACAATAACGTTAACAATTCCGATACCGATGTGGGCAAGCAGTGCGGCGGCAACACCCCAACCAACCTTAGTGAAGATTGTTGGTGCATAGAAAATAACAGAGTTAGAACCAATTACCTGTTGGAAGATAGCGGCACCCAGTCCAGTTACTAATGCTGGACGAACACCTTTACCAAACAATTCTTTCCAACCACCCTGCTTCTGTTCAGCAGAGTCTTTGATTTCAGCCATTGCTGTATCAACGGCAGCCTTGTTACCCTTGTTGGTGTTCATCAGAACGGCTCGGGCGTCATCAAGCTTACCAATCTTAACTAAGAAACGAGGACTTTCTGGCAGTAAAAGTGCACCGAAGAATAAAATAATTGCAGGTAATGCAGCAAATCCTAACATCCAACGCCAACCAGTATATAGGCTCTGGAAAGTGTAGTTAAGAATATAGGCTAACAGGATCCCAATCATAACCATCAACTGGAACATCGTCGCAACGGCACCGTGCATACTCTTTGGTGCCAATTCGTGTAGGTAAGCAGGAATCAAGGCAGAAGTAATACCAACACCAATTCCTAGGATCACCCGGGTAATCAGCAGGGTCCAATATTCAGGAGCAAAGCCAGAACCTAAAGCACCAATCGTAAAGATAATAGCAGCCCAAATCAAAAGCTTACGACGACCATATTTATCAAGGAACTTACTGGTTCCTAAGGCACCAATAATCGCACCAATCAGAACAGAGGAAACAACCATTCCTTGTTCCCAGGAGTTCAGATGCAACTGCTTTTGGATAAACAAGATGGCCCCGGAAACTGACGCAATATCATAACCGAAAAGCAAACCACCAAGGGCACCAAAAGTGTAAATAAATCCGTTTGAAATCTTTTTCACGTTTTACACCTCTAACTTATACTTAGAAAGCATTCGTGCACATGTGACATATTCTCTTAAGCGCTTACAAGTATTACTATATACTATTCATCCGTATAAATCAATAAAACGTTTACAATTTATTTAACTTCTTTGCTTTATAGCGGTTGACTTATCAGCATAAATATTAGAAATAGCCGTTCTATTAACATGCAAATTAAGGGTCACTACCATAACAAATTTTATGGTAGTGACCCTTAATTTAAAATAATTTATTTATTTTTCTTAATAGTAGCAACGGAGTCTCGTTCAATAATTTCCGCATCATAAACGATTGGTGCAGCTTTTTGACCATCAATCATCGACAAAATCATCCGTCCGGCATCCATTCCCATTCGATTCTTAGGGTGAACGGCCGTTGTCAGGCTCGGTGTTACGTACTTGCTCAGCAGGTAATCATCAAAGCCAACAATGCTAACGTCCTCCGGGATTTTTAGTCCAACCGAACGTACCACATCCATAATTTGAATAGCAAGCTGATCATTGTAGCATACAATTGCCGTCGGGTGGCTATCATCCTTTAAGCGATGAGCAGTTTTCTTAAAGATTTTAGCCATATCGTCCACCGATTGATACATGATCACATCACTCAAATAAGAGAATTCGGGATGTTGGGCATAGGCATCCATGAATCCCCGCATCCGTTCGACTCCCTGTAAATCATCTACCTGAAAGACTCCTAAAATACTCTTATGGCCCCGTTCAAAGAGCCGCTTAACCAGTTGATATTCGATATGCCGGTCATTTAACTGAATATAAGGTATCTGAAGATCATCGTAGTGGGCATTAATAAACAAAGCTGGAACCTTAGATTGTTCGATTTGCCGATAAAGGTCCACATTAGGATTAGGAAGAGCACTTTGGGTCGGCTCTAAAATCAAGCCAGCAATATTGCTCTCCAGCATTCGTTGCAGACTCTGCCGTTCTTGAGCATGGTCATTATGGGTATTGCTTAGGAGTACTGAATAACCCTTGTTTGAGATGGCCCGGTCAATCCCGTTAATAATGCTCGGGAAAATGTAATCGGCTAAGTGAGTAGTGACAATTCCAATCATTTTATTATTAACTGTCTTCTGACGATTAGCCTGCCAATCATCGACATACATTCCGCCGCCCTGAATTTTGTAAATATAATGTTCATTTTCCAGTTCACCCATGGCTCGCCGAATGGTATAGCGACTTACCCCATATTGTTTCATCAATACTGATTCGGTTGGTAACTTATCACCTGATTGATAATGGCCTGAGGTGATTGAATTAACAATCTTTTTCTTGACGTTTTCGTATTTTGTCATAACGTCTATCCCTCACTAGTTTTTCATTATTATTTTCTTTATTAAAAATAAAACTATCATTTTATTGTATAAAAAATAAAGCAACCCCGCAAGTAATACTGCGAGGTTACTTTAATACCGATTAATATTATTTAGTTCTCGCGTTTAGCGTGATCCTTGCTATGAGCATTATTCTGACCATAGTAGGCATTTTTACCATGCTTCCGGTAGTAGTGCTTATCTAGCAGATATTGTGGCAGGTGAATATCCTTACGCGTCAATTGCAGGGAATGATAATCCTCTTCGGCAACTACTTCCAGAACCTTAGCATTGTAGACCGCCTTGTCTGGAGTTGGTCCCCAAGCAAATGGGCCGTGCTGCATTACTAAGGCAGCTGGGGTAGCTTCATAATCGAGACCCCGCTCTTTGAAGGTCCGGACAATTACCTTACCCGTATTACCTTCGTAATCTTCTTCGATTTCCTCCTTGGTTAAGGCATCAGCAGCTGGAACATCCGTATAGAACGTATCAGCGTGTGTCGTGTTCAAAGCCGGAATATCCATGTGAGCGGCAGCAAAGGAAACGGCCCACGGTGAGTGCGTGTGGACAATCCCGCCAATCTTTGGGAAGTGGTTGTATAAGTAAGTATGGGTTGGCGTATCACTAGATGGGTTCAAGTCCCCTTCCACTACTTCACCCTTCAAATTAACAACTACCATATCAGAGGGCTTCATCTGATCATAAGGTACCCCGGATGGCTTAATAACAAAGAGTCCCTTGTCACGGTCAATCCCGGAAACATTTCCCCAGGTAAAGGTAACCAGGCCAAGCTTAGGTAACTGCATATTAGCTTCGTATACTTCTTGTTTTAAATCTTCAAGCATTGCTTTTTTCCTTTCCACTTAATTCTTTAATTTCATTGACTTACCAGCTGCCAATTCAGCAGGCAGGGCCGCTTTATAGTTATCAATAAACTTCTCATAACCCTGAACACTTTCTGGTTCTGGATAGAGAGTAGAACTTTCATTATCTACAAAGACCTTCTGATCCAGATAATCGGCTAGGGATAGGTTTTGCGAATCATGAGCGTAAAGGGCCAAAACGGCCATCCCCCATGGGCCACCTTCACCCGCATTACTCATAACCGTAATTGGGGTATTCAGTGCATCTGCCAGAGCCTGTTGGGCAACCACCGGCGTCTTAAAGAGTCCTCCCTGGGCAATCAGGGCATCGGTCCGAATATGTTCCTCACGCAATAAAATATCCATTCCAATCTTTAAAGGAGCGAAAGCAGCATAAAGTTGAACCTTAAAAATGTTAGCAAGACTAAAGTGACTGTCTGGCTTACGAACCATCATTGGTCGACCATTAGTCACCTTGGTGATGTTTTCACCAGAAAGGTAGCTAAAGTTGACCAGTCCACCGGCATCTTGATCACCCCGCAGAGAGGCATCAAAAAGCTTTTCATAAAGTTGGTTTGGTGAGAGCTTAACACCAAGGGCGCGAGCAAACTGACCAAAGACGTTTGCCCAGGCATTAATATCTGAAGAACAGTTATTAATATGAACCATGGCAACCGGAGCACCATCTGGCGTCGTTACCATATCAATATCACGGTGAACCTTATTTAATTTCTGATCCAAGACCACCATTGAGAAGGCTGACGTTCCAACGGAGATGTTACCAGTCCGCTTCCGTACGGCATTGGTAGCAACCATTCCAGTACCAGCATCCCCTTCAGAAGGGGCAATTAAAGAACCAGCCTGAAGCTGACCACTCGGGTCCAGAAGCTTAGCACCATCATCGGTTAAATGACCGGCCGTTTCACCAGCCATCAATGCCTTTGGTAAGATTTCCTTGATATCCCAATCAAATTGAGCCACTTCTGGTAACTGGGCAAACTTCTTCAGCATTCCCTCATCGTAGTTCTTAGTGGATTCATCAATTGGGAACATTCCAGAGGCATCACCAATTCCAGTATTCTTATTTCCAGAAAGTTTCCAGGAAACATAACCATCCAACGTTGTGATGAAGGCAATATCCTTAACGTGTTTTTCGTGATTAAGAATTGCTTGGTAAAGGTGGGCCACACTCCAACGCTCAGGAATGTTAAAGCCAAAGAGCTTGGTCAGTTTTTCAGCCGCTTCACCGGTAATGTTGTTCCGCCAAGTCCTAAACGGTACTAAAAGTTGGCCCTCATCATTAAATGGCATGTAACCATGCATCATGGCACTGATGCCAATTGAACCAATTTTAGTCAACGGCACACCATACTCTTCACTAACACTAGCCGCTAATTTGGCATAACTGGTTTGGATACCCTTCCAGACTTTTTCAAGCGGGTAGGTCCAAATATTATGGTCTAATTCGTTTTCCCAAACAAAATCGCCAGAAGCTACGGTTTGGAAATCGTCAGTTACTAAAACCGCCTTAATCCTGGTCGAACCTAATTCAATGCCAAGAGCAGTGTTGGCGCTTACAATTTTTCCTTTAATTTCTTCTTTATTCACGGGATTAGCCTCCCCCTTACAAATTCAGTTAACATCCTTATTGTAAAATATTCATCCGTACAAATCAACGAATTTATTAAGATTTATCAGTTAACTATAAAATAATTTCATTTGAAGGCCCGTCCGATAATTACCAAAGCCATTGCCATAGATGGTACAACCACCCTTATGCGTCGCGGTCTTTTTTACCTCAAAACGCAAAATAAAGCGGTCTGGCTCAGGCTTCAAATCGGATAAGCAAACTTTTGACCAAGGTTGTCCGTCTAAATACGTCCCGTGATTAGTAATGCGAAAAGTTTTCTGTAATCCATATTGATTAACATTGTTAGGCACCCAAGCCGGGGTGTACTTCCCCCGCACATCAGAAAAATCTCCCGGACTGGTCCAGAAACCTAGTTCTGTTCCGTTAACCGTCACCGTGATATCAGATGGCCAATTGTTATTAGAAAACGGAAATTCACTGCCAAGCTCGGCTACAATATCAATCATCTCTAAATGATCCTGCTTTCTTAACCGATTAGGCAATTGATATTCAACATAACCATCATTCCACCAGATCATTCCGGCATCCATTCGTCGCGGATCCATGAAATAAGACGGATTATCTACCTTGCCAATATAGCCATTTTGTCCGGCCATTCCACACGATGGCCGAACCGAATAGTTAGTGAACTGACCAACCGGTACCTCTGTTTTATAGACATTAAACCGTTCATAAATGGTTTCAGGAAAATGAATATTTATCTGGTCAACCCGGAGTCGGGCAATCTTTTTATGACCTACTGGTTCTAGCTTAATGATGTTGGCATTAGCTAACTGGTGTAAATGACGGGCAATGATGGTTGAACTTAAACCCGTTGCCTGAGCCAATTCAGTAACGCTTAACCGTCGTTTAGACAATAGACGAATCAGGGTCAATCGTACCGGACTAGCCAAGGCTTTATAGACATTTAAATAATCATTTGAAATCGTTGTTTCCACTTTTTTGCTTCCCATCTAAATCTAAAAGTTGTTTGTTGTTTATCAGCATAAGATCAATCCTACGAAAAAATTTATCTTACGAGAAACCATCACCGTCGTATTTAAAATCAACACTTTAAGCATCTTAAATACCCTTAGCCAACAATAATTCGTTAAACAATCAACTTATTTGTTATTTGTTCGGATAATTTGGTTATAAATCACGGCTAACAATCAATATTCTAGTTGATTGTCGCTAAATTTGTCAAATAAATTTCTAAATTTGTATTGAAAACCCTTTCGTAAACGGTTACCTTGAACACTGTAAAAGTTATCAAAACAAACCAAGGAGGTTTATTTATGACTGTACCTGAATACACAGCCCCACTGATCATTCAGCGGGCTGATCCATACATTTATAAACACACTGACGGCTATTATTATTTCACCGCTTCTGTTCCGTCATATAACCGCATTGAAATTCGTCGTGCGCGAACCATTGAAGGACTAGCACATGCCGCCCCACGAACCATTTGGCGCAAACATGATCACGGGCCAATGAGTCAACTCATCTGGGCTCCCGAATTACACTACATCGATGGCAAGTGGTTTATTTACTTTGCAGCTGCCGAAACAACCGCATTGGATAAAAATGGTATGTTCCAACACCGGATGTTCTGTATCGAGTGTGACCAGGATAATCCGATGGCTAGTGAAGAAGATTGGATCGAACATGGCCAAGTCAAAACTTCCATGGATTCCTTCTCATTAGATGCCACCTGCTTTGAATTAAATGGCAAGCTCTACTATGTTTGGGCTCAAAAGGATCCCCAAATTAAGGGCAATTCCAACCTTTACATTGCTGAAATGGAAAATCCGTGGACATTAAAAACTAAGCCCGTCATGCTCAGTAAGCCGGAATACGATTGGGAAATCCGTGGCTTTTGGGTTAACGAAGGTCCAGCCGTTCTCCACCGCAATGGCAAACTCTTCCTCACCTACTCTGCAAGTGCGACCGATGAAAACTATGCCATGGGAATGTTGACCTGTGATGATGGCGCTGACGTGCTCAACGCTGCCAACTGGTCTAAGTCGCCAACACCGGTCTTTCAGAGCGACGTTGCCCATCACCAATACGGCCCTGGCCACAATTCCTTTACGATCTCTGAAGATGGCAAGACCGACTTAATGGTTTACCACTGTCGAAATTACACCGATATCAAGGGAGACCCACTTTATGATCCAAACCGTCATACGATTGTTAAACCATTTAGTTATCGCCAAGATGGTACCCCTGATTTTGGTAAACCAGTTCCATATAACTATCAATAAAAGAAAGGAATGTTAAGATTGGATCACGCACAAAATAATGTTTCACAACAGCACCGAAGCAAAGACTTTTGGGGCTTTCCCCTCACCGCGTTAACCTACTTCTTCTGTTGGCAAATTATCTTTGGCTACCTCACATTGTGGCTTAAACAAGTTGCCCACCTCAATGGGGTTGAAGCAGGGGTTATTTTCTCAATGATGTCCGGAATGTCACTACTGTTCCAACCTGTTTTCGGTGTGATTTCTGATAAGTTGCTTTTCAAGAAGAATCTTGTATTAACCATTTCTTGTGGATTAATTCTTGTTGGCCCTTACTTCACCTTCGTGTTCATGCCACTAATGCATTCAACCGGCCGATTAGTGACTTCAATCATCACTGGGCTCTACCTTAGTTTCGTCCTTAGTGGTGGTGTCAGTACCATCGAACAATATATGCAACGAGCCAGCTTAGCTAACAAATTTGAATATGCCCATGCCAGAATGGGTGGTTCACTTGGTGGCGCCATTGCTTCATTCCTTGGTGGTAAGCTTTTCCTGTGGCATCCAGATGCTATTTTCTGGGGGATCACTGTTTCAGCTATTATCTTAACCTGTACCTTTTTATTCAGCGATAAAATTCATATGGAAAACGCTAGTGCTGCTACCAGCAGTGATGACAAACTTGATATGTCATTACTAGGATCGATTTTCAAACTTCGTAATTTCTGGTTCCTGTGCATCTTCTACATCGGTACCTCTGCTTTGTACGATGTCTTTGACCAGCAGTTCATCATCTTCTTTAAGTCGTTCTACCACAGTGCTGCTGTTGGTACCACTGCTTACTCGTACATGACAACTGCCCAGATTGCCCTTGAATTTCTATTGATGTTCCCAATGCCTTACATCATCAACAAGATCGGGGCCCGAAACGGTTTAATTGCCTATGGAACGATCTTAGCAATCCGAATTATCGGTTCAGCACTTTCACCAAACGTGTATGTAGTTATTGTGCTACGACTATTGGCTGGGTTTGAAATGCCACTAATCTTGACTTCCATCATGAAGTATATTTCAGGCAGCTTTGACTTAGGCCTATTCGCAACGGTTTATGCCATTACTTGTAATTTTGCCAAGCAAATCTCCGTCTTTATCTTTTCATCACTGGCTGGACACTGGTATGATGCTTTTGGCTTCCAACACACTTACCTAATCTTAGGAATCATTGTTGCCGTAGTCACTGTTATCTGCATGTTTGGTCTCACCAAAGAAGACCCTGTTCAAGCTGGTGAAGTTAAGCAACCTGCTAAACAATAATTATTTAAACATCCCTTAATTAAAAAAAGAGTCGTGTTTTAGCACGACTCTTTTTTTAATTAAGCAAAAACCCTCACTAAATAAGTGAGAGTTTTTATCTAAATGATTATTAGTTTAGCTTATCCAATTCGGCTTGAATATCTTCTTCCATCAAGGTACCACGACGAGCGATGCTGAGGCTTTTAGCAATCTCTAACGCCTGTTTGGCTTGTTTGGTATCATCCTTAGCAATGTAAGCCCGGCCAAGGCAAAGGTAGAGCTCATCCAAAAGGAACAATGAATCATGCTTCCGGCAAAGCTCGATTCCCCGCTTAGCCATTTCTATCGCACTGTCAGGATCATCTAAATCTAAATAAAGGTTAGCAATTTGTTCATTAATAGAAGCCCACTGATGAAGACTACCAATTAACTTTTTGTTATCAATCAACTTAACCGAGCGATTAGTCAACCGAATAGCCCGTTCACGATCATGGCGCTTCAGGCATGCTAATGCCATTCCTGCTGTTGTCATAGCCATGTAAATGTTCGCACTCGTGGTGGCAAATTGGGTTAATACCAACTCAAAGTTAAAGATTGCGTCATCAATCTGATTGTTTTCAACCTGGACCATTCCCAACAAGTAATAATAACGTTGCTTATCAAAATCACTTTCCAGTCGTTTAATTTTAATCTTGTTAAGTAACTCTTCGGCCTTCGTATATTCATGAGCCGTTAATAAGTCAACCACCTGATTAAAAGTATCGTTGACGCCACTGACCTCATTTTCTACAATTCGATCAGTTGAAATATTTAACCGTTCACAAATTGCGGTCAAGATATCCATCTTTGGCAAACGGTTTTGCTTTTCCATTAAACTAATCGTCGCTTGAGTACAGATTCCTTCGGCGAGCGCCGTCTGCGATAAGCCCCTCTTACGGCGAATTTGTTTTAATACGTCTCCACGGAGTTTCATTGGTTATCATCCTTAGTTTAAATTGTCTCACAATCCATCCAAAAGCATCGACATTATTATAACACTAATTATAATAGCTTTATTAGCTAAGCGTTTCAGCTCCTGTTTGGCATAACCATCTATTGCTGGATTTATTGTTCGGATACAGCAAAAAAATAGACAGTAACACCAATAATATTAGCATTACCACCCATTTCAAGCAATATTTTTTCGGCAGAAATTAATTAAATTTCTTTTTACCAACGTGTTCGGTTCCTAATTCTTTAAAGTCATACGTAATCTGACTATTCCGCTTAAATTCTTCTAAACCCAATTGAATTAATCGGTCAACCAAGTCAGAATATGAAATTCCAGAAACTTCCCACATCTGCGGATAAAGACTAATGTTAGTAAAGCCAGGTAAAGTATTCGGTTCACTCAAGTATGGCACATTATTCTTATCCACCAAGAAATCAATTCGGGCTAATCCCTTCATGTCTAGTACACGGTAAGCTTTTAATGCCATCTCAGTAATCTCATCAGTTAGGTACTGAGGCAATTTAACCGGCAATTCAAAGACTACCCCACTAGCATCAACAAACTTATTCTCATAATCATAGAACGGATCACCCTTAGGAACACGAATAGCACCTAGTTTAGAAGCAATTGGGTGCTCATTCCCCAGAATGGAAATTTCTACTTCTTGGGGATGAGCAATCCCTTCTTCTGCTAATACTTTAAAGCCATACTTAAAGGCATCATCTAAGGCCGCTTCATATTCATCAGCATTAGTAACCCGATGAATACCAACCGAAGAACCCTGTTTAGCTGGCTTAATAAAGACGAGGTCACCTAATTTTTCTTCAATTCGTCCCCAAGAGTAGTCCGCCCGATTTTCGGGAGTTAACAGGACATAGGGAGTATTTCGAATTCCAGCTTCAGTTAAAATCTTTTTAGTTAAGTCCTTGTCAAAAGACATTGCGCTAGCCGCAATATTAGAACCAACGTACGGCTTGTTAAGCAACTTAAATAGCCCCTGAATTGTTCCATCTTCCCCAAGATTACCGTGAATAACCGGGTAGAAGAAATCAACCCCTTCCAGTTCATTTAAGGCCATAATCGGTGCTAAGGGACGGCTCAAATCCATTTTGGCATAGGCGTCCTTAACCACCTGGTCTTCAGGTTCACCATCGAAGATTCGCTGCGAAGCTTCATTGTTCAGCAGGATCCCGTCCTTTGTAAACATGAACAAGCTGATATCATATTTATTCTTGTCAAGTGCATCGTAAATATTGTGTGCTGAGCGTTTGGAAACATCGTGTTCGGAAGAATTGCCACCAAAAAGTAAGGCAACTCGCAACTTCTTTGCCATTTGAAATACCACCTTATCTTTAATTTTATTTAAACCGTATCTCTTAGAATCTTAAGTATAACATGATAGCGTTTGCCTTGCCAAGGGCAAATTAAAAAGCAGTTGGCGAAAATTCACCAACTGCTTTTTCTTCATCGTCGACTACTTAACTTCGACAATCCAGTTTTCGTTTTCATCACTGGAACTCAACCCGGCAGGTTCATCAACGATTTGATCGTTTACCGTAACAATAGTCCCATCCACTGGACTATTTAAGTCGGTAACGGCCTTTTCTGCTTCTACAGAAATAAACTTGTCACCCTTCTTTAGGGTTGTTCCCTTGGCTGGCACATCGATAAAACTAATTTTACCAAGGTCATCACGTCCCTGGTCATTCAAACCTACCCGGGTGTTGCCGTTGTCAAGTTTCTTTGTCCAAAAATAGTTGTTTTCTACTGCCATAATATAAAATACCCCACTTATCTAAATTCTTGTTTATTGCTAAACATGTAAGAATGATGATGATAACGCATCGACATTACCATCCCAATCCCGATCAAGTTACCAATTAACGATGATCCCCCGGCGCTAATGAAAGGTAACGGAATCCCAGTTAATGGTAATAAACCAATGTTCATTCCGATATTTTCAAAAACGTGGAACAGAATCATCATTATGACTCCGGTTGAGATATAGGCGTAAAATTCATTCTTCGTATCAAATGTAACACGAATCATCAAATAAATTAAGAGCAAATAAATTAGGATTAGCAAAACTCCACCGATAAAGCCAAAATTTTCACCAATTACGGAAAAAATCATATCAGACTCACGAACCGGTACATAAACTTTGGAATTATTAAATCCAGTTCCAGTAATACCACCAGATCCAACGGCTTTAATGCTTTGCCAAAGCTGATAACCCTGATTACTCGTGTCCTGTTCTGGATGCATCCAAGTATCAATTCGATCAAACTGATAAGCCTGGAAGCCAATATGTTCAAGAATACGACGACCAACAGAACTGGTAACCATGGCTAAGGCACTACTTCCAATCACCGCCAATGCTATAAATGCGGGTGCTAGGATTCGCCAGGTAACTCCCGAAACTAAGACCATCCCCACAAAGATAGCAAAGAAAACCAGTCCAGTCCCAAAGTCGTTCTGGAAGTGCAAAGAGATTAACACTGGCAAAAGCCAAAGTAACATGGTACCAATTAAACGCCAATCTGACCTCACTGTATGAACCGGGTAACGATTGTTATGAACCGTAATCACTCGTCCCATCATAAGAATGTAGGCTGGTTTCATAATTTCAGAGGGCTGAAAGGTAAAGGGACCAATGGCAAACCAGCTCTTCGCACCAGTACTAGCATAATAAGATCGACTATAGAAAACCAAGATCGCAAACATCAGGAAAACACTCAGCCAATAGACTATCGGTGCTACTTTCCAAAGCTGCTCCGAATCAAATTGCATGATTACTACAATCAAGATTGTCCCAATTGCGTACCAAATTAACTGAGTCACCACCTGACGAGCAACACTGGTCGCCTGTCGATCATGAACCGCCGCCACATAAATGGAAGCCAGTCCGATTAAAGCCAACAGGAGCACACAAAAAATAATTCCCCAATCGATTCGACTTTCTTCTTCATCACTTTGCGAACGTTGCATTACCTAACTCCTTCTTCAAGTTAAAGAGAACGGTATTCCACTGGTTCCACCTTAATGTTGGTGGAGGTGGTATTGTTGGAGAACCATTTCTAATCCCTCTTCTTGAGAATGAACATAGAATTCACTCTCGTCAGCCGTCAACAAGGCCTTAAAACGGTCATTATCAGTTACAACTTCACCAATCAGTCGCTTACCAATAAAAATCTGTTGAACTGGTTGGTGGTTCCGTTCAATGTCTTTAACACTTACTTCAATTTTCTTTTCTTTTTTAGCCACAATTTCACCTTTATATCTAGTACTTACGTCGAAACGTAAAATGGTCAGGTACGGGATCATATCCACCCCGTGCAAAGGGTTGACAACGCAATAAACGAGCGATCCCCAGCAGGACTCCCTTCAGTCCAAAGCGTTGTAACGCCTCTAACATATACTGAGAACAGGTTGGATAATAACGACAGACCCGGTATGGCCTGCGAACCGAAATCGCCCGTTGATACCACCATATCAACTTGCATAATACCCGAACCATCATTATTACTTCTTCTTTCGATCAGCTTTCTGCATCCGCTCCAGCATTTCACCAGCACCCTTAGCTACGTTATCCAGCGGGCTCTGAGAAACAACTACTGGCACCTTTAAACGGTCGCTAAAGAGCTTATCAATGTTCTTTAACAAAGCCGTTCCACCAGTCAGCATAATACCACGATCAATAATATCACTGGCGAGCTCTGGCGGAATCGTTTCTAGAACATTGACCGTTGCCGTAAGAATTTGCTCGAGGGTACCATGGATAGCTTCTTCGATTTCATTTTCATTAACGGTAATTTGCTTAGGCATCCCTGAAGCAACATCTCGGCCACGCACATCCATTTCGGCCGGCTTATCAACCTTTAGCGCGGTTCCTAACTTTATCTTGATATTTTCGGCGGTGTGTTCACCAATAATCAGGCCATGCTTATCCTTAATGTAGGCAGCAATATCACTATTTAACTTATCACCAGCCATGCGGATAGAACTACTGGAAACAATGTCACCTAGGGACAAAATGGCAATATCACTAGTTCCACCACCCATATCGATAACCATGTTACCGCGGGGTTTAAAGATGTCCAAGCCAGCACCAATTGCGGCTACTTTCGGCTCATATTCAAGATAAACCTTACCACCACCAGATTGCTCGGCAGCCTGAATAATTGCCTTGCGCTCAATCTCAGTAATGTTAGTAGGGGCGCAAATCATAATGTTAGGTTTAGACATAAAGCCCTTTACACTCAATTTACCAATAAAGTACGACAGCATTTCCTCGGTTACATCAAAATCAGAAATGACCCCGTTCTTTAATGGTCGGATCGCCCGAATATTACTTGGTGTCCGTCCCACCATTCGATAAGCTTCAGAACCAACTGCGAGGACCTTATTAGTCTTTGTATCAACTGCTACCACGGATGGTTCGTTTAACACAATGCCCTTACCTTGGACATAAATCAGCACGTTGGCTGTTCCTAAATCAATACCAATATCTTGTGCCATTAGCTTCCGTCTCCTTCTAATGAAAGATTTTATTTCTTAATATCGTTCGTAATTATACCATACAATGCTCACCAACTGCTGACGAGTTAACTTGTTTCACCAGTTCGGTGGTTTGGTGATAACTTGATCTTATCATCAATGTCAATTCGATCAATTTGGGCTCCCAAAGCATGCAACTTTTCTTGAAAATGATCATAACCCCGATCAATTTCACTAACGTTGCGTACCTGAGTGATCCCTTTAGCCGCTAATCCGGCTAATACCAAAGCCGCACCAGCGCGAAGGTCCGAAGCGGTTACCTCAGCCCCACTAAATTTCGTTGGTCCATACAAAACTGCTACTGACCCACTAATTTGAAACTTAGCGTTCATTCGCCGCAATTCTTCTAGGTGCATAAACCGTTTCTCGAAGATCTGCTCATCAAGCGTACTGGTCCCGTTTGCTAAGAGTTGCAGCACTGACATCTGTGGCTGAAGATCGGTTGGAAAGCCCGGATAAGGCATCGTCTTAACCGTTGTTGGTAAAAGAACCGACGTACCGAGGACCCGAATGCCATCATCTTGTTCAACTACCGTTACCCCCATTTCCTCAAGTTTGGCAATTAGGGGTTGGTTGTGAGCAGGAATGGCATTTTCAACAATTACATCACCATTAGTAACGGCCGCAGCAATCATAAAAGTACCGGCTTCAATCCGATCCGGCATCAGTTCGTAATCACAACCATGCAAGAAATTAACACCTTGAATCCGAATGACCTCAGTACCAGCACCATGAATCCGACCCCCCATTTGGTTAAGGAGATTGGCTAATTCAACGATTTCTGGTTCCCGTGCCGCATTCTCAATTGTGGTAATTCCCTGCGCCCGACTTGCAGCCATCATTAAGTCTTCAGTCGCCCCCACGCTCGGAAAATCTAAATAAATACGACTGCCGACAAGTTGGGTAGCACGGGCCTCAATATAGCCATCACGCTGGTGGACCGTCGCTCCTAGTTGAAGTAATCCCTTAATATGAAGGTCAATTGGCCGTGAACCGATTGCACAGCCTCCCGGTAGAGCCACTTTAGCATAGCCAGTACGGGCTAATAACGGGCCCATTACCAACAAGGAGGCACGCATTTCATCAACATATTCAAAGGGGGCCTCACTTGCGACCCTGTGTTGTGCCTCAATCAATAACTGGTGCTGGTTCTCATCAAAAGTAACGGTTAAGTTTAAGAACCGCAACAGTTGGTTCATTGTTTTTATATCCAACAACGATGGCACATTGGTTAGGTGAACACTCCCCACCGATGCCAAAATACTAGCCGCTTGCATTGGCAGTGCTGCATTCTTGGAACCGGCCACGTGGACACGCCCAGCTAACCGTTGACCACCTTTAATAACCATCTTATCCATCAAATACTCCCTCAATTGTTAACGCACCAGGTAAATAAGGTTCCCAATTGCACCAATAATGCCTAAGAAAAAGCTTGCGCATAGGTAACCAAGCGCTGTTGCACAAAGGACAATCATCAGTGGCAATGTCCGCGGTGGATGCTTAAAAAAACGTTCAAGATGAAAGCCCTGAATAGCGTTAAAGGCCAGCCATATAAAGATCAATTGGACAACGATCTCAATAAGAGCATGAATTCCCGTTAATTGCACGCTGGATCCTCCTTTTTAATAAACCAATTTGTATTTTATCATACCATGCTTTAGTCATTACCAATAGCAACAAAGCTTTAACTTAAGCTTAAAAATTGAAAAGGGATCATGACGTTTCCGCCATAATCCCTTTGTTTTAGGATCTTAATCATCCTTATTGATTAAGCTTAGAAGTGTTCAAACGGTTAATAGCCCGTTTAAGGTGCACTTCAGCTCGTGCCAATGCATTTTGATCATGTTCACGCTTGGCCTTTTCAATTGCTGATTCAGAACGGCGCTTAGCCGCTTCAGCACGTTGAATATCAATTTCTTCTGGCATTTCCGCACTATCAGCAGCAATTAATGCGTTCTTGCCATCAAATTGAATAATTCCACCGTTAACAGCTGCCACTTCATCAGTCCCGGTATCGTGTTTGATTTGAACAGTGCTAATTTCCAGGGCCGCAATCAGTGGGATATGGTTAGCCATGATCCCCATCTGACCACCAGACGTATTCATAACTAACATCGTAGCGTCATTCTTATCATAAACAGTACCGTCAGGGGTAATAATCGTGACTTTAAACTTATTGTCAGCCATAAATTATCCCCTCCTAATCTTTACTGTTTTCTTTTTCTTGCTCAGCTTTTATCTTTTTGGCCTTTTCAACAGCGTCATCGATTGTTCCAACTAGACGGAAGGCCTCTTCTGGTAAGTCATCATACTTACCTTCAAGGATGCCCTTAAAGCCACGAATAGTTTCCTTCATTGGAACATACTTACCTGGCGTTCCAGTAAACTGTTCAGCAACACTAAAACTCTGTGATAGGAAGTTCTGAATTCGCCGTGCACGAGCAACAATTGTCTTTTCTTCATCGGACAATTCATCCATCCCTAAAATAGAAATGATATCTTGCAGTTCATGGTACCGCTGAAGAACGTGCTGAACCTGCATTGCAACTTCATAGTGTTCCTTACCAACGATTTCTGGTGTTAATGCCGTGGAAGTAGATTCCAACGGATCAACAGCTGGATAAATACCAATCTGGGTCAAATGACGTTCCAGGTTAGTCGTTGCATCCAGGTGGGCAAACGTCGTAGCTGGTGCAGGGTCAGTATAGTCATCGGCAGGAACATAAACAGCCTGAATTGAAGTAATAGAACCCTTCTTAGTGGAAGTAATCCGTTCCTGCAACTGACCCATTTCAGTAGCCAGAGTTGGCTGATAACCAACGGCAGAAGGAATCCGCCCTAACAGGGCTGAAACTTCTGAACCGGCCTGCGTAAACCGGAAAATGTTATCGATAAAGAGCAGCACGTCCTGACCCTTAACGTCACGGAAGTACTCCGCAATCGTCAGACCGGTCAATGCTACCCGCATCCGGGCACCAGGTGGTTCGTTCATCTGACCATAGACCATGGCTGTCTTTTTCAGAACTCCTGAAGCTTTCATCTCATAATACATATCGTTACCTTCACGGGTTCGTTCACCGACCCCAGTGAAGACAGAAATACCATTATGACCTTCAGCAATGTTATGAATCAATTCCTGAATTAAAACGGTCTTACCAACACCGGCACCACCAAACAGGCCAACTTTACCACCACGGATATATGGTTCTAGTAAATCAATAACTTTGATCCCGGTTTCCAGGATTTCTGTACTATTATTCAGTTCGTCATATTTTGGTGCATTACGGTGAATTGGCATCCGTTTAGCATCTGGCCCAAACTTTGGCCCATTATCAACTGGTTCACCCAGGACATTAAATACTCGACCAAGAGTATCATCACCAACTGGCACGCTAATTGGGGCACCAGTGTTTTCAACTTCCATTCCACGCTGAAGACCATCGGTTCCGTCCATGGCAATTGTTCGAACAACTCCATCACCCATTTCTAGGGCAACTTCGGTTGTTAGAACCTTGTCATCACTTTCCTTAATCTTCAAAGCATCATTAATTTTAGGAAGTTTTCCGTCCAAGGGGAACTCAACATCAACAACCGGTCCAATGACTTGGACAACTTTACCAGTATTCATGTTGTTTCCTCCTACGTTTGAATTTATTCTTCTGCAGTCATACCACCAGTAATTTCGGTAATTTCAGTGGTAATGGCCGCCTGCCGTGCTCGGTTATACTGCAATTGCAATGTTGAAACAATATCATCAGCATTATCAGTGGCAGAGCGCATCGCATTTGCACTCGAGGAGTGTTCAGATGTCTTAGCATCCAAAATTGCTCCATAAAGCATACTTTCCGCATATTGCTCTACCAATGCAGAAACGATAGCCGTATCTGACGGTTCAAATTCGTATTCAGCCGAAATCGATGCCGTTGTTACATCGCTACTTGAGTTAGCTGACTGGTTGCTAGCCGCTTCCAGTTCAGATAATTCATCATCATCCATAAGCGATTTTTCGGTAATCGGCAACACACTATGAACATGCACGTGTGAAGAAATCCGATTGACATAATGGCTAAACGCAATATAAAGCTCATCAAAAACCGCATCATTGTACATTTGAACGGCTGATCGTACGATTGGCAGTACTTCCCTAAAGGTTGGAACGTCATTAATGCCTGAATACTGGTAGACAATATTCATCCCACGCTTCTTAAAGAACTCAGTTCCTGTCTTACCAATCGTCAGAAATACGGTATTATCCTTGTTTAGCTTATGCTTATCCATCATCGCCATAGTCGCTTTGAGGACATTACTGTTATAAGAGCCCACAAGGCCACGATCCGATGTGATCACAAGGATCCCTGTTTTCTTAACCGGACGCTTTTTAAATAGTGCAGCATAAACATTATCTTGCGAAGCAGCAGATGTCGCGCTATGAGATCTAACCAGGTCAACCAACATTTGCTTAACCTTCTCCGCATAAACTTCGTAGGTTTCGGTATGATGTTGAATCTGGTTTAGCTTAGCAGTTGAAACCATCTGCATCGCTGACGTGATTTGTCGAGTACTCTTCGTAGATTCAATTTTATGTTTAACTGCAGCAAGTGAAGCTGGCACTAAATCTCACCGTCCTTTCGACTAATCAATCTTACTTATTCTTAGATGAGGTTGCTTGCTTACTGGTTTGGAATGACTTACTAAAGTCAGCAACAGCAACATGCAGCTTGTCACCTTCTGGCAGATTACCAGTCTTAGTAATTTCGTCGTAAAGGTCTTGGTGGTTTGCGTGCATATAAGCAGCCAATTCACTCTCGTAACGTTGAACATCATCCAACGGAATCTTATCAATAAAGCCTTGTTGCAATGCGTACAACGTTACAACCTGCTGAGCAGCTGGTTGCGGCTGGTGTAAGCCCTGTTTCAGAACTTCCATCGTCTTTTGACCACGGTTCAGACGTGCCTGGGTTGCTTCATCCAGGTCAGAACCGAACTGGGCAAAGGAAGCCAATTCGTTATAGGATGCAATATCCAAACGTAAGGTCCCGGCAACTTTCTTCATCGCCTTGATCTGGGCATCACCACCAACCCGGGAAACAGAAGTCCCAGCATCAATAGCTGGCCGTTGACCGGCATAGAATTCATCAGAATCCAAGAAAATCTGCCCATCAGTAATGGAAATAACGTTAGTTGGAATATAAGCAGAAACATCACCGGCCTGAGTCTGAATAATTGGCAGAGCAGTCATTGAACCACCACCAAGGTCATCAGACAACCGGGCAGCCCGTTCCAGTAACCGTGAGTGGGTGTAGAAAATATCACCTGGGTAAGCTTCACGGCCAGGTGGACGACGCAGAATCAATGAAAGTTCACGATAAGCATCGGCCTGTTTGGACAAGTCATCATAAACAATTAAGACATCCTTGCCGTTAAACATGAACTCCTCACCCATGGCTGCACCAGCATAAGGCGCAATGTACAACATTGGTGCAGGGTTAGAGGCACTAGCGGAAACAACAATTGTGTAATCCATAGCGCCATACTTCCGAAGTGTTTCCACATCTGAACGAACCGTTGATTCCTTTTGACCAATGGCAACGTAAATACAGATAACATCCTTGCCCTTCTGGTTAATAATAGTATCCAGGGCAATGGCCGTCTTACCGGTCTTCCGGTCACCAATGATTAACTCACGCTGACCACGGCCAATTGGTACTAAGGCATCAATCACCTTAATCCCAGTTTGCAGTGGTACGGAAACACTCTTCCGCTACATAACACCTGGTGCCTTGTGTTCAATTGGACGTGACTTATCGGTCTTAATTTCACCTAAGCCATCAATCGGCCGACCTAATGAATCAACAACCCGGCCGAGTAGTGCATCACCGACGGGTACTTCCATGATTCGACCCGTCCGCTTAACGGTGTCACCTTCACGGATACCAGTAAAGTCCCCTAAAATAACGATACCAACATCATTACTTTCGAGGTTCTGAGCCATTCCGTAAACACCGTTACTAAATTCGAGCAACTCACCAGCCATGGCATTTTCCAAACCATCGGCACGAGCAACCCCATCACCAACATACGTAACCGTACCAGTTTCTTCAACAGATACTTGGTCATTATAATTGGCGAGCTGCTTCTTGATGAGTGAACTGATTTCCTCAGTTTTAATGCTCATAAAGGTCTCACCTCTTTAACAAAAGATCTATATATTATCTAACTAGTAAACGACGAATTTGCTTAATCTTTGAGCTGAGACTACCATCCAGCGTCTTGTGATCCGCATGGACAATAACCCCACCTAAAATATCTGGATCAACCTGTTCGTTTAAGACTACTTTTGTTGCCCCAAACCGTTTGGCCAGGTTGGCCGCTAGTTGATCCCGTTGTTGTTTATCGAGTTGGATCGCTGTGACAACGTCGGCATGCATCCGTTTATTCTTGACATCATACCGCCGCTCAAACTCATCAATAATTGCGACCATGCAATCCATGCGGCCGTAATCAAAAAGCATTTGAATCAGGTTTGCAACGTACTGAGAAGCACCCTGCTTTAAGTCCTGAACTAATGCTTTCTTTTCGTCGAGTGATAATTGAACACCCGCTAATGCAGGCTCCAAATCCTCGTTATCCTCAAAGACCTGGCGTAAAGCAATTAATTCTTGATAAGTTGTATCGAGTTTGTTGTTCGCATCAACCAATTCGAACAATGCACGGGCATAACGTCCAGCAATTGTTTTCTTATCAAGACTCATGATTTACCAACCCTTCGATATAAGAGTCGATCAATGCTTTTTGATCGTCTGCTTTTAATTCCTTTTGGATGAGTTTGGAAGCAATCTCAATAGATAAGTTTGCAACGTCATCCTTAGCACCATTCAGCGCATCGCGACGTGCTTGATCCGCATCCTTTTGTGCCTGTTGTTTCAGTGCTTGCGCATCATTTTGCGCCGCTTCAACAATCTGTGCTCGTTGTGTTTCAGCTGACTTCTTAGCATCACTAACAATGCCGGCCGCTTCCTGACGTGAATTTTGCAGTTCACTCTGGCGTTTAGCAGCCATCTTCTCGGCACTTTCCCGAGAACGTGCAGCATTGTCGATATCACTAGCAATCTTATCAGCACGCTTCTTCATCATGTTGGTAACTGGTCCCCAAGCAAAGTGCTTGACTAACAGCATCAGGATAATGAAGGTCACAATGTAGAATACAAGGTCACCAATGTATAAACTATTCGACGCAGCTAATACACTATTCACAAACATCTATTGACACCTCCTTATTAGAAAAATGAAAAACAATTAATAATTACTTATTCATAACAAGGAAGCCAATAACGATAGCAATGATAGGCATAGCTTCAATCAAACCAATACCAATAAACATCGTTGCCTGTAATCTACCCTGTAATTCTGGTTGACGTGCGATACTGTCGACAGTGTGTCCAACCAAGATACCATCACCGATACCACCACCGATAGCGGCACCCATAGCCGCGAGACCTGCAGCAATTGCTCCTAATGCCATTTTAAAATTCCTCCTTAGAGATTATTATTCGGAAATCTTCCGAGAAATATAAACCGTCGTTAATGTTACAAAGACATAAGCCTGGATTGCACCGATAAATACTGAGAATCCTTGCCAACAAAGCTCCAGAAGTAATCCTGGAATAATAGTCAAAATACCATGTGAAAAAGCCATGTTAGCAATTAAACTCATTAACAGTTCACCAGCAAAAATGTTACCAAAGATCCGGAGACCCAGCGTCAAGAAGTTAGCGAAATCTTCAATGATGTTAACCGGAAACATTAGCGTAAATGGTTTAGCGTAATTTTTGATATAACCACCAACGCCATTGTGCGCTACCCCAGCAAAGTGGGCCATCGTCATTACCATCAGTGAGAGGGTTAACGTTACAACTGGATCCGCCGTGGGACTTCTAAGCACTTCCGCCCCATTCCAATGGAACTGGAACAGCAAACCGAATTGGTTAGCGAAGAAGATGAAGACGAACAAGACAAAGGCAAAGAAACTGTAATGGCCCTGTTCTTCAGCTGGCATCTGACTTCTAACAATCCCGTTCGTGAAATCAACTAACCACTCAAAGACGTTTTGTGCACCAGTTGGTTTCATCTTGATCTTTCGTGACATCCCGTAAAGAGTGAAGAATACGATTACGTAAATAATCAGTCCAGAAACAATGTTCGTTGTATTGAACGTGAGTCCGAAAAGCTTAAAAGTTAAAGCATCACCGCCCATTCATATTCCACCTCTTTCCTTATAACAATAATTTGGCTTGTAAATTGGATGAACGTCGCAAAAAGAAAACGTATTAAGCCCAAGTTACGTAAGTAATATATCATTATTTAAGTAAAATTTCAAAAGATCTTAAACATACCTAATTTTTTGATCAGCCGAAGATGCCTAATTTGTGCTATTTCACGTTTAATGAAACAAATTCATAATTTTGTTTTATTAAAATTCCTTAATTTCGTTCACTCACTTTTTAATTAACTCTTATTATGCTTAACTTTGGTAACGTCAACCAAATGGTGCCGGCGCTTCGTCATTACCCAAGCTGTCATTGGCACGGTAATGAGGACCCCAATAAAGGAAACTAAGATCTCTAACATCTCCGCGACAAAAATCTTATTATTCATAATTGTCCCCAAAGAATAATGAAGCCCGGCAAACCAGATAAAGAGAGCTAAAAAGCCACCAAAGACTCCAAAAAACAAGGTATTAAACGTGGTCCCGATGATCTGACGACCGATGGTTAGTCCGCTACTCATTAAATGCCGATTTGTAATTTGAGGATGGTTAGCAAGCACTTCGGTTAGCCCCGAAGCAATTGCCATCGCGGCCTCCGCAATTGCCCCCAGAGTACTTAGCACCATTACAGTCTCTGACACCTTAAGGTAGGAAATTCCAATTAAAATCGACATTCCCTCCAGCTCATCACTGTCTTCGGTTCCAAAGCCCTGGACCATTGCCCAATGTTCCAAACCAATGATAAAGAAAATTAGAATAGCTAGAACAATTAATGAAGCATAGAAAGCCGTTACGGTTGTCTTCAGATCGTCTTCTCCCATAAAAATCGTAACTGCCAAAATGATTACCCCAGTGGTGACCATCACAAACATTGGTGGCACATGAAAAGCAATTAACACAATTGCAAAGTAGAGAAAGCCGAAGTTCAACAAAAGACTCCAAAAAGCCGTCCATCCCTGCTTGCCACCAACTAAAACCATTAAAATCATTAATACCAATCCCAGGGCTGTTATTGTCGTCACTTTGTCCGCCTCCCTAGCAAAAATGCACCAAAAGCACTAACTAATGGAACCGCTAAAACAATCCCAATTCCGGAGACCAAACTTTGTACGGTTCCGAGGCTCATATTCATCGCAAAAGTATATCCCCATGAATTACCATTTTTAATGTAAAGAAGGCTAGACGTAAAAGTATCAGCCATGAAGATCAGAAAAAGAACGTTAATTAAGGGCCCCATAATCGACTTACCAACGTTTCGACCCGACATAAAGAGTCGCCGTGATGTTACTTCCGGTTCCAATTGCTTGAGCTCAAAGAGAGTGGCAATGATATCACTGGATTCATCCATTACTGCTCCCAGCGAACCTAACAACGTTTCGGCTAAGAAAAGGGGGCGCGGGACTTGGGTGACATACTGCATCGATTCATAATAAATTCCACGCTCGTGAGTCCAAGAAAAGACCAGTAAACTAACTCCCAGGGCGGCAAAAGTACCAATCACGGTTGCGCTAAAGGTCGCAAGCATTTTCTTATTAGGTCCTAAGACGAGTAGCAAACTAACAAAAGCAAAAATTACCGTTAAAATGCTAAAGATTGCGAGGATATGCTCACCATTATTATGAAGATCTAGCGTAACCGCAAACATGAATAGCAAGGCATTCACGACCACACTGGTTAAGGCCCAACTCCCTGCTTTCCCCATCATTACGAGCAAGAGAAAAATAACTAGCCAGGCCAAAACTACTAAGATCACATCACGCTTATAACCAGCAATATTAGCCGACAGGGTTCCATTATGATCATGTAACTGGCTTAAGAAGACCTGGTTGCCAACTCGAAAGCGCTGGTCCATTGGTTGAGAATCACTATAAGTATTATTTAATATCAGATGACGTCCCCGGTAACGACTATTCAACATAACAGCCGTTAAGCGTTGATCATGCTGATAGTCAACGTTCTTAAACTGATCGCTCGTTCGTCGCGGCTTTCCAACCGTCACCGTCTTAACAATCTTCGCGACTGGACGATGATAAAATCGCTGATTATGCATGGTGAAGCCAACACTAATGATACCCACGATTATAAGAATTACCATCAGCCAAGACCGTCGTTTTAACCATGATTGTTGAAACATTTCAAAACTTCCTTATCAATTAACACTATTTGCCATTTTACTATTTTAACTACAATAAGAAAGTTTCTGGTCTAAAACTTAATGCCTTTGTAATTTTTTAAAATAAAAAACGTTAGCAAATAATATTCACTAACGCTTTTTCAACCTGTGAATTACTTTGTACCGAAGAGCCGGTCACCAGCATCGCCAAGTCCTGGCACAATGTAACCATCCTTGTTCAAATGATCATCAAGAGCCGCCGCATAAATGTCAACGTCCGGATGAGCGTGCCGCACGGCCTTAACCCCTTCTGGAGCTGCAACCAAGCAAGCAAACTTCATGTTCTTCTCCTGACAACCACGCTTCTTTAATGCTTCAATTGCCATCATGGCAGAACCACCAGTTGCAAGCATCGGATCAACAATAAATAATTGCCGTTCCGTAATATCATTTGGCAGTTTAACAAAGTATTCATGAGGCTTCAATGTCTTTTCATCCCGGTACATCCCGATGAAACCAATCTTAGCAGCAGGAATCAGGTCGGTCATCCCATCGACCATTCCTAAGCCAGCTCGCAAGATTGGAATAATGGCTACTTTCTTACCGGCCAATTCCTTTTGAGTGGTCTTAGCAATTGGGGTCTCAATCTCAACGTCCTTTAATGGCATATCGCGTGAAACCTCATAAGCCATCAAGGTTGAAATCTCCTTCACAGTTTCCCGGAAGAATTTCGTACCAACATTCTTATCCCGAATCATCGTCAACTTGTGCTGAATCAATGGATGATCAATAACTTCAAACTTGCCCATGCCTTATACACTCTCCTTTGAATTTCTCCCCTATTCTACCAAAAAAAATGGGCAGTGACAAAGCTTCTTTGTCAAACTGCTCACAATCTTTTGTTCTGTTAATTTATTTAACCATATCATCACTAAAATGGACCCCACCAGCCGATTTATTGAGTCGGTTCATGTAGGCACCACCAAGGCCTACCGCCGGAAAGGCTTCGGTAACGATTGCCTTAACATTCGGCTGATCATCAAACTGTCGCAACCCATCGAATAACCGGGCACTGGCGTCTTTAATGCCTTCACCTAGGGAGAACTGGACGGCGTTCATCGGCAAGGTTGATTTCTGCAGGATCTTGCCCTCTGCCATAATGCCGACATCAAAAGGCTGTTTCCCGATCCATTGAATAACCTTGCCCCAGTCGGTTCCCTGATCGACGATATAAACCTGAGCATCGGGAGCATAATGCTTATATTTCATTCCTGGTGCCTTCGGGATCTCATTTTTGCCAACCTTATGGTGGTTAATATCAATAGACCCAATTACCGCTTCGATGTCTTTCTTGGTAACGGCACCCGGCCGCAAAATCACCGGTTGGTCGGTCGACATATCCAAAACAGTCGATTCAACTCCAACTCGGGTCGGCCCATTATCTAAGATCCCGGCAATTTTACCATGTAAATCATGGTAAACATGCTGAGCCGTCGTTGGACTCGGCTTACCAGAAGTATTAGCGGAAGGGCCTACCATTGGCACACCAGCCTTAGCGATTAAATCAAGCGTTGGTTGGCAGTCAGGAAAACGAAAGGCAACCGTTTTTAGGCCCCCTGTGACCGTCTTGGAAAGGGCGTGCTTCTTGATCTTTAAGATAATCGTTAGCGACCCCGGCCAAAAAGCCTTCATTAACTTACGGGCATTTTCTGGAATTTCGGCCGCATATTTCTCCACCATTGCCACAGAATTCACATGAACAATCAGCGGATTATCACTAGGCCGCCCCTTAGCCAGGTAAACTTTTTTAACTGCATCTTCATTTGTTGCGTCCGCACCGAGTCCGTATACCGTCTCAGTAGGAAAAGCTACCAATTCACCACGCTTAATAGCATCGGCAGCCGCATCAATTTCATTTAATTGAAAAATCTTAGTATCCATCCTTACTAGTTTCCTCCTGCGCCTGAAAAATCCCATACGTGTATCATCCTCATCTTTCCAGCCACGTCATGTCGTGTTTCAATTTTTGCTCGCTGATCGCACCGGTGAAGAAGCGCTTGGATCGTCTCTTCTTGATCATAACCCGTCTCACCAAACAATTGACCATCCGGTAAAAGATGGTCACCAACCTGGTTAAATAGGCGGTGATAAAATCCCAGGCCATTCTCATCGGCAAAGAGGGCAAGATGGGGCTCATAGTCTAACACCGCCTGGTCCATGATCCCCGTTGCCCGTCGATCAATGTAAGGGGGATTGGTGACAATCAGGTCAAACCGTCGACCAACAAGTTTTTGAAAAAGGTTACTGGCCACGAGTGGCAGTTTAAGGCCAAACCGTCGGCAATTCTGTTTAGCAACCGTTAATGCCGCCGGTGATAGATCGCTCAACGTTACCCGCCAGCTCGGCCGTTCTAAAGCCAGAGTAATGCCAATCACTCCACTGCCAGTGCCAAGGTCTAGCACCCGCAATGGTCGATCAGGGATGCGGTTAAGTACCCATTCTACCAGTTCGGCAGTTTCTGCTTCAGGAATTAAAACCGCCGGAGTAACTTTAAAGGCCCGGCCATAAAAGGGCGCCTGCCCAACGATATACTGAGCTGGCTCATGACGTAAAAGCCGGTCAATCGCTTGCTGAAACCAATCTTGTTCAGCTTTTGGCATCCGCTCCCGATTATGAAGAAGCAGGTGGGTAGCATCCCAACCATGGCGCATTTTCAATAGGAATTGTGGTGCCCCAGGATCCACGGTAGTCCCGGTCAGGCGCTGCCGAGCCCACCTTTGGGCAGCAAAATAGGTCCAATTATTATTCATTACGTAATTGTTCCAGCTTCTTCGTTTGGTCGGCAACAATCAAAGCTTCAATGATTTCATCTAAGTCACCATCCATCACCTTATCAAGCTTGTTAATGGTCAGGCCGATGCGGTGATCGGTTACCCGATTTTGTGGGTAATTATAAGTACGAATCCGTTCAGAGCGGTCACCCGTTCCAATGGCGTTCTTCCGTTTTTTATCGTAAGCGCTCTGTTCCTTTTGTTGGTAATAATCATAAACCCGCGCCTTTAAAATTCGCATTGCCTTAGCACGATTTTGTTGCTGAGAACGCTCATCCTGCATAGAAACCACGATCCCAGTTGGCAGGTGGGTCATCCGAACAGCAGATTCGGTCTTGTTAACGTGCTGACCACCAGCACCACTGGAACGGTAGACATCCACTCGGACATCCTTAGGATCAATCTTTACGTCAACGTCTTCAGCTTCAGGCATTACACCAACCGTCGCCGTTGATGTGTGAACCCGGCCTGCAGATTCGGTCACTGGGACTCGTTGAACCCGGTGAGCCCCATTTTCAAACTTTAACTTGGAATAAACCTTATTACCAGTAATCATCAGGGCAATTTCCTTAAAGCCACCAACTTCGGTCTCATTTTTATCGACCACTTGAACTTTCCAACCCTGCTTTTCAGCGTAGTGCAGGTACATATTATAAAGGTCAGCGGCAAAAAGACTAGCCTCATCCCCGCCAGCGGCGCCACGAATTTCCATGATAATGTTTTTATCATCATTTGGATCCTTAGGAATCAGCAGCATTTCCAAAGTTTTTTCTAGTTTAGCCTGCTGTTCCTTAGCATCGCTGAGTTCATCCTTCGTCAGAGCGGTAAGGTCCGGATCATCAGTCTCACGCAATAATTCTTCATCATCATTGATCGTCTTGGTGACCTTCTTATACTCATTATACTTCTCAACCGTTTCTCGCAGGCTGCCTTCCTCCTTAGAAAGCTTGGTAAAGCGCTGAGAATCAGCAATCACGGCTGGGTCACTGATCAATTCATTTAACTCATCATAGCGATCAGCCACCGCCTGGAGCTTATCGAAAATATCTTTCATTTCCATTGGTTATTTTCCCTCCTGTTCTTGATTTAACTTGGGGTGGAAGTAATGTTTCCGGCAAACTGGATAGTAAGACTCATTCCCACCAATTTGAACTTGTTCGCCTTCATAGACCGGCTTACCATTGTGAATACGTAAATTCATCGTCGCCTTATGTGGGCAGAACCAACAAATAGTTTTCATCTCTTCAATCTTGTCAGCATAAATCAATAAGTACTTAGAACCCTCAAACAGCTCGTTTTTAAAGTCATTCTTCAGCCCAAAGGTCATTACCGGGATATTTAATTCATCCACGATCTTAATCAACTCTAAAACGTGATGCTTCCGTAAGAATTGAGCCTCGTCAATCAAAACACAGTAAACAGGGTGATTAACGTGCTTCACATATTCATAGATATTAGTATCATCCATTACGGGAGTAACCCGACGCTTCAAACCGATTCGGCTAGCGATGACACCTTGCCCAGAACGATTATCAACACCACTGGTCATCAGGACCACCGGCTTCCCTTGTTCTTCATAATTATGGGCAACTTTCAAAATATCGATCGACTTTCCAGAATTCATTGCACCGTACTTAAAAAATAGCTGTGCCACGATAAGTACTCCTTTTATTGATAGTCTTCTTAATTATATCGAAAATTGAAATGCTTTTAAATACTTGAGCTTATGGTAGCCAGAATTACGATAATGATTTGGGACGAATAGCTTTCTTTTTACGTCCATAAAGATTAAAATTAAACGGTATTTAATTTCAATTAAGAAAGGAACTGTTTCGATGTCAATTCGAAGTTCATTTGCTGAATTTGCCGGCCGTTCCAGCTATTGGTTCCTCCATACCTTTATGCATGGGGGTAGTTCTCTGCCTGGCAAATTGACGCTCAAATTGGATCCCAACATTCTACAAGCTTTTAGCAAAAAATATAACCTCATCATCATTACAGGGACGAATGGTAAAACACTGACCACCGCACTCAGTGTTCGAGTTCTGCGGGAAAAGTATGACCAGGTTTTAACCAACCCGACCGGTTCCAACATGGAACAAGGAATCGTCACTACCTTCATTACGGCTCCCCGTGCCAGAAAAAAGGGCCTAGCAGTTCTCGAAGTTGATGAAGCTAATGTCCCGATTGTCTGTCAATATATTACCCCGCAAGCCTTTGTATTTACCAATATTTTTCGGGATCAAATGGACCGTTACGGTGAAATCTATACCACCTATAATAAAATCCTCCGCGGGGTCAAAATGGCTCCCCACGCTACTATCATAGCCAACGGGGATGAACAGCTTTTTCATAGTAAAGAGCTTCCTAACCCCATCATTTACTATGGCTTTAACCATGAACATCATCCGGCGTTTGATGCTCCTGCTAATACTGATGGTCTCCTTTGCCCCAAATGCCAACATATCCTTAAATACCATCTGCGAACCTACGCGGGCCTAGGTGACTATTTCTGTCCCCATTGTGGATTTAAGCGACCAGCGCTAACCTATGCCGTTACTAAGATCGACCACCTTACACCTACTAATTCTACCTTTGATATTGATGGTCAACAATATACCATCGGCATTGGCGGTGTTTATAACATCTACAATGCTTTAGCTGCGTATTCACTTGGCCGTTTTCTGAGCGTTGATCAACAGCAAATTAAACATGCTTTTGAATCCGATGAACGGGTCTTCGGTCGACAAGAAATTATTAACGTTGATGGCAAACAAGTGACTATCATTCTGGTCAAGAATCCAGTTGGTTTAAACCAAGTTCTTGATATGATTGAAACTGATCCTAAGCCTTTTAGCTTTGCCTTCTTGCTCAATGCCAACTATGCTGATGGAATCGACACCAGTTGGATTTGGGACGGGGATTTTGAAAAGTTGACTAAGCACCCTATTCCCCAATACATGACCGGGGGTGAACGTTACAAGGACATCACGACTCGGTTAACGATGGCTGGGGTAAAAGATATTTGGCATGAAGCAGATCTGACTAACGTAGTCAATAAAATCAAGCAAATGCCTACCAAGCATGTCTATGTTTTAGCTAGCTACACTGCCATGCTACAATTACGCAAAATGCTAACAGAAAAGGGCTATATTAAGAAAGGTGGTATGGACTAATGGCAAAGTATCATTTACGACTTGCTCACCTTTATGGCAACCTCTTAAACACTTATAGTGATGTCGGTAACATCATCGCCCTTCGTTACTACGCCAAACAAATGGATGCTGACATTGCTGTTAAAATTATTAGTATTGGTGATGACTTTGATCCCGACGATTTCGACCTAGCCCTCTTTGGCGGTGGTCAAGATTATGAACAATTAGTTGTTTCACGGGATCTTCCTAATAAGAAAGCCGGTATTGCCAAATTCATTAACGCTGGTAAGCCACTGTTGGCTATCTGTGGTGGGTACCAATTGCTTGGTCACTATTACGTTGGCGCCAATGGTGAAAAGATCCCTGGCTTGGGCATTCTTGACCACTATACATTAAGTCAAGATAATAACCGGTTCATCGGCAACATCACGATTAAAAACCCTACTACTGGGCAGGAATACCATGGTTTTGAGAATCATAATGGACGAACCTTCTTGGGTAAAGGTGAAAAACCATTAGGCATAGTTATTAAGGGCCATGGTAACAATGGTGAAGACCACACAGAGGGTGCCATCTACAAAGCTACGTATTGTTCTTATTTTCACGGCCCAATCCTAACTCGGAACGGGGAAATCGCTAAAACGTTGCTTCTTCGTGCTCTTAAGAACCGTTATCCTCACGATGACTTCAGTCAACAGGAAGCCTTAAAAATTAAGCCAACCTTTTAAGGAGAACAATGTGGAATCTTTCTTTCTTTTCGGTCTAACCATCATCTTTTTAGTTGAAAGTTTTTATGAGTCACGGTTATATCTAACTTTTCAAATGATAATCCGTCGTTCTCCACAGATTCTGGTTAACAATCACCGGTTACGACGAATAATGTGGATCGAGCAAACTTGGAATTGGTTATCCTGGGTTTTATTAATTGCCTTAATTCTCTTACCTAATCATTACACCATTCTCTTAATTAGCATCATCACTTTGATCGAAACCATGGTGGTTCATGAATTAGACCAGGCTAGATATCAAATCAAATAATACAAAAATAGTTCACTTCTTAAATGCATCTTCAAACTGAAATCAGTTTTGGTGGTGCATATCAAAAGTGAACTATTTCTTTTTTATTACTAAAAACTAATCTGCCCAGTTAAGATCAAGATCAAGGCTAGAATGCCTAAGACAGTAATTACTACAATCGCTGACCATTCTCGACGGGTAACTTGTTTAGCCGAACGGATGAAAAGCGGGATGCCTAACGCAAAGATTAAAGCACTAGCGTGAACTACTCGGTCATAAATGACCGATTTGGGTGCTTCACCACCGTTAAAAATCATCTGATAGATCGTAGCGATGGCCATGAAGATGACCGGGAATAACGAAGTTAAGGCAGAAATCCCAAACTTAGGCGTTTCGGCATCCGGAAGACAAGGCGACCGTGAGAGCAGCACTTGAGAGTGCCCTTCGCACTGGAACGGATTACGACATCGAATATCGGGTTTGTCGTGCCGACGACGGCCAAATCAGATTCTTTCGTTCCCTGGGACATCACAATCCATCCACAGAAATCGGTG